>JAJYVT010000123.1 GCA_021791845.1 Actinomycetes bacterium | reverse complement strand
GAGGACGAGGACAACGGCGAGGAGCGGGCCATGGCCGAGTCGAGGGAGGCGGCGATCTCCGGCGGGGCGTTCGGTGAGGACCCGGCCGTGATCGACGAGGGGCCCACCGCCGGCTAGTGCGGGTCGTTCTCGGAGTCTCCGGCGGCATCGCCGCCTACAAGGCGGTGGAGGTGTGCCGGCGGCTCGTGGACGCAGGGCACCACGTGGTGCCCGTGATGACCGATGCCGCTCGCCGCTTCGTGGGCGCTGCCACGTTCTCCGCGCTCGCGTCCGAGCCCGTGCCCGACGGCCTGTGGGAGGGCGGCATCCCGCACACCCGCCTCGGCCAGACGGCCGACCTCGTGGTCGTCGCTCCGGCCACGGCGGACCTCCTCGCCCGCTATGCGGCGGGCATGGCCGACGACCTGCTGACCGCCACGCTGCTCGCCACCCGGGCGCCGGTGGTGGTCTGCCCGGCGATGCACACCGAGATGTGGGAGCACCCGGCCGTGGAGGAGAACCTGGCCATCCTGCGCCGCCGAGGGGTGCGCGTCGTCGAGCCGGCGAGCGGGCGACTGGCCGGAGGAGACGTGGGCACCGGCCGGATGGCCGAGCCCCGCGACATCGTGGCCTGCGTGGCGGCCTGGTTCGGTGCGCCCGGTGATCTGCAGGGTCGGCGGGTCGTGGTGAGCGCCGGCGGCACCCGGGAGGCCATCGACCCCGTCCGGGTGATCACCAACCGCTCGTCGGGGAAGCAGGGGCATGCCGTGGCCGAGGCGGCGCGAGACCGCGGCGCGGAGGTCACCCTGGTGACGGCCTCGGTGCTGGAGCCCCCCCCGGGCGTGCGGGTGGTGCCGGTCGAGTCCGCCGCCGACATGGAGGAGGCGATGCGCGCCGCGTGCGAGCATGCCGACGTGGTCGTGATGGCTGCCGCGGTGGCGGACTTCCGCCCCAAAGCGTCGGCCGAGGCGAAGATCCACGAGGCCCCTGACCTGGTGCTCGAGCCGACGCCGGACATCATCGCCGGGCTGGCTGCCCGGCGGCGCCCGGGCCAGGTGCTCGTCGGCTTTGCCGCCGAGACCGACGATGCGATGGCACGCGGCCGGCGCAAGCTGGATCGCAAGGGCGTGGACCTGCTCGTCGTCAACGACGTGTCGGCGCCCGGAGCCGGCTTCGACCACGACACCAACGAGGTAACCATCCTCGAGCCCGGGGGGCGTGCCACTGTGGTGCCACTTCAGAGCAAGCGAGCGGTAGCCGACGCCATCTTGGACAGAGTGGTCGCGCGGCTCCAGGGAGAGAGCGCATGAGAACCACCTTCACGTCCGAGTCGGTGACCGAGGGCCACCCCGACAAGATGGCCGACCAGATCTCCGACGCCGTGCTGGACGCCATGCTCGAGCACGACCCCTACAGCCGGGTGGCGTGCGAGACGCTGCTCACCACCGGGCTGGTCGTGGTCGCGGGTGAGATCACGACCCAGACCTACGTCGAGATCCCCGCGCTCGTGCGCCAGGTCATCTGCGACATCGGCTACGACAACGACGCCTACGGGTTCAACGGCCACACGTGCGGCGTGATGATCGCGCTCGACGGCCAGTCGCCGGACATCGCTCGTGGCGTCGACAGCGCCTTCGAGCTGCGGTCCGGCTCCGGGGGCGAGGACGTCCTGAACGCCCAGGGGGCGGGTGACCAGGGAATGATGTTCGGGTACGCGTGCGACGAGACGCCGGACCTGATGCCGATGCCCATCTGGCTCGCCCACCGGCTCTCCCAGCGGCTGTCCCAGGTGCGCCGGGTCGGCGTGCTCCCGTACCTGCGCCCCGACGGCAAGACCCAGGTCAGCGTGACCTACGAGGACGGACGTCCGGTCGCCCTGGAGACCGTCCTCATCTCGACCCAGCATCAGCCGGGGATCGACCTCGAGACGCTCCTCCTGCCGGACCTGCACGAGCACGTGATCCATCCCCTCCTGCCGAAGGACCTGGACAGCGAGCACGTGACGCTGATGGCCAATCCCACCGGCCTGTTCGAGCTGGGCGGCCCCCATGCCGACGCCGGTCTCACCGGCCGCAAGATCATCGTGGACACCTACGGCGGGATGGCCCGGCACGGCGGCGGTGCCTTCTCGGGGAAGGACCCATCCAAGGTCGACCGGTCGGCCGCGTATGCCGCCCGTTGGGTTGCGAAGCATGTTGTCGCCTCGGGGGCGGCCCGCCGGTGCGAGCTGCAGGTGGCCTACGCGATCGGCGTCGCCCATCCGGTGTCGCTGGCCCTGGAGACGTTCGGCACCGAGACCGTCGACCCGGACCGCATCGTGGCCGCAGTGCGGGAGGTCTTCGACCTGCGGCCGGCCGCCATCATCCGGGACCTGGACCTGCGCCGGCCGATCTACCGTCGCACGGCCGCCTACGGCCACTTCGGTCGCAGCGACAAGGAGTTCACCTGGGAGCAGACGCCGAGGGCGGACGACCTGCGCCGGGCGCTCGGCCTCTGACCGTGCGCTGATCGTTCGCGTCGTCCCCGACGTCCCGGCGGTCAGCGACCGCCGGTTCGACTACGCCGTGCCGGAGCGCTGGCGTGCCGCCGTGCGGGTCGGCACGCGGGTGCGCGTCCCCTTCCACGGCCGGCGAGTGGGGGCGTGGGTGGTCGAGACCGGCGTCGATCCGCCGGCGGGAGTGGCCGTTCTCGACATCACCGGGATCTCGGGGTTCGGACCGCCGCCCGCCGTGCTCGCCCTTGCCGAGTGGGCGGCCTGGCGCTGGGTGATGCCCGTGGCGACCCTGCTCCGAACGGCGTCACCGGAGCGCAACGTGTGGGAGCTGCCGGCGGCGCCCCGCGCACGATATGACCCGGCCCCGGACCACGGCCCCGCCCCGGACCACGGTCCCGCCCCGGACCACGGTCCCGCCCAGGACCCCGGCCCCGCCCCGGACCACGGTCCCGCCCAGGACCCCGGCCCCGCGGCCAGGGCCGCGGCACGAGCCGGCGACGCGGTCGAGCTTCGGCGGGTGGCGCCGGCCCAGGACCTGCTCCCGTTGGTGCTCGATGCCGTTGCCCACGCCGACGGTCCGGTGCTCGTCCTCGTCCCCGGCACCGGGTGGGCCGAACGCCTCGCCGACCGGCTGCGCCGCCGAGGCGTCGAGGTGGCGTCGAGCTGGGCCGAGGCCGCCGCTGGCTGGCCCGTCGTCGTGGGGTCCCGGGCGGCGGCCTGGGCACCGGTCCCGCGCCTCGCCGCCGCGGTCGTGCTCGACGCCCACGACTACCGCGACCGGTACGACGCAACCGAGGTGGTCGCCGCACGGGCCGCCGCAGACGGTGCGCCCTGCGTTCTCGTCTCGCCGTGCCCGACGGCGGTGCAGGTCGCGACCTACGGTCCGTTGCTCGCTCCACCTCGAGCGGTGGAGCGGTCGGGCTGGGCCGTCCTCACCGTCGCCGACCGCCGGGGAGCCGATCCACGCACTGGCCTTCTCTCCGGCGAGCTGGTGCAGCTGGCGCGCCGTGTTCTGCCAGGTCGTCTGGTCTGCGTCCTCAACCGGACGGGGCGGGCGAAGCTGCTGGCGTGCGCCACCTGCGGCGGCCTGGCGCGCTGCGAACGATGCGGCCGGGCGGTCGAGTCCACGGGCGACGTGCTCCGCTGCCGTGGTTGCGGGATCGAGCGGCCAGCGGCCTGCGCCGAGTGCGGCTCGTTCCGCTTGAAGGTCCTCCGGCAGGGAGTGAGCCGCGTGCGCGAGGAGCTGGCCGCCCTGCTCGGCACCGAGGTGGGCGAGGTGTCGGGGGAGACGGATGCGGTGCCGGACGCGCCGGTGCTCATCGGCACCGAGGCGGTGCTCCACCGGGTGCGTCGGGCGGCCGCGGTGGCGTTCCTGGACTTCGATCAGCACCTGCTGGCGTCCCGGTTCTCCGCCGGCGAGCAGGCCCTCGCCCTGTTGGCGCGGGCGAGCCGGTTGGTGGGCGGACGGGACGAGCCGGGGGCCGGAACGGTCATGGTGCAGACGCGGCTCCCCGAGCACGACGTGCTGCGTGCCGCCGTCGCCGGTGATCCCGGGTTGGCCACAGAGCTGGAGCTTCGGCGGGCGCTCGACCTCCCCCCGTTCAGCGCCCTCGCCACGGTGCGCAGTCTCGAGGCGCCGGACCTCGAAGGAGCGGAAGTGGCGCCGCTCGGGCCCGAGCGCTGGCTCGTTCGGGCGAAGGACCACGCCGCGCTGAGTGACGCCCTCGCCACGTTGCGCGGGGGTGTGCGAGTGGATCCCGATGACGTCTGAGCTGGGTCGACAGGGCGGACGGTCGAGCTGCGGTCTGGCGGCGTGGCACCGACGGGACGGGCCCTCGAGCAGGGTCGAGCATCTAAGATGTGGTCGTGCTCACAATCCGCCAGTACGGCGATCCCGTCCTCAAGCAGGCCACGAAGGACGTGGAGGAACTCGACGGCACGGTGGCCAAGCTCGTGGACGACATGGTGGAGACCATGTACGCCGCACCGGGGGTTGGGCTCGCCGCCAACCAGGTCGGCGTCCAGCGCCGGCTGTTCGTCTACGACATCGGCGACGGACCGCGGGCGATCATCAACCCTCGAATCGTTGAGGCGTCGGGTGAGTGGACCTTCGAAGAGGGCTGCCTCTCCGTCCCCGGGTTGAGCTGGCAGATCGTTCGTCCGAACCAGGTGCACCTCGTCGGCCTGAACCTCGACGGCGAGGAGATCTCCATCGAGGCGGACGAGTACGAGGGGCGCGTGTTCCAGCATGAGGTGGACCACCTCGACGGCACGCTCCTGCTCGAGCGCCTCGACGAAGAGCAACGTCGCGACGCCCTGAAGATCCTGCGGGCACGGGCCCTCGCGGGCTGACGCACCCGTTCGCCGAGGACCCCCCGCGCCTCGGGGCGTCCGGCGCGAGCCAGCTCGGGTCACCCGGTTCGGATCGCGGTCGGCCCGTCCGGTTCAGGGACCGGCGCCCTCGGCTGGTGAACGCGCCGCCCTTTGCGACCACTGCGCTCGCATGCTGTTCCGCGGGCTGGCGCCGTGCCAACGGGCGAGCTCGGCCACCGACTTCGGGGGCAGCCATCGCCATCGCCCCGGTCCCCCGACCAACTGCCAGCCTGTGCGCGTCTTCATGGCGTGGTGGGCGGGGCAGATGCGACAGAGGTTGGCGAGCTCGGTGGGGCCCCGCCAGGAGAAGTCCTTGCGCCAGTGGTCGATCTCCAGTCGCTCCGTCGCACCGCATCCGGGCACGACGCAGGAGGCGTCCCGCAGGAGGAGCGCCTTCTCCACCCGCGACGGGACCGACCTGGTGGTGGAGGTGACGGTCCGCACGTCGACTCCGTCGGTGACGAGCAGCGTGAGGAACCCTTCGCACAGCAACTCTCGGGCGACACGAACCGAGACCGGCCCGACGCCTGCGATCTCGCAGACCTCGTCGCCGGTGACGGCGCCGCGCTGCAGGGCGGCGGCGTCCACCCGGACGAGCACCTGCGGGCCGCCGGGACCGGACGCACCGCCCGCGTCCCGCGCCCGCCCGGCACCGCCGGGCCCCCCGGGAGCCGCTCGGTCCAGCCGCCCTGGAGCCCGCCCGTCCGGAGGCGTCGCCCACGCCGCCCCGGCCACGAGCCCGGCCAGGGCGTCGGCTCGCAGCTGCTCTGGCACGACGTCCCAACCGATCCGACGATGCTCGCGGCCGAGGCGCTGCGCTTCGCGGTCGAGTGCCGTCAGCACCCGCGCGCCGTCCTTGGGTGCGAGAAGGGCGTCGAGCCGTACCGCCCCACCTTCCTCCACCCAGGTCCGGCAGTAGCGCCGTAGGTGGAGTCGGCGCTCACCCTCGACCACTGCCGCTTCGTCCCGCCGGGTCCGCAGTGCCCGCGCCGCTGCCTGCTTGAGCTCCCTGACCGACGACTGTTGCGCCGACTCCACCAAGGCGCCCGCCGCGTCCGGCGCCTGCGCCGCCACGGGCGCGATGGCCACAGCTTGCTCCAGGGAGAGCTGCCCATCCCAGAACGCTCGTTCGGCCACTCCTGCGGCACGCAGCTTCTCCGCCGCGGCAAGCCCGACCTTGGCCTTGCCGATGCTCGTCTTGGACACCGACGAGAGGAGCGACGCTGCACTTCGCTCGCCGGCGAACCGCCGTGCACCATCGTCGCCGGCCCGCTGGGCGCAGCGGAGCGTGCCCGCCTCGGCCACCCTCGCCGCATCGGCGAACAGGGGAGCGAGGGTGACGGCGGCGGCGGGATCGAGCGTCTCCACCGCGTCGACGGCAGCGCGCAGGAGCTCGGCTGCGTGCCGGACCTGTCGGGTCGCGGCCGCAGGCCCGGTTCCCCCGGCCACAGGCCCGGGTGCGCCGGCCCCGGGCCCGGTTCCCCCGGCCACAGGCCCGGGTGCGCCGGCCCCGGGTGGTCGGTCGTGGAGCGTGGCCGTCATGCGGGGACGGTGGCACGGGGTTGTGACAGACCGCGCCAGGCAGCCGGCGGCCCCACCCGACGTGGAAGTCTGAGAGCGTGCCCGACGCCACCCGGCCCGATCCTGGCTCCCCGCAGGGAGACCCGTCCCACCCGGGCCGCATGCCTGCAGACCCCGCCGCGCCCGGCCTCCGCCGCCCCCTGCCTGCAGACCCCGCCGCGCCCGGCCTCCGCCGACCGCTCGTCTACCTGGGGACGCCGGAGCTGGCGGTGCCCCCCCTCCGCGCCGTCGTGGCGGCCGGGCACGACGTGCTCCTGGTCGTCACGCGCCCCGATCGCCGCCGCGGCCGGGGAGCGACGACGTCGCCGAGCCCGGTCAAGGCGGAAGCCGAGCACCTCGGGATCCCCGTGGCGCACTCCGTCGACGCCGTGCTCGACGCCGTGCTCGACGCCGGCGCGACCCTCGGCGTCGTGGTGGCATACGGCCGGATCATCCCCGAGCGGGTGCTCGACCGCGTCCCCATGGTCAACCTGCACTTCTCGCTGCTCCCGCGCTGGCGGGGCGCGGCGCCGGTGGAGCGGGCGATCCTCGCCGGCGACCCGGTGACCGGGGTCTCGGTGATGTCGCTCGAGCCGACGCTCGACACGGGGCCCGTGTACGTCTCGGAGGCGGTGCCGATCGAGCCGGGGGAGCACGTGCAGTCGCTCCGTGGCCGCCTCGTCGACGTCGGCTCGCGGCTTCTCGTCGACCTCCTCGCCCGCGACCTGCCCGCGCCGCGGCCCCAGGAGGGCGAGCCCGTCTACGCCGAGAAGATCGAGCCGCACGAGCTCGAGCTGCACTGGGACCGTTCGGCCGACGAGCTGTCCCGGGTCGTGCGCCTGGACCGGGCGTTCACGACCTGGCGGGGCCGGCGACTGCGGGTGCTCGAGGCCGAGGTGGTCGCACCACCCGTCGGCGCGGCGGCGCCCCCCCTCGTGCCCGGCGCCCTCGCCGGCGACGTGGTGGCAGCGGGTGACGGCGCGTTGCGTCTGGTCCGGGTGCAGCCCGAGGGCCGGACGGCCATGGAGGCGGCGACATGGGTGCGCGGCGCCCGCCCCGCCCCGGGGGAGCGGCTCGGCTGACGCCGGAGCCGCGCCCGCGCCCCGGTGCGAGCCGTGCCGGCCACAGCCACCACCAGCGGCTCCGGGGCCCGCCGTTAGGCTCGTGCCCGTGCCACGGGATGGATCTCGCGCCGCCGGCGAACCGGGGAAGCTCAAGATGGCCCCCTCGATCCTCTCCGCCGACTTCGGCAGCCTGGCGGAGGCGGTCGGGGCCGTGGCCAACGTCGCCGACTGGCTGCACGTGGACGTCATGGACGGTCACTTCGTCCCGAACCTGACGATCGGACCGCCGGTCGTGCGGTCGCTCCGCCGCCACTCCGGCCTCTACTTCGACTGCCATCTGATGATGACGAACCCCGGCGAGTACCTCGAGGCCTTCCGGGACGCGGGCGCGGACGGGTGCACCGTGCACGTGGAGATCGGGGGGACCGACGAGCTCGTCACCGGCATGCACGAGCTCGGGCTGCGGGCCGGGCTGGCGGCAAACCCGGACACGCCGTTCGAGGCGCTCGAGCCGTACCTGGGCGACGTGGACCTGGTGCTCTGCATGTCGGTGTTCCCGGGGTTCGGCGGCCAGGCCTTCATGCCCGAGGTGCTCGGCAAGATCACGCAGGTCCGCCACGCCATCGACCAGCAGGGCTTGGCCGTGGACCTCGAGGTGGACGGCGGTATCGACCTGGCCACCGCCCCGCTCGTGGCGGCCGCCGGCGCCAACGTGCTGGTGGCCGGCTCCGCCATCTTCTGCGCCGAGCGCCCGTGGGAGGCCACCGAGGCCATCCGGGCCGCCGCATGCCGAGAGCGGCGGGGAGCCTAGGTAGACTCCGTGGTCCACGTTGAGACGGCCGAGGGAGACCACCGGGTGCAGCCGACGATCGCCGGCACGGTGAACGACGAGCACTACATGGCCCGGGCGGTCGCCGCCGCGTCCTCGGCGCGAGCCGTGACGTCGCCGAACCCGTGGGTCGGCGCCGTGCTCGTGACCGCCGGCGGCACCTACCAGGGAGCCACGGCGCCGCCGGGGGGGCCGCATGCCGAGGTGACCGCGCTGCGCC
>JAJYVT010000122.1 GCA_021791845.1 Actinomycetes bacterium | reverse complement strand
GGGAGGTGGTCCCCATGATGTGGTATTGGGGAGGTGGCGGAGTGCACTGGTGGGGGTGGCTCCTCGGAGCCATCGCCATGGTCGCCTTCTGGAGCCTCGTGGTCTGGGCGATCTGGTACCTCGTGACTACCCTGGTGCGGCGACCCGACTCCGGCCGGAGCGCCGGCTCCGACCGGCAGGCCGGCTCCGACCGGCAGGCCGAGTCCGACCGGCGCGCCGACGACCCGAAGCGGATCCTCGACGAGCGCCTGGCGCGTGGCGACATCGACGCCGAGGAGTACCGGCGTCTGCGCGACCTCATGGCCGGCCAGCCGGGCCAGGCCGACCGCGGTGCGCAGCCCGCCGGCGCCCGCGACCGGCCGTGACCCACCGGACCTTTCGGCCGTGATCATCCCTGAGTGGCCGGGCCACCGGCCCTCTGAGCGACCAGGGCACCGGCTGCCGGAGGGCACGCCGCCCCCTCGCGGTCGTTCCCGGCCGAAGCCGACCCCCAGAGTTCACCTGGAGGACACCTTCGTGTTTCGGACAGGTAACGGTTGGTCGTTATAAGTAGAGACCAGCACCGCGCCACGCGAGGACTGACCGAGAGAGAGGACCCTGGTGCCCACCCTGGACGCAACGCTGGACGACGCACCGCTCAGCCGGTTCCATACCCGTGCGATCGTCACGGCCGGCATGGGCTTCTTCACCGATGCCTACGACCTGTTCATCATCGGGACGGCGACCACCCTGATCGCCAAGCAATGGAACCTCTCCTCGTCGGAGACCGGGCTCGTCAACTCCATCACCCTCATCTCGGCCTTTGTCGGTGCCTTCATCTTCGGCCGGATCGCCGACGTGCTCGGGCGCAAGAAGGTGTACGGACTGGAGGCCGCGCTCATGGTGGGCGGCGCCGTCGCGTCGGCCTTCGCCCCCGATCTCATCTGGCTCCTCATCTTCCGCTTCATCCTCGGCATCGGTGTCGGTGGCGACTACCCCATGTCGGCGGTGCTCATGAGCGAGTTCTCCAACCGCACAAACCGGGGCAAGCTCGTCGGACTCGTCTTCTCCATGCAGGCGCTCGGCACGGTGTCCGGGTACATCGCCGGCCTGGCGCTCCTCGGCGCCGGTGTGCCCGAGGGCATCGCCTGGCGACTCCTCCTCGGTTTGGGAGCCATCCCGGCCGCCGCCGTCATCCTCCTCCGCCGGCGGATGCCCGAGTCGCCCCGCTACCTGGCCCGGGTCGAAGGCCGTGCCGCAGAAGCGGCCGCGGCCGTCACCACGTTCTCCGGCGGCACCCTCACGGCCGAGTCCGGCAGCAACGGCTCGGGCGTGCGGCTCTCGCTCTGGGCCTTCCTCTCGAACCGGCGCTATCTCATGATCCTCCTCGGGACCGCCGGGAGCTGGTTCCTCTTCGACTACGCCTACTACGGCAACTCGGTCTCGGCCCCGCTCATCGTGAGCGGCGTGCTCGGCACAACGGCCTCCAAGGACCTCGTGCACGTGCTGGCTCTGCAGCTCATCGTGTTCACGATCGCCGCCGTGCCCGGCTACTTCCTGGCCGCCTACACGATGGACCGCATCGGGCACCGCCGGCTTCAGCTGATCGGGTTCCCGCTCATGGGGCTGGCGTTCCTTCTGATCGGTGTCATCCCTGGGATCACCAGCGCAATCGGCCCGTTCCTGATCCTTTTCGGCATGAGCTATTTCTTCGCCGAGTTCGGGCCGAACACCACCACCTTCGTCCTTCCCGGCGAAGTGTTCCCGACGAGCGCCCGCACCACGGGCCACGGCATCTCCGCAGGCTTCGCCAAGGTCGGGGCGTTCCTCGGGGTGTACCTCCTGCCCATCATCAAGGACCACTTCAGCACGGCCGGCGCGATGCGGCTCTTCGCCCTCTTCTCGCTGGGCGGGATGCTCCTCACCCTGCTCGTCCCCGAGGGTGCCCGCCGCAGCCTCGACGAGCTCTCCCCGGAGGATGTCGTGGCCAGCGCCGAGCAGATCGTCGCGGTGAGCACCTCGCCGGAACCCGCCGGGGTGGGCGAAGGGTCGCCGGCTCCGAGCGCGTAGCCCGGCAGACCGCTCGAGGCACTACCCCCACCCGCTGGGCACCCCCCACCAGCTCCAGCTGGGCACCCGGCCCGTAGGGATGCCACCGTCTGAAGCCGGCGCCCGACGAACGGCCCGCCCGCCGAGCGGCTGTCGTGCCTCACACGTTGGTGAGCCGCCAGCTGAGCGGGGTCCCCGGCAGTGCGCGTGCGGTGTCCAGCGGGACGGTCACCCGCTCGGCCCCCAGCCGCACGACGAGGGAGCCGAGCCTGCGGTGGGCGGCGAGCGGGGCGCTGACCCGGCTCGGGAGCCGCACGGTGGTGTGGACGTGCTCACCCGGCAATCCCGTCAGGGTGACGGACCGTGACGCCTCCAGGGGCACCGAGGTGGACCACGGAACGTTGAGATGCCCGAGCACCTCCCCGTCGTGAACGACCGTGTCCTGCTCGACGGCCCGGTCGGTGCTCACGAGCAGCGACGTGGCGGCGTCGAACGCCTCTGTCAGCGCGCTCGGCTGCGCGGTGGTCCCGAACTGGGCGAGCACGGCTCCCACGACCGTCCGTGTCCGTCCGTTGATCTTGGTCGTCGCGGCGAAGACGAAGCAGCCGCCCGCCGTTGTGGTCCAGCCCGTCTTGATCCCCACGATCCCGTTCTTACCCAGCTCGGCGTCCACGTTGTACTGGACCCCGGCGACCGGGAGTGTGACCTGCGGCATCGCGACGATCGCCCGGAAGGCCGGCATGGTCATGTCGGCCATGGCAAGGCGCGTCTGCGAGGCAGCGGTGCTCTCCGACCCTGCGGCGACACCGCTGGCATCGACGTAGTGGGTGCCGGTCAGCCCGAGCTCCTTTGCCGCTGCGTTCATCTTGGCCACGAACGCCGTCTCGGTCCCCGCGTCCCATGCCGCCAGCAGGCTGGCGATGTTGTCGCCGGAGGGGATGAGCAATCCCTCCAGCGCTTGCAGCTCGTTCAGCTGCTCGCCGGTCACGACGGCAACCACCGAGTCCCCCTGCGCCTTGTCGCTCTGGTAGGTGCTCACGTCTGTCGCGGTGATGGAGATGGTTGGGCCGGTGGCTGTGGCGGCCAGCGGGTGGTCATGCAGCACCACGTAGGCGGTCATGAGCTTCGTCACGCTGGCGAGCGGCGTCGCCGTCTGGGTTCCGTGGGTCACCAGGAGGCTCGTCCCCTCCACGCCCACCGCCGCCTCCCCCTGCGACGGCCAGGCAAGCGACGACGGAGTCCCCGGCATGGTCGCGGCGAGCCGGATGGCACTGGCGGAGACCGGCGGGTCCGGGCGGACCAGCTGCACCACCACGTAGGCGGCGGCGAGGAGCACGACAACCACGACCGCGAGCACCCGTCCCATCGCCGGCCATGCTGCCAGCCGCCCGCCCCGAAGTGTCCGCGGCAGCCGCGATCTCGTCACGGATCCGAGCTGGTCCCCTGCAGCGGCCTGAAAGGGACCTTCAGCCCTGCGCCGGCGCCGGGATCGGACCGACCATCTCCCGAGAGAGGAGGTGCGGCATGCCAGCGGCTCGAGGCAAAGCGGTCGACGCGACGCGCGAGCCCGAGGGCCACGCGGCGCCCGGCCTCGCCACCGACCTCTACGAGCTTACGATGGCCGCCAGCTACCTGCGGCGCGGCATGCAAGAGCCGGCGACCTTCACCCTCTTCGTGCGCCGGCTCCCACCCCAGCGCGGCTACCTCGTTGCCGCCGGCCTGGAGGACAGCCTCCGCTTCCTGGAGACCTTCTCGCTCGACGACAGCGAGCTGGAGTGGCTGTCGCGCCACGGCTTCACCGACGACGAGGTGGCCCGGCTGGGGACGCTGCGGTTCTCGGGCGACGTGGCGGCGGTTCCCGAGGGGCGCGTCGTCCTGGCCGGCGAGCCGCTCCTGCAGGTGACCGCGCCGATCGCCGAGGCCCAAGTGGTCGAGACCTATCTGCTCAACCAGATGACCTTCCATACCACGGTCGCCTCCAAGGCGGCCCGCTGCGTCGTGGCGGCCGGTGGCCTGGACCCCGATGGCGGCATCGAGCTGGTGGACTTCTCGATGCGCAGGACGGCCGGGCTCGAAGCGGCGATGGCGGTGGCGCGCGACTCGGCGATCGCCGGCTTTTCTGCCACGAGCAACGTGGAAGCGGCCCGCCGGTTCGAGCTGCAGCCGTCCGGGACGATGGCCCACTCCTACGTGGAGGCGTTCCCGTCCGAGCGCGACGCCTTCACCGCCTTCGCCCAGGACCGGCCTGGGCCGGTGACGTTCCTCGTCGACACCTACGACACCATGCGGGGCGTCGACGCCGCCGCCGACACCATTCAGCGCTTGGGGATCGCTGAGGCTGCGGTACGACTCGACAGCGGCGACCTGGCCGCACTGGCGCGCCGAGCCCGTCGACGCCTGGACCGGGCCGGCCTACGAGAGGTCCGGATCCTCGTGAGCGGCGGCCTCGACGAGCACGACCTCGACCGCTTCCGTCGCGACGGGGTTCCGGTCGACGCGGCGGGGGTCGGCACGCGACTGGGCGTCAGCGCCGACGCACCGAGCCTCGACAGCGCCTACAAGCTGGTGGTCTACGCCGGCCGACCGGTCTGCAAACTGTCGGCGGGCAAGGTCACGCTGCCGGGCGCCAAGCAGGTCTGGCGCCGCCCGGGCATCCGGGACGTCATCGGACTGGCCGACGAGGCCGGGCCGGCGGGCGGTCTTCCCCTGCTCGAGCCCGTGATGCAGGGCGGGCGCCGCCTGGGTCCTCCCCCCGCGCTCGCCGACGCTCGTCGGCGGTGCCGTGAGGATCTTCTCGCCCTTCCTGCCGGAGCGCTGGCGACGGCGGACCCGGTCCCGCCGGCGGTGAGGCTCACGCCCGCCCTCCGGAACCTCGCCCGGGTCAGCGTGGCGGCGCTGCGCCCACGCTGACCAGGTCGAGCGATCACACCCGCCACGGTTCGACGTCGTGACCTTCAGCCCTGCCGGCGGGGACTCGCGCCGGCCAAGGATGGAGCTCGACGCCGACCGCCTCCGGCGCAAGCGCCGAGGGGCGGTCAGGACCCGATGGAGGCATGCGGGAGGTGGGTGACATGGAGGTCTCGCAGCCGGCGACGGAAGGCAGCCTCGACGGACCGGAAGGCTCCGATCTGCCCGGCACCAACCCCAACGTGGAGGTGGTGGCGTTCGGGCAGCTGTGGCGGATCGAGGGGGTCCTGACGGCGGTGCGGGCCGAGCTCGCACAGGTGGTCGGCGACAACGGGGACGACCTCCGCCGGCGGGCCGCGGCGATCGAGGGGCGATGCCGGCGCGACCTGGCCGCGGCCCTCCCGGCTTCCTTGGTGCCCGAGCTCGACCGGTTGCTGTCGTGGTCGGACCGCGGGCTCCGTACCGACGGGGAGCTGCGCGTGGCCTTGGCGCAGCTCGACGGGTGGCTGGGCGGCGTGCTCTCCGGCCTCGGGTACGCCCTGGCCACGTCGCCCGGTGACTGAGGCCGCGCCCCTCGGCGGTCCCGTTCGGTCACCGCAATGGTGAGCCGGGACGTGCTGCCTCGCCAACGTCCCCTCCCCCGGCGACCGCTTGGAGCAGTGGGCCCGGGCAGACCTCCCGGCGAAGGCCCGAGGGCGGTCGAGACGCACACCTCGGTCTTGTTCTTCTTCGGCGACCGGGTCGTCAAGGTCCGAAAGCCAGCCGCCTTCGGTTTCGTGGACTTCACCGACATCCGGCGTCGACGGCGGGACTGCGAGCGTGAGGTGGCGCTCAACCGGCGGTTGGCGCCCGACGTCTACCTTGGGACGGCATCGATCCGGATGGGCGGAGCTGTCGTCGAGCACGCAGTGGTGATGCGGCGGCTTCCCGAGGATCGGAGCCTCGCCGCCCTCGTCGCCGGGGGTGCGGACATGGGCGTGCACCTCGACCGGATCGCCGCCGTCCTGGCGCGGTTCCACGCGGCCGCCGCCCGGTCGCCGCGTATCGCCGGCCAGGCCACCGGTCCGGCGCAGTGGCGGCGCTGGCGTGCGACGGCGGCGGAGATCGACCGCTTCGTGGGCACCCTGGTCGACCCCGCGGCCTATGCCGAAGTCACCGAGTTGGCAGGCGAGTACCTCGCCGGACGGTCCAACCTCCTCGACCGGCGGATCACCGAGGGGGCGGTGTGCGATGGCCACGGCGACCTTCAGGCGGCCGACGTCTACTGTCTCGACGACGGGCCGAGGATCCTCGATTGCCTGGAGTTCGACGACCGGCTCCGCTTTGGCGACGTGCTCGCAGACGTGGCGTTCCTCGCGCTCGACTTGGAGCGGCTCGGAGCTCCCGCCGCCGCCACCCGGCTGCTCGCCACGTACCGCCAGGAGTCCGGGCGCGAGCAACCCGACTCACTCGTCCACTTCTACCTCGCGGCCAGGGCGCAGGTCCGGTTGCTCGTCGAGTGCCTGCGGACCGAGCAGGGCCTCGGTCGCTCGAGCGCCGGCACCGTGGCGGCCTCGCTCAGGTTGCTGACGGACCATCTCCGGGCCGCACGCGTCCGGGTGGTCCTGGTTGGCGGACCGCCGGGCAGCGGCAAGTCGACGCTGGCGGCGTCACTGGCTGCGGCGCTCGGCTGGGAGACCGTCTCGACCGACCATCTCCGCCGGGCCGTCGCGGTCCCGTCGAGCACGCCCGAGCGGTACACCGCCCGGGCGAAGGGCGCGGTGTACGACGCGGTCCTGGCGCGGGCCGAGGAACTGGCCCGCCGGGGGCGCTCGGTGCTGCTCGACGCCACCTGGTCGACGACGGCGCAGCGGGACCGTGCCGCGCGCATGGCGCGGCGGGCGTCGGCCCAGCTCGTCGAGCTGCGGTGCGACTGCTCGCCCACCGAGGCTGCCGCACGCATCGGCCGCCGGCTCGCAGCAGGCAGCGGGGAGTCCGAGATCACCCCCGACCGGGCGGCGGCCCTCGCCGCGGGCGAAGCCCCCTGGCCCGACGCGCTCACGGTGCCGACCGGCGGGACGCCGACGGCGGCACGGCGCGCGGCCCTCTCCCTCCTTGCGGCCCAGGGGGTGCGGCCGTACCGGCCGCTCATCGGCCGCCCGCGGTGACGCGCCGACGCCCTTCCTGCCGTGCGCTCTGGTCCCTCGGCCAGACGGCAAACGAGGCCCCAAGGGGGGGAAGGGGCCTCGTCTGCCATTGTGACCGACCAGTTGTGGCGCTGGCCTTTGGGCAGTCTGCCGGAGACACGGGGCGCCGACTAGGGACTTTGGTCCTTCTCTCCGTGTGACAAGTACGTGACGGCACGGAAGGTCCGAGCCGGGGGGGATCCCGGGGGCGGTGCAACTGCAGGGAGCCGGGGCCTCCGCGCCGTGACCGTTGCACCGTGACCTTCGGCCCTACCGTCGGCCGCGCCGGCGGGGGACCCTGGGCCTGGAGGAGCAAGGATTGGAGGGCGCCGTGAGAGCAGCAGTGGGTGACCGCATCATCATCAAGGGCCACCGAATCGGCGAGCCGGACCGGGACTGCGAGGTGATCGAGGTCCACGGCCAGGACGGAGGGCCACCGTACGTGGTGCGGTGGGGGGACAGCGGGCACGAGACCCTCTTCTTCCCCGGACCGGACGCATCGGTCCAGTCCAAAGAGCACGCCCACACCTAGGAGGTACCCCCATGCGCACGATCGAGGCAGTACGCCGCTCGGGCATCGGCATCACGCGTGAGCAGACGGTGCAGGAAGCGGCAAGCATCATGGAGCACAGCGGCGTCGGCGCGTTGGTGGTCCTCGAGGGCACGGCGCCCGTCGGGATCGTGACCGATCGCGACCTGGTGCGGCGCGTCCTCGCGCACGGCCAGCCGTCCGACGCGCGGGTGGACTCGGTGATGTCGTCCCCGGTGATCACGGTCGGCGCCGACGCCGACCTGCACGCCGCGTACGCGCTCTTCCGCACGCACGGTGTCCGGCGCCTCGCCGTGATCCGCGAGGGGAAGTTCCTCGGCATGCTCACGGTCGACGACCTGCTGGTGGACCTGGCCGACGACTTGACCGATCTCAGCCGGCCGATCAGCGCCGAGATCTACCACGCCCACCACAACAGCACCGTCCCTGCAGTGCCGTAGCGGCGGTGCCCACCGTGTTCACCAACGAAGTCGTGCGCCGACGCGCACGCCGAGCAGGAGGTCGAGCAGATGACGGGAACGGCGATCGCACCCGAGGCGGAGGCCACCGCCCATCGCGCCGGCGACAAGGTGTCGATCCTCATGTTCAGCGGGACGGCTGACAAGTTCATCCCCCTCGGGGTGCTCGCACAGGCCGGCGCCGCCATGGGGATGGAGGTCCACGTGTTCATCACCGGGTTCGCGCTCCAAGGGTTCACCAAGGAGCCCCATGAGCTGCCGTTCCCGAGCGAGTTCGCCGGAATGGCCCCCGCGCTGGCGCAAGGGATGGCGGCAGCCAATGTCCCATCGTGGGACACGATGCTCCGTCAGGCGAAGGAGCTGGGTGCCACCGTGCACGCATGCTCGACGATGTGCGCCGCCATGGGCTTGGGAGAGGGCGACTTCAACGACCTCGTTGACGGCATCGTCGG
>JAJYVT010000121.1 GCA_021791845.1 Actinomycetes bacterium | reverse complement strand
CCAGGCGGCAGGCCAGGCGCAGGGCCAGGCGGCGGGCCGCGAGCCGGTGGACCAGGTGGCCGTCCTGGCGGTGGACCCGTCGTCGCCGTTCTCGGGCGGGGCCATCCTGGGCGACCGCATCCGGATGCAGGACCACGCCACCGACCCGTCGGTGTTCATCCGCTCCATGGCCACCCGCGGCCACCTGGGGGGGCTGGCCCTCGCCGTGCCCGACGCGGTGCGGGTCCTCGGGGCCGCCGGGCTGCCGCTCGTGATCGTCGAGACCGTCGGCGTGGGGCAGATGGAGGTCGACGTGGCCTCTGCCGCCGACACCACCGTCGTCGTGGTCACCCCCGGATGGGGCGACGCCATGCAGGCCAACAAGGCGGGTCTCCTCGAGGTCGCCGACCTCTTCGTGATCAACAAGGCGGACCGGCCCGGGGCCCGCGAGGCACGCCGCGACCTCGAGCAGATGCTCGAGCTGTCGGCGCCGGGCGAGTGGCGGCCGCCCATCGTCGCCACCGTGGCCACGGGCGGCGAGGGCGTGGAGGACCTGTGGGCGGCCATCGCCCGGCACCGGACCCACCTTCGGTCCTCGGGCGCCCTCGAGGCCCGCCGCCGGGCCCGCCTGACCGAGGAGCTGCGCAGGGTCCTCACCGCCCGCGTCCTCGAGCGGGTGGCGGCCGTCGCCGCCGGCGAAGGCTTCGACGCCGCCGTGCGCGCCGTGGCCGGTGGCGAGCTCGACCCGTACCGGGCGGCCGAGGACCTGCTCGCCGGGGTCCTCTCGGACGGGCCCGGCCCCGCTGCGCCATGACCGCCCTCGTGCCCTCCGACCGCTCGTACGACCCGTCGGACCGCTGGTTCCAGGACGCCGTCTTCTACGAGGTGCTGGTCCGCGGCTTCTACGACGCCAACGACGACGGCACGGGGGACCTGGCCGGGCTGCGGGCGAAGCTGGACTACCTGCAGTGGCTCGGTATCGACTGCCTGTGGCTGCTCCCGTTCTGCCCCTCGCCCATGCGGGACGGCGGCTACGACGTGAGCGACTTCTTCAACGTCCACCCCGACTACGGCACGCTGGGCGAGCTGGTCGGCCTGCTGGAGGACGCCCACCGCCGCGGCATCCGGGTCATCGCCGACCTCGTCATCAACCACACCAGCGACCAGCACCCGTGGTTCGCGGAGTCCCGCTCGAGCCGCACGAACCCCAAGGCCGACTGGTACGTGTGGAACGACGACGACCAGCGCTGGCCCGAGGCCCGGGTCGTCTTCACCGACGTGGAGCGGTCCAACTGGACCTGGGACGACGTGCGCCAGCAGTACTACTGGCACCGCTTCTACTCGCACCAGCCCGACCTCAACTACGACAACCCCGAGGTGGTCGAGGCCATGTTCGAGGTGGTGCGGTTCTGGCTGGACCTCGGCTTCGACGGGTTCCGGCTCGACGCCGTGCCCTACCTGTACCAGCGCGACGGCACGAGCGGCGAGCACCTCCCCGAGACCCACGCCTTCATCCGGCGCCTGCGAAAGCAGCTGGACGCCGAGTACTCGGGGCGCGTGCTCCTCGCCGAGGCGAACGGCTGGCCAGCCGACGTGGCCGACTACTTCGGCGACGGCGACGAGTGCCACCTCTGCTTCCACTTCCCGCTCATGCCCCGGCTGTTCATGGCCGTGCGCCGGGAGCACCGGTTCCCGATCACCGAGATCCTGAGCCAGACGCCCGAACTGCCCGACGGCTGCCAGTGGGCCATCTTCCTGCGCAACCACGACGAGCTGACGCTCGAGCAGGTGACGGACGAGGAGCGGGACTACCTCTTCGCCGAGTACGCCAAGGACCCGCGCATGAAGCGCCACATGGGCATCGGCCGCCGGCTCGCCCCGCTGCTCGACGGCGACCGCCGGCTGGCCGAGCTCTTGTACTCGCTCCTCCTCTCACTGCCCGGGAGCCCGGTCCTCTACTACGGCGACGAGCTCCTCATGGGGGACAACATCTATCTCGGCGACCGGGACTCGGTGCGCACGCCGATGCAGTGGTCGCCCGACCGCAACGGCGGCTTCTCCAGGGCCGACTTCGCCCAGCTGTACCTGCCGCCGCTCATGGACCCGGTGTACGGCTTCGGCGCCGTCAACGTGGAGGCGCAGCTCCGCAACCCCGGCTCGTTCCTCCATTGGATCCGGGGCATGCTCGTCCAGCGCCGGTCGCTGCCGGTGCTGGGCATCGGCAACATCGAGCTCCTCGACTGCCCCAACCCCGCCGTGCTCGCCTTCGTGCGCTGGGGGGAGGTGGCCGACGTCTCCCTGGCCGCCCCCGACGGGCTGGGGCCGCCGGCGGTGATGCCGACAGTGGCCGCCGTCCCCGTGGAGCCGGCCGACGTGGCCCGCACGGTCCCGGCCGAGCACGGCGCCCCGGGAGCGGCGCGCACCCGCTTCCAGGCCGTGCTGTGCGTCCACAACCTGAGCCGGTTCGCCCAGCCGGTGCAGTTGGACCTGGCCGGATGGGCCGGCCGCCGACCCGTCGAGGTGCTGGGCCGGGTCTCGTTCGCGCCGATCGGGCCCGAGCCCTACTCCCTCGCCCTCGGGCCGCACGGGTACCTGTGGTTCGACCTGGTGGAGCCGGCCTGGGCCGAGAGCGACCCCTCGTGAGCGGCTGGACTGGCGGGGCGGGCCACCTGGACGACCGGCAGCGGGCCGGGATCCGCCGCGCCCTGGCGCGGTGGCGCCAGCACCGGGAGCTGCTCGAGGCCCACGTGCTCGACTCGGGGATGCCGGTCGTCGACGCCGACGGGGCCGGGCTCGGCGGGCCGGCGTCGGCGTCCGTCTGGTCCGCCGGGACTGCGCCGGGCCTGGGCGCCGCACCGTCCTCGACCGCCGACGAGGTCCGCGCCGGCGCCGGCGCCGGGCGGCCGGCCGACCGGGCGATGGGGCTCGACGTCGAGCTCGTGGACGTGGAGCACCTCCGCCCCGGCCGACCGGGCGTGCTCGACGTGGTGGCCGAGATGGACGGGCGCCTGGCTCACGCGGTGCTCTCCCTGCGCCGGCCAGGCGACGAGCTGCACGTGGTGGGGGCGATGGAGGACCCCGCGCTCGGCTTCGTGGAGGACGCCGACGGGATGGCGGTCGTCGTCGACGCCCTCCACGACGCCGACGCCGCCCGGCTGCTCCTCCACGCCGTCGCCGGCGCCGGCATCGACCGGCTTCCGAGGCGCTCGGGCTCGACCCGCCAGCACCCCGGCGAGATGGTGTCCCTGGCGTGGGACGGCGCCGACGCGACCGTGGTCGGGATCGACCGCCGGTTCAGCCTGTCGGTCTTCCCCTGGCTCCGCCGGGGGCCCCATCCGGGGATGACGCTTCTGGCCGGCCTGGACGAGGCCGGGTTCAACCACATGGCGGCGCCCGTCGCCCTGTGGCGGCGAGCCGGGCGTGACCTCGGGGCCGTCCAGGAGTTCCTGACCGGGGCGTCCGGTGGCTGGGCGCTCGCCCTCGCGTCGCTGCGCGACCTGTTCGCCTCGCGCGCGGCGCCCGACGCCGCCGGCGGCGACTTCGCCTCGGAGGCGCTGGCCCTCGGGACCATGGCCGCCCGCATGCACCTCGCCCTCGACCGGGCCTTCGGCCGACGCCCCGGGGACCCCACGGCGTGGGCCGGCGAGGCCGAGCTCGCCGGCCGGTCCCTGCCGATCACCGATCCGGTACGGGGGGCGCTCGAGGCGCTGTGGGCGTCCGACGTGCGCCCGCCCGCCATCCGGGTGCACGGCGACTTCCACCTGGGCCGGACCGCTCGGACCGACCACGGCTGGGTGCTGGCCGACACCATGCCGGGCGGGGCCGACAGCGCATCCGACGAGCCGGTCTTCCGCTCGCCGCTCTCCGACGTGGCCGACTTCTGCGCCTCGCTCGGGCGGGCCGCCCGCACGGCGGTACGCGAGCGCGGGGCGGCCACCGCGTCGGCAGCGCTCGACGAGCTGGCGGCGGCGTGGGAGGCGCGCAACCGGCAGGCCTTCCTTGCCGCGTACCTCGCCACGCCGGGCATCGGGGGGCTGGTGCCGGCGAACCGGGAGCTGGTGCAGCACCTGCTGGCCTGCTTCGAGCTGATGGCGGTGGCCCGCCGCCCGATGCCGTCCGCGACCTCGGTGGGCGGCCCGGCGGCCGCTCCCGGTTGACCCGCCGCCGGCCCGGGCGCAGGGGTGGGCGGCCGCTCCCGGTTGACCCGGCGCCGGCCCGGGCGACACGATGGCCTGCATGCGCATCGGGGTCCTGACCGGCGGCGGCGACTGCCCTGGCCTCAACGCCGTCATCCGCGCCGTGGTGGTGGCCGGCCACCGGCTCCACGGCGACGACACCCTCGGCTACCTCGACGGCTGGCGGGGGGTGCTGGAGCGCCGCAGCGTCCCGCTGCGCCCGGCGCGCACCGGTGACCTCCTCGCCCGGGGCGGGACGGTGCTGGGCAGCTCCCGCACCAACCCCTTCGCCACCGACGACGGCCCGGCACGGGCGCTGGCCAACCTGGCCGAGGACGGGGTCGACGCGCTGGTGGCCGTCGGGGGAGACGACACCCTGGGCGTGGCCCAGCGCCTCGGCGCCATGGGGCTGCGCGCCGTGGGGGTCCCCAAGACGATCGACAACGACCTCTCGGGCACCGAGGTCACCTTCGGGTTCCACACCGCGGTGCAGACGGCGACCGAGGCCATCGACCGGCTCCAGACGACGGCCGAGTCCCACCACCGCGTGATCGTCTGCGAGGTGATGGGTCGCCACGTCGGCTGGATCGCCACGTACGCGGGGATCGCCGGCGGTGCGGACGAGGTGCTGGTGCCCGAGGTTCCCTTCGAGATGGCGAGCGTGTGCGAGCGCATCACCCGACGGCACGAGCGGGGCCGCTACTCGTCGATCGTGGTGGTCTCCGAGGGGGCGCTGCCGACGGAGGGCCCGGACCTGGAGGCGGCCAGGGCGGCCACCACGTCGGGTGCCGTCGACCAGTTCGGCCATGCCCAGCTCGGCGGCATCGGGGCATGGCTGGCGGCGGAGATCGAGCGGCGCACCGGGTACGAGTCCCGGCACACCACCCTCGGGCACATCCAGCGGGGCGGGTCGCCGACGGCGTACGACCGGGTGCTCGCCACCCGCTTCGGCGTGGCCGCGGTGGAGGCCGTGCACGACGGCGACTTCGGGACGATGGTCGCCCTGCAGGGCGGGCAGATCGTGCGGGTGCCGCTGGCCGACGCCGTCGGCCACCCGAAGACCTTGGACCTCGCGCTCTTGGAGGAAGTCGCCGCGCCCTTCCTCGGCTGACCGGCGCGGCGGGCGTCCGGCCCGCGATCCTCAGCCGGCGTGGACCGGGACCCGGAGCTGCTCGGCCGCCTGCTCGGGGTTGACGATGTTGATGGCGACGCCGGTGCCCATCTCGAAGCCCGCCCGCGTGGTGGCCTTGGGCCAGACGTGGACGTGCCAGTGGAACGGGTCGTTCACGCGGTACGGGGCGGAGTGGAACACGAGGTTGTAGGCGACGTCGCCGACGACGTCGCGCAGCTGGGCCAGCGAGGTCCTGAGGGCGAGGCCGACCGCCACCAGGTCCTCGGTCCCGCTGCGGTAGAGATGGGGGGTGTGGTGCCGGGGGATCACGAGCATCTCGTACGGGGTGGCGCTCCAGAAGGGGCAGACGACGACCACCCGGTCGTCGGCGTGGATGACGCGGTACCCCTCGGCCTCCTCCGCCTCGATGGTGGTGCACAAGAGGCAGCTCTCGGCGAAGCGGGCGAAGCGCGCCTGCTCCTCGGCCAGCTCCCGGGGCACGAACGACATGCCGAGGAGCTGACCGTGGGGGTGCTCGAGGGAGGCGCCGGCCTCGCGGCCGGAGTTGACGATCGCCTGGCTGTAGCGCAGCGACGGATGCTGGGCGTGCTCTTCGATGCGGTCCCGAAGGGCGGCCATCACCAGGCCCGTCTGCTCGCTCGACAGCATCGACCAGGACACGTCGTGGTCCGGGGAGAGGACGAGGACCTCGTGGATCCCGCCGGCGCTGGCCTGCGTGAAGACCGGCCCCCGGTTGGTCACGACGAAGGGCTCGTCGCCCGAGAAGGCGGGGTACAGGTTGGGCACCACGCGCACCAGCCAGTGGCCGCTGGGGCCGTAGGTCTCGAGCGCCGGCGGGCTGTCCTCCTCGTGCCCGGGGCAGAAGGGGCACGGCCGTGTCCGGTCGGCCTGGACCTCGGGGGAGCGGACGACGAACGCCTCGGGCCGCTCTGCCCGCTGCGTGCTCACCACCACCCACCGGCCGGTCAGCGGGTCGAGCCGGAGCTGGCTCGTCTGCGTCGTCACATCGTCTGCATCCACGTCAAGCGCTCTTCTGTCGTCTCGTGGCCCGCCTCCCACCCGACGGGGACGTGCTTCCGTGCATCAACGTACCTCCACCCGGGGGGTCGGACCGTTCACCGTGGGGCGGCGGAGCCCGGGGGCGCGCGCGACATACCCCGTCGCCACCCGTTGCGGACATCGAGGCGGTGAGCGTGCCCCAGCTCGTGGCCGCCACGCTGCCGTCCGGGCCGGCGTACACGGTCGTGCTCCTCTGCCACGTGGCCGCCGTGCTGGTGGGCATGGTCACGATGGTGGCGGGGGCCGCCTTCTCGCTCCGGCTCCTCGCCGCCGGGGACGGACCCGTCCCGCCCTCGGTCCGGTCCTACTTCTCTCCAGGGACCAACTGGGTGGGGCGGGTGCTCTACCTCGTTCCCGTGCTCGGCGCCGCGCTCCTGGCCATGTCGGGCGGCGCCTACCGGGTCGGCTCGGACTGGGTCCTCACCGGCATCGGGCTCTGGGTCACGGCCATCGGCCTGGCCGAAGCGGTGCTCTGGCCGGCTGAGCAGCGGGTCCGGCGGGTGCTCGGCGGCTCGGTGCCCGCCGCCACCACCACCGCCGTCACCCCGTCCGCTGACGCCACGGCCGCCGCCACCCGGTCCGCTGACGTCGCCACCCCGGCCGGAGCGGCCGGCGACCCGCCGGTGGTCACCGCCGCGCCGGGTCGGGAGCCCTCCGGGGCGGTTCTCCGTGTGTCTGCCGCGGCCCGGCAGGCGGCGCGCACGATGTGCCTGTCGTCGCTGGCCGTGCTGGCGCTGCTGGCGGCAGGGACGGCGGTGATGCTGGCGAAGCCCTGAGGGTTCAGCCGGCCCCGCCGGCGTCGGGCGTCGCCAGGCTCGGCTCGCCGACCATGCCGGCGGCGACCGTGGCGTTGGTTCCCTCGTCCACGAGGACGAAGCTGCCGGTGATGCGGTCCCGGGTGTAGGGGTCGACGGCCAACGGGACCGCCGTCGTGAGCTCCACCACGCCCACGTCGTTGTTGACCAGCTCGTCGGTGTCGTCCACCCGCAGCTCGTTCACGTCGAGGCGCCCGCGCACGGCGGTGATCCGGGCCGGGGTGCTGCGGGTGGTGTGCTTCACCCGGAGCCGGTCGCCGCTGCGCAGCGGGCGGTCGGTGAACCAGCAGACCGTGGCGGTCAGGTCCCGGGCCACGGCCGGCGGCTGGTCGGCAGCGGCCACCAGGTCCCCGCGCGAGACGTCGAGGTCGTCGGCCAGGTGGACGGCCACCGACAGGCCCACGGGCGCCGCGTCCAGCGGGCCGTCGAAGGTCTCGATGCCCGTCACCGTGGTCTTCCAGCCCTCGGGGAGGACGACCACCTCCTGCCCCGACCGCAGGGCACCGCCGTTGACCATGCCGGCGTAGCTCCGGCCGCCCCCGGGGTACCGGAGCACCCACTGCACCGGCAGGCGGGCGGCGCCGGACCGGTTGGTGCCGTGGCCCGCCGCCCACGCCCCGGCCGGCGCCTGCTCCAACGCGGCCAGCACGGACGGGCCGTCGTACCAGGGGGCGGCGTCGGAGGGCTCGACCACGTAGTCGCCGTGGAGGGCGGAGACGGGGACGACGGTGCACGAGCCCACGCCCAGCCGTCGGGCCAGGGCGCCCATCTCGTCGGCGACCCGGCGGTAGGCGCCCTCGTCCCAGCCGACGAGGTCCATCTTGTTGGCGCACACCACGAATTGCCCGACCCCGAGGAGGGCGGCGATGCAGGCGTGGCGCCGCGTCTGCTCGCGCAGGCCGTGCACGGCGTCCACCACCACCAGCGCCAGATCGGCGGTGGAGGCCCCGGTCGCCATGTTGCGCGTGTACTGCACGTGCCCCGGGCAGTCGGCGATGACGAACTTGCGCCGGGGGGTGGCGGCGTAGCGGTAGGCGACGTCAATGGTGATGCCCTGCTCGCGCTCGGCCCGCAGGCCGTCGGTGACGAAGGAGAGGTCCACCTCGCCCACGCCGCGCCGGGCCGACGCCGCCTCGACCGCGGCCACCTGGTCGTCGAAGAGCTGCCGGGTGTCGAAGAGCAGGCGGCCGATCAGCGTCGACTTGCCGTCGTCGACCGACCCCACCGCAGCGAAGCGCAGAAGGTCCATGGGTGCGGCCGTCGCCGCCTGCTCGCTCGGTGCCACGCTCAGAAGTACCCCTCGCGCTTGCGGTCCTCCATGGCGGTCTCGGAGAACCGGTCGTCGGCCCGGGTGGCCCCGCGCTCCGACACCCGCGACACCGCCACCTCGCCGATGATCTC
>JAJYVT010000026.1 GCA_021791845.1 Actinomycetes bacterium | reverse complement strand
ACACCGGGACGCCGGTGGTGCAGTCGGATCCCGAGGGCGAGGCGGCGGCGGCGTTCTTCGCCCTTGCGTCCACGTTGGAGTCCATGGGGCCGGCCCGCGTGTACCGCCGGGAGCTGACGATCCGGTAGCTTCGTTCGCCTTCTTCGATACACCTCCATGCCATCGTGTGCCCATGGAGCTCGTGGCGCAGGTCCGCCGGGCGACCGCCCTGCTCGAGGCGGCGTCGAAGGCCATCGGCGAGGCCGAGGTGGACGAGGCGGTCCGACTGGCCGCGGCCTTCGCCCAGGCGGAGAAGGTGGCCATGGCCGCCACCCGCCGGGCGGTGCTCCGGGCCGGTGACGAGGGCGCCAAGAAGCACGGCGGGGACCACACCATGGCCGGGCTCGCGGCCCGGCTGACGGGGACCTCGCTGGCCAAGGCCACCCAGGGCCTCAAGAGCGCCGAGCGGGCGGCCGGGGTGGCCGGGGTGGAGGAGGCCTACGTGGCCGGCACCCTCTCGTTCGACCAGGCGGCCGTCGTCACCGACGCGGCCGTGCTCGACCCCGCCCTCGCCCCCGAGCTCCTGGCCGAGGCCGGGCGGACCTCGCTCGCCGGGCTGCGGGCGGTGGCCGGCGCACGGATGGCGGCGCAACGGGGCGAGGAGGCGGCACTGGAGCGCGAGCGACGGCTGGCGGCCCGGCGCTTTTGCCGCGTCGCGCCGCTGGCCTCGGGCGGGGTCCGCCTCGAGGCGCTGCTCCCGAGCGAGGAGGGGGCGGCGGTCAACGTGGCGCTCGGGGCCGCCGGGGACGAGCAGTGGCGGGCGGCCCGGGCGGCGGGCCGGCCCCTCTCGATGGACCAGGCCCGGGCCGACGCCCTCGTGGCGCTGTGCACCGGGCACACCGGCACCGACGCCCAGCCCGCCCCACCCGAGGTGGTCGTGACCGTCGACGCCGCCGCCCTGGTCAAAGGGGCGGCCGAGGCCGGCGAGGTCTGTGTGATCGAGGGCGTGGGCCCGGTCCCCGTGGCGACCGCCCGGGGCCTCTTGGGCGAGGCGCTCCTCACCCTCTGCGTCACGGAGGGCAAGGACGTCCGCACCGTCACCTCCACCACCCGGGTCGTCCCCACCCGGGTGCGCAAGGCCCTCGCCCTGCGGGACCCGGCCTGCGTGGTCCCCGGGTGCGGCCGGACCCGCCACTTGGAGATCGACCACTGGCGCCTCGACTTCTCACGGGGCGGGCTCACCGCCTTGGACAACCTGTGCCGCCTGTGCGCCCCCCACCACCGGCTCAAGACCCGGACAGGCTGGCGGCTCGAGGGCGGTCCGCGGCGTTGGCGGTGGCTGCCGCCCCGGACCCGGCGGCCGCGGCCTCGCGCCCCGGTCTAGCCTTCGGTCCGTGCCGCCGCCGATGGCCCGCGTCCGCCGCGCCGTGGCCAGCGTCATCGTGGGCAAGGAGGACGCGATCGACCTCTTGCTGGTCGCCCTCCTGGCGCGCGGCCACGTCCTCTTGGAGGACGTGCCAGGTGTGGGCAAGACGCTGCTCGCCCGGTCGCTGGCGACGGCAATGGGATGCGGGTTCCGGCGGGTCCAGTTCACCCCCGACGTCCTTCCCTCGGACGTGACCGGCTCCAGCATCTTCAACCGCAAGACCCAGGAGTTCGAGTTCCGCCCCGGCCCGGTGTTCACCCCCGTGCTCCTGGCCGACGAGATCAACCGCGCGTCCCCTCGCACCCAGTCGGCGCTCCTCGAGGCGATGGAGGAGCGGCAGGTGAGCGTCGAGGGCGAGGCGGTCACGCTGCCCGAGCCGTTCCTGGTGCTCGCCACCCAGAACCCGATCGAGCTCGAGGGCACCTTCCCCCTCCCGGAGGCGCAGCTCGACCGCTTCCTCGTCCGAGTCGCACCGGGGTACCCGAGCCGCGCCGACGAGGAGCTCATGCTCGCCCGGTTCGGGCACGGCGATCCGCACATCGAGGCGGTCGCCGAGGCGGCCGAGATCGTGGCGCTGCAAGGCGCCCGGGCAGAGGTGGCGGTCGGCGCCGCCGTGCGCGACTACCTGCTCGACGTGGTCGCCGCCACCCGGGCCGACGAGCGATTGGCGCTCGGGGCGAGCCCCCGCGCCGCGCTGGCCCTCTACCGGGCGGCGCAGGCCCGGGCGCTCCTCGACGGGCGCACCTTCGTGCTGCCCGACGACGTGAAGCAGCTGGCGACAGCGGTGCTGGCGCACCGGCTCGTCGTCCAGCCGGAGGCCCGTCTCCGGGGAGAGAGCGCCACCCGGGTGGTCGCCGACGTCCTCGAACGGGTGGCCGTCCCCGTGGAGATCACGGGCTGAGCCGTGGCCGGGCGACGCCACGCCGACCCGGCGTTCGGCTTGGTCGCGGTCGGCGTCGGGCTGGCCTGCGGGGGCTGGGCGTCCGGGAACGCGCTGCTCGCCGTTGCCGGCGCCATCATCGGGCTGACCGCACTGCTCTCATGGGCGTGGGGTCGCTGGTGCCTCACCGGTGTCTCGTACGCACGGCGGCTCGACCACACCCGCGCCACCTTCGGGGAGCGCCTTGGGATGGAGATCGAGCTCGTCAACGACAAGCTGCTCCCGCTCGCCTGGCTCCATCTGCGCGACCTCGTGCCGCCCGACCTGTCGGTGCAGGGCGCGGTGGTGACCGTCTCCGGGCGGCGCAGGGAGCTGCACCTGGTGCTGGCGATGCTCCCGTACCAGCGGGTCCGGCGGCGCGTGACGGTCGTGTGCACCGAGCGGGGGCTGCACCGGTTCGGGCCGGCGACGCTGCGCTCGGGGAGCCCGCTCGGCACCCACGAGCGCGCGGTCGAGGTCGACAGCGAGCAGCCGCTGCTCGTCTACCCCAAGGTGATGCCCCTCTCGACCCTGCCGCTCACGTCTCGTGTGCCGCTCGGAGAACGTCGGGTGCGCCAGAGCATCGCCCTGGACCCCACCAGCGTGGTCGGCGTGCGGCCGTACCTGACAGGGGACCCCGTCCGCACCATCGACTGGCGCGCCACGGCCCGCGGCGGCGACCTCCTCGTGCGGGTGCACGAGCCGGCGGCCAGTCCGAGCGTGGCGCTGTTCGTGGAGCTGCTCCCGCCGCGTGGCGTCAGCCGCCGGGTCGGCCGGGAGCTGATCGAGCTTCTCGTGAGCATGGCGGCGTCGGTGGCGTCGGAGCTCCTGGCGGCCGGGGTGGCCACCGGGCTGTACACGACGGGGACCGCGCAGGGCGTCCCGGTCGCGGTACCGCCGTCACGTGACCCGGGCACCCGCACCGCCATGCTCGAGCTCCTCGCCCGCGTCGTGCCGGCGGGCGGGGTCCCGCTGCCCGAGGCGCTCGTCCGCACGCGCCATCGCATGGGCGTGAGCGTGCTCGTGCTCGCCGCCGACTTCCCGGCGACAACCCGCACGGCGCTGGCCGAGGTGCACCGGCGGTCCTCGGTGGGGGCGCTGTGGCTCGGCGCCGACGGCGCCGGCACGCCTCCGCCGCGCCAGCTGGTGGACGCGTGGTGGCAGGTGAGCGCCGACGAGTCCTGGCGCGACTGGCAGGCGCTGCAGCTGGTGGCGCGCTGATGGGGGGCGCCGCGGCGCTCGTGCTGGCCGAGGCGGCGTGGTTCGGTCTGGTGCTGGACGCGCTGGCCAACGGGACGGCCGGTCCCAGCCGTCCGGCCGTGGACCTCCCGTTCGTCGCCATCGCGCTGGCCGGGGTGGCGGCGGCCGTGCTCGCCGCCGTGCTGCGGCGATGGGCGTGGACGCTCCTCGTTGCCGTGGTGGCCGCCGCCGTCACGACGGAGCTGATCGCCGGGCTGACGCCGGGGGTGGCGATGTTCGCGGCCCCCGGCGGACCGGTGGCGGTGCGGGCGACGACGTGGGCGGCGGTGGCGGCCGCGCTCGCATGGGGCCGCGGGACCTGGCTCGGGCTCGTCCCGCCGTCGGTGAACCAGGCGGCGGTCTCGATGGTGGTGGGGTGGGCGGTCGTCCTCGACATCCTGGTGCAGCGGGCCATCCGGCACTCGGCCGCCTTCGAGAGGGCGACGTCCGACGCCGGCTGGGTCCTCGTCGTCTTCTTCCTCGCCGTGTCGGCGGCCTACGGCTGGACGCAGGTGCACTCGCTCGAGCGGGTTGTGAGCCGGCGCCCGGCAGCGGCCGGTCCCGGTGGTGCGTGGCTGGCCGTCGTCGCGGCGCCGCTCGTTCTCGTCTCGGCGGTGGCCTTCCTCCTCGGCGCGGCGACCTCGGTGTTCCCGGCCGTGGCCGGTGCCGCTCGCGACGTGGCCAGGGCGCTCAACGTGGCCGGCATCTGGCTCTTCGCACGCCTCTTCGACCTCTTCGCGCACCACCACTTCCGCCTCCACCGCATCGCCATCCAGGGCCCCCCGGCCGTCGGCGCCGGCCATCCAGCCCGTCGTTCGAGCCTGATCGTCAACGTCCTGGCGGCCGTGCCCGAGCTGCTGGTCGCCCTCGGGCTGCTGGCGTTGCTCGTCTTCCTGGCGACGCTCGTCGTCCGGCGCCTTCGTCGCCGGCTCCCCGTGAAGCGCCCCGACGAGGAGCGGACCTCCATCTTCAGCTGGTCGCACCTCTGGGCGCAGGTGCGCGCCGTGCTGGGGCGCTGGCGTGGCGGCCTGGCACGCTGGCGGCAGCGACGGCGGAGGGGCCCGGACGTGCCGGGCGGCACCCTCCCGGTCCCGGCGGCCGCCGCTGAGGAGCCCGCCGACCCGGTGCGCGCCGCCTACCGGCGGTTCCTCTGGGCCGCCGAGGCGGCCTCGGTCGGACGGGACCCGGCGGAGACGCCCCGGGAGCTGGCCGGCCGGCTCACCCTGGACCGCAGGCCGCTCGGCACGCTGACCGGGGCGTACGAGCGTGCCCGGTACGGGGAACGGGAGGAGCCGGGGTCCGAGGCGGCGGAGGCGGCGGAGGCGCTCGCGCTCGAGCTCAGCCGTCGATCCCCCGAGGGAGCTTCGCCGGCTCCCAGTTGAGCAGGGCCACCGCCTGACGGAAGGCGTAGCGGTCGGTCATCCCGGCCACGTAGGTGACGGCGGCCTCGACCGCGGCCGGCTCTCCCGCGGACAGGCCCCCCGCGTCCCGCACGGCCGGGATGGCGTTGGGGCAGTCGGCGTAGTGCTCGACCAGCGCCCGGAGCACGGCCACGACGGCTCGGGCCTGTGCCATCGACGCTTCCCGCAGGTAGATGTGGTGGTAGTTGCAGCTGCGGAAGGCGGCGAGGGCGTCCGCGTCCTCCGTGGCCATGCCGATCTGGCCGGTGACCAGCACGGTGCGGACGACGGCGTCGATGAGGCTCCCGAGCTGGCGGCTGCGGCGGTCCCCGAACCGGTCCCGCACGGCCGCCGGCAGCAGGCTGGGGCTCACGATCCCGGCCAGCACGGCGTCCTCCCAGTCGTGGCAGACATAGGCGATCCGATCGGCCCAGCTCACGACCTCGCCCTCTGGGGTTGCCGGGGCCGGGCGGGACCAGCTGTGGTTGCGGATCCCGTCGGCCGTCTCCTCGCAGAGGTTGAGCGAGGCGAGGGACACGTCGGCGCCCCACGGAGCGTGGTCGAAGCCACCCGGCAGGAACGGGTCCAGCGCCTCCTCGCTGGCGTGCCCGCCGGGGCCGTGCCCGCAGTCGTGCCCGAGGGCGACGGCCTCGGTCAGGGCCACGTTGAGCCCGACGGCCCGGGCGATGCTGGTGGCCACCTGGGCGACCTCGAGGGCATGGGTCAGCCGGGTGCGCTGGTGGTCCTCGGGGAACACGAAGACCTGCGTCTTGCCGGCGAGGCGCCGGAACGCCGTCGAGTGGAGGATGCGGTCACGGTCACGCTCGAAGCAGGTGCGCCAGGGGTCGGGCGCTTCCTCCACCGGCCGCCGGCCGGCGCCGGCCGCCCTCGTGGCCCCGGGGACGAGGGTCGCGTCCTCCCGCTCCTCGCGGGCGCCGCGGTCCAGTCCCGACCCCGGGGTCACGGCCCGCGGGCTCGGATGGGCGTGCCGGACGGCGCCGGCGGGCACGCCGTCCATGGTCGAAGCCCATCGACGGTTGCGGTCCATGAAGGGAAGTCTGCCGCGTCGCTGTATCGTCGATGCGGCGTCCATTCGGGGCGCCCCCGAGGTCGAGGAGCAAGCGTGGACGTACGGATCGGGATCGTCCAGACCGCGAAGGAGCTGGAGGTCGAGCTGGCGGAGGACACCGACCGGGAGGCGCTGCTCCGGCAGATCGAGGAGGCGCTGAGCGACGACGCGGTGCTCTGGCTGACCGACCGGCGCGGGCGGCGGGTCGGCGTGCCGGTGGCCCGGGTTGCGTACGTCGAGGTGGGGGCGCCGGCGCCGGACCGCAGGGTCGGGTTCGGCGCGCCCTAAGTGCCCACTCCGTCATTGCTGGACCTTCGCCTGGTCTTCGTGACCGGCAAGGGCGGGGTGGGCAAGACGACCACCGCGGCCGCCCTGGCCCAGCTGGCGGCCCGCCGGGGCAAGCGCGTCCTGGCGTGCGAGGTGGACGCCAAGGGAGACCTCGCCTCGCTGTTCGAGTCGGAGCCCACGGACTTCGCCGGGCGCGAGGTCGTCCCCGGGGTCCACGTCATGTCCATGGACACCGAGGCGTCGCTCCGGGAGTACCTGAAGCTGAACCTCCGGGTCCCCGTCGCCGGACGGATCGGCCCCCTGGCCAAGGCGTTCGACTTCGTGGCCACCGCGGCGCCGGGGGTGCGGGAGATCCTCACCGTGGGCAAGCTGTGCTACGAGGTGCGCGAGCGCAACTACGACCTGGTGGTCGTGGACGCGGCGGCGAGCGGCCACATCGTGAGCCAGCTGGCCGCTCCCCAGGCCATCAACGACCTGGTGAAGGTCGGCCTCATCCGGAGCCAGACCGGCTGGATGCTCGACATCCTCTCCGACCCGCTGCGCACCGGGCTCGTGGTCGTCACCACGCCCGAGGAGATGCCCGTCAACGAGACGCTCGAGCTCGCCGGCCGGGTGTCGTCCGAGACGACGGTGCGGTTGTCGGCCGTCGTCGTCAACCGGGTGCTGCCGGAGCTCTTCGGCCGCCACGAGGAGGCGGTGTTCGACCAGCTGTTCGCCCGGGTGGACGAGCTGTCCAAGCTCGTCGGCGGCGACGCCGAGCCGGTGATGGAGGGGGCGCGGCTGGCGGTCACGATGCGCCGGACCCGGGCCGGGCACCTGCAGCGGCTGCGAGAGGGCATCGGCACAGCCGCCCCGATCCTCTACCTCCCCTACCTGTTCACCCGGGCGTACGGGCTGCGCACGACGCGCCAGGTGGCGACGTCGCTGGCAGAGGAGCTGGGCCTGTGAGCGGCACCGGTACCGGAGGCCGGGGGGCGGCGGCCGGCCGCACCCGGGCGGCGGCCCGCAGCCGAAGCAAGGAGAACGGCGGCGCAACGACGGGGGAGCGCCGCCCGCCGGCCCGGCGCGGCGGCGAGGGGTCTCTCGACGGGCTCCTGGCGGCAAAGGAGATCGTGATCTCCTGCGGGCCGGGCGGCGTCGGCAAGACCACGACCGCCGCCGCCGCGGCCGCCATGGCCGCGTGCCACCACGGGGGGAAGGTGCTGGTGCTCACCATCGACCCGGCCCGGCGCCTCGCCGACGCCCTCGGGCTGCAGGGGTTGGGCAACGCGGAGCGCCGCATCCCCGACGAGGCGTTCGGGCGGACGCGTCCGCGGGGCGAGCTGTGGGCGGCGATGCTCGACACGAAGCAGAGCTGGGACGCGCTGGTGCGGCGTCACGCGCCCGACGCCCGCACGCGCGACGCCATCCTGGCGAACCCGCTCTACCGCAACATCTCGGCCCGCTTCGTCCAGAGCCACGACTACATCGCCATGGAGCGCCTGTACGAGCTCCACTCCGAGGGCGACTACGACCTGATCGTGGTCGACACCCCGCCCACCCGCAACGCGCTGGACTTCCTCGACGCCCCGCAGCGGATGGCGGACTTCTTCTCGAGCCCCCTCCTGCGATGGCTCACCGTGCCCTACCGGTCGCGGATGATGAGCCTCGCGTCGAAGCCCTTCCTGCAGGTGGCCGACCGGATCCTCGGCACCCAGTTCATGGGGGACATCGCCGAGTTCTTCATCCTCTTCCAGAGCATGTACGACGGCTTCGTGACCCGTGCCGACGCGGTGACGCGGCTGCTCTCGGACCGCCGCACGACGTTCATGGTGGTCTCCACGCTCGAGGCGACCCCGGTGCGCGAGGCCGAGTACTTTGCCGCCGCCCTGGCGGCCAGGAGCCTCCCGCTCGGAGCGATCGTGCTCAACAAGGTGCTGCCCCCCTACTTCCGCGACCGGGACGCGGCGCACGTGGCCGAGCGGCTGCGCGCCAACGCACGGTCGTTCGCCGACGGCCTGCGGTGGGCGGACGACGGCTCGGGGGAGGAGACGGCGGCCAGGGTGCTCACCGAGGTCGCCGACAGCTTCTTGAACTTCGGCGTCGTCGCCCGGCGGGAGGCGGAGCAACAGGCCGAGCTGGCGGCGAGCCCCGAGGTGCTGGCGACGGTGCCCTTCTTTGACGCCGACATCGTCGACATGGAGGGGCTCCTTCGCCTGGGCGCCATGATGTGGAGCTGAGCGCGTGCTCGACTACCACCTCCACCTGTGGCCCCATACAACGGCACAGACCCCGGTCGCCCTCGAGCAGGTGGCGGCGTACTGCGAGCGGGCGCAGGCCGCCGGCGTGGTCGAGGTGGCGCTGACCGAGCACCTGTTCCGGTTCGTGCAGGCCGACCGGGTGCTCCGGGACTTCTGGGCGGACGACCGGGTGCCGCCTGCCCTCCGGCCCTCGATGGCCGAGTACTGGTCCTTCCATGCGACCGCCGATCTGGACCACTATGTGGGCACGGTGCTCGAGGCGCGCCGGCAAGGGCTGCCGGTCGTGCTGGGCCTCGAGGTGGACTACTACCGGGGGCGCATGGAGGAGGTGGCGAGCCTGCTGGAGGGCTATCCCTTCGACGTGCTCCTCGGGTCCGTGCACTGGATCGACGGCTGGCGCTTCGACGACCTCGACGACGCCCTGTCGATGGCCGAGTGGTCGGTGCGCGAGGTGGACTCGTGCTGGGACGCCTACACGACGGCCCTGGAGGAGCTGGCGGCCACGCGTGCGTGCGACGTCCTCGCCCACCCCGACGTCATCAAGGTGGCGGGCCACCGCCCCGGGCAGCCCAAGGAGTGGTGGGACCGCATCGCGGACGCCGCCTCGCGCAACCGCCTCGCCACGGAGGTCTCGTCGGCCGGCTGGCGCAAGCCGGCGGGGGAGCAGTACCCGGCGGACGGCCTCCTCTCCCGTCTCGCCGCCCGCGGGGTGCCCTTCACCACTGCCTCCGACGCCCACCGCCTGGAGCACGTGGCCGACCGTTGCGAGGACCTCCGGGCCCTGCTGCGCGCCGCCGGGGTGGACCGGCTCACCGCCTTCCGCCGCCGCCAGGCCCACACCGTGCCGCTCGGGCCCGTGGCGCCGTGACCACGCCGGCCGAGCTGGCGCTCACCTGCACCGAGCTCTCCCCGCCGGAGCTGGCCCACCTCCAGCGCCTGCTGGGCGCGTGGTCGGTCCTCGCCGACCTCTCCTTCTCCGACCTGGTCCTGGTCGTCCCGACCACGCCGGTCCCGGGCGAGGAGCCCGAGCTGGTCGTCATCGGCCAGATCCGCCCGAGCAACCGCCCGACGATCCTCGAGCAGGACCTGGTCGGCCAGACGGTCCGGCAGGCGGCATGGGCGCTCAGCACCGCCGCGCTGCAGCGCGGGGCGGTCGTGCGCGGCGCGGTGCACCACCCGCTCATCGGCGAGTCGGTCCCGGTGGAGAACATCCCCGTCGGGTTCGGCGGCAAGGTCATCGCCGTGCTGGTCCGCGTCTACGCCCGGCCCGCCGAGGTCCCGCTCAGCGCCTACGGCAAGCGCTACCTCGACGTGTTCGAGCGGCTGGTCAAGATGATCGTGGCCTCGGAGTTCCCCTTCCGCGACGAGGACGTGGGGACCGAGGAGACCCCGCGTGTCGGCGACGGGTTCGTGCTCGTGGACGCCGCCGGGCGGGTCGAGTTCGCCTCGCCGAACGCCATCAACGCCTTCCACCGCATGGGCGTCTACTCCACGCCCGAGGGACGGAGCTTCACAGAGCTGGGGATCGAGGAGTCTGCGGTCCAGTGGGCGCTGGCCGCCCGCCGCCCCGTCGTGGAGGAGGTGGAGCGCCGCCCGGACGTGATCGTGCTCGTCCAGTGCATCCCGCTCCTCGACGACGGCACCTCGACCGGCGCCGTGATCCTGCTGCGGGACGTGACCGACGTCCGCCGCCTCGACCGCCTGCTCCTGTCGAAGGACGCCGCCATCCGAGAGGTGCACCACCGGGTCAAGAACAACCTGCAGACGATCTCGTCGCTGCTCAGCCTCCAGGCGCGTCGGCTGTCGTCCGAGGACGGGCGAGACGCGCTCTACGAGGCCGAGCGCCGGGTGCGGTCCATCGCCGTGGTGCACGAGATCCTGTCCCGCGACCCCGGCGACCAGGTCCCGTTCGGGGAGATCGTGCAGTCCCTCGTGCGTATGGCCGAGGACTCCGTCATGTCGCCGCGGCCGGTGACGATCTCGGTCGAGGGCGACCTGGGCGAGGTGACCGCCGACGTCGCCACCCCGCTGGCGGTGGTGCTGGCCGAGGTCCTGCAGAACGCGGTGGAGCACGCGTTCGGCCAGGACGCCCCCGAGCCGGGCCACGTGTGGGTCCAGCTGGTCAACGACCGGGAGGGGGTGAGCGTCGACGTGCGGGACGACGGCTGCGGACTGGAGGAGGGGTTCGACATCGAGCGCACCACGAGCTTGGGCCTCTCGATCGTGCGGGACCTCGTCGTGAGCCAGCTCGGCGGCTCGATCGAGATGGGGCCCGCCGCCTCCGGCGGGACCGAGGTGCTGATCCGCCTACCGGCGAAGAGCGACTGAGCTGCGCCGGGCCGCCAGCCACGCCTTGCGCAGCTTGCGCCGCTCCTCCTCGGAGGTGCCTCCCCAGACGCCCGACTCCTGGTTGGTGGCGAGAGCGAAGTCGAGACAGGGCTCCTGGACCTCGCACGCCCGGCACACCCGCTTTGCCGCCTCGATCTGGTCGACTGCCGGCCCGGTCGTCCCGACGGGAAAGAAGAGGTCGGGCTCCGTGTTGCGGCAGGCCGCGACGCGACGCCAATCGCCGGCATCCCAGTCGACCGTCCGGTTCCACATCAGCGCCATACGTTGGTCCTCCGGTTGTGAACCATTTCACATAGTTGGCTCCGATGAAGAGCCGTCACGGAATGGCGAGCACAAGTGATTATAAGCAAGCGTCTCGGGATTGCAAGGACTGTCGTATGACTGCCATCTACGCCCATCGGGGGAACACGACGGGTCTCCCCGCCCCCGTCGGGGCGGCGCTGTCCGGGGGCGGCAGGCCCGAGGGGGGCACACCTGCCAGGGAGAACACGCTGGCGGCGTTCGCAGCGGCGCGACGGGCTGGTGCCGACGGCGTGGAGCTGGACGTGCGGCTCAGCGCCGACGGCGTGCCCGTCATACATCACGACCGACGCTTACCCGATGGTTGCGACATAGCAAACATCGCGTGGAGGGAACTGCCCGGCGACGTGCCCACCCTGGACGAGGCGCTGGACGTCTGCGGCGGGCTCTCGGTCAACATCGAGATCAAGCACGAGGAAGGGGCGTGCGGGACGGCGGCCGCCGCGGCGGTGCTGGCCGACCGCCGGGACCGCCAGGCCCCTCGTTCGGCCGCCCGCCCGGCCCGCCGCCAGGCCACCAGCCTTCCGCCCGTGCTGGTCTCCTCCTTCCACGAGCGGTGCCTGACGGCGCTCAGCGGCGCCGACGTGCCGCTGGGGCTCCTCGTCGATTGGCGCACGTCCGCCCGCACCGGCCTCGCCCGGGCCACGGCGCTCGGATGTGCGACCCTGCACCCCTTCGTCAGCCAGGTGGACGCCGACCTCGTGACGGCGGCCGCCGGAGCCGGCATCGGGCTCCACGTGTGGACCGTGAACGCCGACGCCGACCTGGCGGCCATGGCCACCCTGGGCGTGGCGGCGGTGATCACGGACCGGGTGGTGGCGGCGGTGCCGATCGTGCGTGGAATGGCGGGCGCCTTCCCGGGTAGTCAACAATGAGCCCCATGAACGTCGTCGTCTGCGTCAAGCAGATCCCCGACCCGGCCGCCCCCGGGTCGCTGGATCCCACCACCCGGACCCTGGACCGCTCGGGCAAGCTCATCCTCGACGACTCCGACTCCTACGGCGTCGAGATGGCGCTGCAGCTCGCCGGAAACGTGGACGGGAGCGAGGTCACGATCGTCTCCATGGCCCCCAACGGCGAGACCTCCGGCCTGCGCACCGCGCTGGCCATGGGCGCGGCCAAGGCGATCCTCGTGAGCGACGACGCCCTGGCCGGGTCGGACGCCCTCTCGACGGCCAAGGTGCTGGCGGCCGCCATCAGGCGGGCCGAGCCCGACCTCGTGATCGCCGCCACCGAGTCGACCGACGGCTACACCGGCACCCTCCCGGTGCAGGTGGCCGAGCTCCTCGGGATGCCCTCGGTGACCTTCGCCAAGAGCGTCTCGACCGACGGGTCGACGGTCAAGGTGGAGCGGCAGACCGAGGCCGGCTACGACGACGTCGAGTCGCCCCTCCCCGCCGTGGTCACCGTCACCGCCGGCGTCGTGGAGCCTCGCTACCCGTCGTTCAAGGGGATCATGGCGGCCAAGTCCAAGCCGGTCGACGTCCTGTCGCTGGCGGACCTCGGCATCGACCCCTCCCAGGTGGGCGCGGCCGGCGCCCGCCAGGAGATCGTCGACGTGCGGGCAGCCGAGGAACGGGCCTCGGGCGAGATCGTGGTGGACGAAGGAGACGGCGCGCAGCGGATCGTCGCCTTCCTCGAGCAGCTGAAGGTGATCTGACATGGACAGGATCTGGGTGCTCGCCGAGACGGGCGAGCAGGGCCCGACCCCGCTCACGCTCGAGCTGCTGACGGCGGCCCGCGGCCTCGCGTCCACGGTCGAGGCCGTGGCCTGGGGGACCGAGACGGCGTCGCTGGCAGGCCCGCTGGGCGAGTTCGGTGCCACGAAGGTGTACGACGTCGGCGATCTGGGCGGCGCGCTGCCCGGGGCGCCGGTCGCCTCGGCGATGGCCGCCCTGGTCGGCCAGGGCGACGCCCCCGACGCCGTGCTGGTCCCGGCGTCCTACGACGGCCGGGACGTAGCCGGCCGGCTCTCGGCCAAGCTCGACCGCCCGGTGCTCACCAACGTCACCGGGCTCACCGAGGCCGATGGGTCGTTGGTCACCGAGCACCCGGTGTTCGGCGGCACGCAGATCGTCGCCGCCCGCTTCACCGCCGCCGGGCCCGGCATCTTCGTGGTGCGGGCCAAGTCGTTCACCGCCGAGCCGGCCGGCGGGGGCCCGGCCGAGGTCGTGGCCGCCCCCGCGGGAGACGTCGGCGCCACCGGCGCGGCGAGGATCGTCGACCGGCACGTGGAGGCCGCGTCCGGCCCCAAGCTCGACGAGGCGGCGGTGGTGGTGTCGGGCGGCCGCGGCCTCGGCGGCGGGGAGCACTACGCCATGATCGAGGAGCTGGCGTCGCTCCTGCACGGGGCGGCGGGGGCCAGCCGGGCCATCGTGGACGCCGGGTGGGTGCCCTACTCCCACCAGGTCGGCCAGACGGGCAAGACGGTGAAGCCGACAGTGTACGTAGCCGCCGGCATCTCGGGCGCGACCCAGCACCTGGTCGGCATGAAGGGGTCGAAGAACATCGTCGCCATCAACAAGGACCAGGAGGCGCCGATCTTCTCGGTCGCCGACCTCGGCATCGTGGGCGACGTGCACAAGGTGCTCCCCGCGCTGATCGAGGCCCTCAAGTCGAGGGGCTGATCCGGCTCCGGCTGAGCGGCCAGTAGACGGCCGCCGCCACGAGGAACCCGACGTAGTACGCGAGGTCGCCTCCGTCCAGCGCGTGGGCGACGGGCCCGACGACCACGCCCGACGCGTCCATGAACGGGATGGCGGCGGCGAACCCCGCGACGAGGGCCGCCAGCGCGCCCCAGCCGTACCCGAGGCGCTCCCAGTGGACGATGCGCCGCACGTCGCGCTCGACCGCCTCCCCCCGTCGGCGCCAGTCGATGACCACGATCGCCACGAACGGCGCCAGCCAGTAGCTGGAGAAGAGGAGCAGGTCGGTGAAGCGTGTCACGACGCTGCCGGCGTGCAGCCACAGCACGAGGCCGTAGGCGCAGGCCATCACCACCGCCGCCGTCACCGGCCGGCGCAGGCGAACGTTGAGGGTCTGCATCGCCAGCGACCCCGTGTAGTCGTTCATGGTGTTGGAGGCCACCGCGCCCAACGCCACGCCCAGCAGCACCACGATCCCGAGCGCGCCGCCGCCGACGAGACGGTCGATGCCGGCGGCGGTGTCGTCGGTGAGGAACCGGCCGGCCGCCAGCCCGAGCTCCTCCATCCACACGTAGGAGGCGACCAGCCCGCCCAGCGTGTACCAGAAGACCGCCCGCCGGCTCGTGGACCGGGGCAGGTAGCGGCTGTAGTCGGAGGCGTACGACGCCCAGGAGATGCCGTTGGAGAAGGCGAGCGTCACCATGAGGATCAGGGCGCCGGCGAACAGGCGGCCGTGCGCCGCGGCCGCGGCCGGGGTCAGGCCGGGGTGGGTCAGGACCTTCACGGACAGCACCACGAAGAGCGCGCCGACGACCACGCTGGCCCCGACCTCGACCACGTGGACCAGCTCGTGGCCGACGATGGCGATGAGGCCCTCGGCCACGATCACGATGGCCACGCCGGCGGCGAACGGGAGGTGCAGCAGGTACTGGAGCGCCTCGCCGCCGAACAGGCCGACGATGGCGTCCCAGGCGATCGACGACAGCCACTGCACGACCGCCGGCACCACCACCGTTCGCCCGAAGGGGAGCCGGGCCGCCGGGAGCTGGCCGGCGCCGGTGGTCGGCCCCCAGGCGCACAGGAGCGCCACCGGGAAGGACCCGGCCACGGTGCCCACGACGATGGCGACGGTGCCCCACACCATGCCGAGGCCCAACGCGGCGCCGATCGCGCCCACGAAGATGCCCGAGGTCTCCACGTTGGGGGCGAACCACACGGTGAACATGCGCCACGCCGCGCCGTACCGCCGGTCGGACTCGATGGGCAGGATGCCACGCTCCTCGAGCGCGACGCTGCCGACGCCGGCCGGCGTCGCACCCCCGAAGGCGTCGGTCACGAGACCCTTCTTACCCCGTGAGAACGGCGCCCGGTGGGTACAGGAGCTACGTCGTGGATCGATGGCTGAACCAAGGAGGCCACCATGTGGTTCTGGAGGCCGAGGAGCAACGGTGACGTGGGTGCCGACCCCGTGCCCGTCCCCGCCGTGAGCAACCGCGCCGACGTCCCGCCCGGCGACGGGCGGCGCGACGCCGCACCCTCGTCCGGCCCCGCCGGGGCCCCGCCAGGGGTGATGCGCGCCACCGGGCGAATGCCCGGATTACCCGGCAGGGCCGGCCCGGGCGGCGGCGGCGGGGGCGGTGGCGCCCTTCGCCCGACACGGCTCTCCCGGGAGGTGCGCCGCCTCCTCGAGTCGCTCGGCCGGACCCGCAGCGAGGTGGCCGCCACGCTCACGGCGGCCGGGGTCCGGGCCGCCCCCAGGGACCCCCGCCGTACGCCCGTGAGCCTGTACGTCTGCGCCGTGATCGGCGCCGACCCCAACGTCAAGTCGGTGACCGTCAACGAGCGGAGCGTCCTGGTCGAGCTGCGCGCCTGGTGGCGGTCGGCCGTGTCGGTGGACCTCCCCTTCGCGGTCCGCGAGTTCATGATCGCCTTCAACCAGCGCTGCTACCCGGCGCTGCTCCTGCCCGGCCACCGCGCCGGGGCCTGAGCCCCGCTCACACGAGCGGCCAGGGGTAGGGCCGCCCGTGGCGCGGCGGGGGGAGGCAGCCGTCCGCCAGCAGCTCGACCACCCGGTCGACCAGCGCCTCCTGCTCGGGCTCGTCGAGCAGCTCGGCCAGGGGCGGCGGGAGGCCGCGGTCCAGGAAGGCCCGAAGGTCGGCGGCGACGGCGTCGTCCAGCACGTCCCCCACGAAGTCCCAGATGACGGTGCGCAGCTTGGGCTCGGTGTGGAACGTCAGGCCGTGGTCGATCGCCCACAGCCGGTCCTCGGCCAACAGGACGTGCCCGCTCTTGCGGTCGGCATTGTTGGCCACCACGTCGAAGGCCGCGATCCGGCGCAGGTCCGGGTGCCATCGCGCCTCCTCCCGCAGGGTGAAGTAATGCGAGGTCCCGTCCTCGGGGACCACCCGCTGCAGCGAGCCGGTGCCGAACGGCGCGTCGTCCCGGACCACCGTCTCGGGCACGAGGTCCCATCCCAGCGCCACGCTGAGCTCCCGTGCCGCGAGCTCCCGCCGGTGCAGCCCGGGGTCGAAGTCCCACAGCTCGCGCTCGCCGGCGACGGGCTTGTACACGGCGAGGAGCTCCTCTTCCTCCAGGGCGCACGTGACGAGCAACGTGGCGTTGGAGCTCCCGGCGATGCGGCCGTGCACCGTGACGTCGCCCCGCCGGAGCACCTCCGTCGGCGCGGGGGCGCTCACGGGGGTGCTCACGTCGCCGGCGGGCGGTGGCCGTTCGTCCGGGGGCACTCGTGCCCGGCGGGGTCCAGGGGGTAGCCGCACAGCGGGCAGGGGGGCCGGCCGGCCTCGACCAGGCTCGTGGCCCGGATCGCCGCCGCCGCCGCCTGTTCGCGGGTGATGGCCACGCGCACCACCGCCCCCCCGTCGCCGGCCTCCTCCACGATCACGACCACCCGCTCGAGCGCCGTGTCGTAGGAGACGCTGATTGTGCCGACCACCCAGTCCGGCTCGGCGGTCACGTCGAAGTCGAGGTCCTCGGGGAGGTGGCCCGGCCGGCCCAGCCGCCGGACCATCTGCGCCAGCACGGTGGCCAGCTCGGCCACCTGGCGCTTCTCCACCTTGAGGGTCACCTCGGTCGTGCCCTGGGCGAAGTGGAGCAGGAAGAGCCGCTGGCCCACCGGGCCGTTGGTCCCGACCGAGAAGCGGTCGGGCGCGCCCAGGTCGAGCTCCCCGTTCACCCCGCCACCAACCAGTCCGTGGTGGCGTTGACGCAGAGCACCCTGGGGCCGTCCGGGCCGTAGGCGATGGACGACACCGAGCAGGGCGACACGGTCACCCGCTGGAAGAGGTCCAGCGGCGCGCCGGCCGCAGTGGCGACCACGGCACGGATGGGATCGGCGTGGGAGACGGCGACGACCGTCTGGCCCCGGTGCGCGTCCACCAGCCGAAGGACGGCGTCGGTGGCCCGGGTGGTCATCTCGGCGAACGACTCGCCGCCCGGGAAGCGGAAGGCCGAGGGGAGCCGCTGCACCGCGCCCCACTCCCGGCGGCGCATGGCCCGCTTGAGCGAGGTGCCGGTCCACTGGCCGATGTCCACCTCGACCAGGCCCTGCTCGGTGCGGACCCGGAGGCCCAGGGCGCGGGCGATCGGCAGGGCGGTCTCCCGGGTCCGCTCGAGCGGCGAGGCGTAGACGGCGACCGGGCGGTTGGGCAGGGCGGCGATGCGCTCCGCCACCCGCTCGGCCTGGGCCCGTCCGGCCTCGGAGAGGTGCAGCCCCGGGGCCCGACCCGGGAGCAGCTTGCCGGTCGTGGGCGTCGTGCCGTGCCGGACGAGCAGCACCGTGGTGACGTCGGGGGCGGGCACGAAGGTTGATCGTATGCTGCCGGCCGTGACGATCGACCACCCCGGTCTGGCCACGCTCGCCACGGACATCGTGTCCTGTCGTCGGTGTCCCCGGCTGGTCGCCTGGCGTGAGGAGGTGCCGCCCCGCCCGGCTCACCGGGACGAGCCCTACTGGCGCCGGCCGCTGCCCGGCTTCGGCGACCCGGAGGCGACGGTGGTGGTCGTGGGGCTCGCCCCGGCCGCCCACGGCGCCAACCGGACGGGCCGGATGTTCACCGGCGACCGGTCGGGGGACTGGCTGGTGCGGGCGATGTGGCGCGCCGGCTACGCCAGCCAGCCCGAGAGCCGCGCCGCGTGCGACGGGCTGGAGCTCACCGGGGCGTGGATCACCGCCGCGGTGCGGTGCGCACCCCCGGCCAACGAGCCGACCGGGGCCGAGCGCGACGCCTGCCTGCCGTACCTGGAGCGGGAGCTGGCGCTGCTCGGGCGCGCCCGAGTGCTGGTGGCGCTGGGCGGCATCGCCTGCGACGCCGTGGCCCGGCTCCACCGCCTCGCGCCGCGGCCTCGCTTCGGCCACCTGGCCGAGCACGCGCTGCCCGACGGGCGGGTCCTGCTGTGCTCGTACCACCCGAGCCAGCAGAACACGTTCACCGGCCGGCTGACCGAGCCCATGCTCGACGCGGTGTTCGCCCGGGCCCGGGCGCTGAGCGGCCCGGGCGCCGCGCTGCGCTGAGCGGGCGCCGCGCTGCGCTGAGCGGCGCTACGCCGGCTGCGTCTCGGGCAGGCGCCCCGGGATCGGCACCGCCGTCGCCGGCCACCGCTTCCGGCTGACCCGGCTCAACCGGCGCAGGAGCGCGACGGCGCCGGGGTCGTCGCCGGCGGGGCGCACCTCGACGGCGCCGGCCTCCTGCATCGCGGCGAAGACCTCGCGCCCCCGCTCGGTCCGCACCAGGGTGAGCGTCCAGTCGTTGAAGGCGCCGATGCCGCCGGTCGAGATGTCGGCGTGCTCGGCGGCGAAGTCTGGGCACGACAGGCACCCCTCCCGGGTCCAGGCGTGGGCCTCTTTGAGCGGGATCTCGTGGTACTCCCCGCCGTGCGTCCACACCTGGAAGACGCCCTTGATGTTCATCTTGGCGATGTCGGCGCGCTCGAGGCCGTAGCGGGCCTGGAAGAGCTCGTCGAAGATGGCGTCGTCGAAGGTCTTGGAGCACAGGAGACCGATCGACAGGGCGAACCGGCGGGCCACCTTCCCCGCCTTGCGGGCGGCCATCACGCCGGGCGCCGACGCCTGGCACCCCATGCCCACGAGGGCGATGCGCTCGGCGCCGCCTGCGATCGCCTCGGGGTAGGCGAGGGGGTTGGCCGAGTAGGTGTAGCGCGAGCCGGCCGTGGCCAGCACCTCGGCCCGGGTGCGGGCGACGGCGGGGACCGCCTTCCAGCTCGTCCCGTCGCCCTCGAGCGCCGACACCAGCGCGGCGTCGATCACGTCGTTCTCCAGCGCCCACACGAGGAGGGCCGAGACGAGGCCCCCGTCCTGGCCGGCCTCGTGCAGCTCGGGGTCGGTGGCCCGGGCCAGCACGACGTCGGCGGCGATCCCCTCGACCTCGTCGGCGGTGCGGGGACGTCCGAACAGGTGCTGCTCGATCTCCGGCTCCCAGTCGCGGAACCGGGGGCAGGCCCGGGTGCACAGCGTGCAGCCCTTGACGCCATGGGTGCAGTCGGTGGCTCCGCCTGTCGCCTCCACGTGGAACGGCTTGTAGCGGCCGTCGTCGTCGTAGCCGAGGACGTCGTAGGGGCAGGCGACCACGCAGGCCGAGCACCCGGTGCAGAGACCCGACGTGACGACCTCCTCGTAGAGGTGGGCCCAATGCAGCTTCTCCGGCGGCACGGTGCAACGATACCGCCGGACAGGGAAGGGGGTTGGGTGCCCGAGCTGGTGGAGGTCGAGCGGTACCGGGTGCTGGCGGCCCAGGTTGCCGGATGGCGGGTGGCCGCGGTGGAGGCGCCGGACCCGCTCGTGGCGCCCGACGGCGCCCGGCTCGGCGCGGCGCTGACGGGCCGCACGGCCGTCGGGGCGCGCCGGCGGGGCAAGCTCCTCCTGCTCGACACCTCGGGCCAGACGCTCGGCATCAGGTTCGGGATGACCGGGACGCTGCTGCTCGACGGCCGTTCGGCGGTGGACGGCCTCCTCCATGCCCCGGCGCCCCGGGACGACCGGTGGGTGCGCTTCCGCATGCGGCTCGTCCGGGGCGGCCGGGCCCGGGTCCTCGCCCTGTCCGACCCTCGGCGCCTGGGGAGGGTCGTCCTCGACCCCGACGAGGCCGCCCTCGGACCGGACGCCGCGGCCGTCCGCCCGGCCGAGCTGGCGGCGGCCCTCGGCCGGCGGCGACCCGGGGACCTGGCCGGCCCTGCCCTGAAGGCCCGGCTCCTGGACCAGCACCGCCTCGCCGGCGTGGGCAACCTGATCGCCGACGAGGTGCTCTGGCGGGCCGGGCTGGACCCGGCGCGCCCCGCCTCGGGCCTCTCGCCGGCCGAGGTCCGCCGGCTCCACCGCCACCTGCGGGCGACGATCGTGGACCTCTCCCGGTGGGGCGGCTCGCACACCGGGGAGCTCATGGCCGAGCGCCGGCCCGGCGGACGGTGCCCCCGGGACGGGAGCGCGCTCCGCCGGGGGACGGTGGCCGGCCGCACCACGTGGTGGTGCCCGGCGCACCAGCGTTAGCCGCGCTGCTCGAGCTCCGCCAGCACCTTCGCCGCGTGGCCGTCGGCCTTCACGCTGTACCACGACCTCGCAACGGCGCCGGTGCCGTCGACGAGGAACGTGGAGCGGATCGTGCCGACCGTCTTCTTGCCGTACATGGTCTTCTCGCCCCAGGCGCCGTAGGCGCCCATCACCTCGTGGCCCGGGTCGGACAAGAGCGGCAGCTGCAGGCCGTACTTCTCCCGGAACTTCACGTGCTTGGCCGGGCTGTCGGGGGAGATGCCGACCACCGTCGCCCCCGACCGGCTGAAGGCGGCGAGGTTCTCGTTGAACTGGCACGCCTCCTTGGTGCAGCCCGGGGTGTCGTCGGCGGGGTAGAAGTAGACGACCACCGGCGCACCGGCGAAGTCGCGCAGCGAGACAGGGTTCCCGTCCTGGTCGGGAAGGGTGAACGCCGGCGCCTGGTCGCCTGCCTCCAGCCGTGCCATGCCGTCCTCCTCGGTCGGTCGTCCGGTGGGCCCAGAGCATAGATGCGCCGGTGGGAGCGACGTTCCTGGTAGATTGCATGTGGCGACCGGGACTCCCCGGTGCGTCCGGGCTCGTTCTCCCCTGTGGATGGCGCCGAGCCCCGCCATAGTGAGAGTGCACGAATGACCATCGATACGTACGAGACCGTACGAACCTTCGAATCCCTCGGCGTCTGCGACCCGCTGGTGAAGGAGCTCGCCGACCAGGGGATCTCCGCCGCCTTCCCGATCCAGGCGCTGACGGTCGCCGACGGGCTCGCCGGACGGGACGTGTGCGGCAAGGCCAAGACGGGGTCCGGCAAGACCCTGGCCTTCGGGCTGCCGCTGCTCCAGCGCACGGCCGAGTCCGGGGAGCCCAGCACCGCCGGTCACCCGGCACGCCCCCGGGCGCTCGTCCTCCTGCCCACGCGTGAGCTGGCGGTACAGGTGAAGGAGGTGCTGACCCCGCTGGCCAAGGCCGTCGGGCTGCGCACCGCCGCCGTCTACGGCGGGGCCGACATCGACCGGCAGGTGACCAAGCTGCGCCGGGGGGTGGACGTGGTGATCGCCACCCCGGGCCGGCTGATCGACCTGGGCGACCGGGGCGAGCTGTCCGTCTCCGACGTGGAGATCCTGGTGCTGGACGAGGCGGACCGCATGGCCGACATGGGGTTCATGCCCCAGGTGGAATGGGTCCTGCGGCGCTTGGAGCGCCCGCACCAGACGCTGCTCTTCTCTGCCACCCTGGACGGCGCCGTCGACCGCCTGGTCAGCCGCTACCTGTCCGACCCGGTGCGCCATGAGGTCGCCTCGACCACCCAGACGGTGGCGGCCATGGAGCACCGGTTCCTCCAGGTGCACCAGATGGACAAGGTGCGGGTCGCCGCCGCCATCTGCCGTGCGCAGCAGAAGGCGCTCGTGTTCGTGCGGACCAAGCGGGGGGCGGACCGGCTGGTCGAGCAGTTGGAGAAGGAGGGCGTCCGGGCCGCAGCCATCCACGGCGACCTGCGCCAGGCCAACCGGGAGAAGGCGCTGGCCGACTTCACCTCGGGCCGGCTCCCGGTGCTCGTCGCCACCGACGTGGCCGCTCGCGGGCTCCACATCGAGGGGGTCGACGTCGTCGTCCACTTCGACCCGCCCGAGGACCACAAGGCCTACCTGCACCGCTCGGGGCGCACGGCCCGGGCCGGGTCGGCGGGCGTGGTGGCGACCCTCGTCCTCTGGAACCAGATCGTGGAGGCCGAGGTCATCCAGCGCCGGCTGGGCCTGCGGCTCCCGATCGTGGAGGTCTTCTCGAACGATCCCCGGCTGGCCGACCTCGCCGCCTGGGAGCCGTCGCCGGAGGAGGCGGTCATCTGACCGTTCGCTGGTCGCCCGGCGACGGGGTCGACCGGGTCCTCGTGGTGGCGGCCCACCCCGACGACGTGGACTTCGGCGCCGCCGGGACGGTGGCGACCTTCACCGACGCCGGGATCGAGGTGGCCTACTGCATCGTGACCGACGGCGACGCCGGCGGTGACGACCGCTCCGTCTCCCGGGCGCAGATGGGCGCCCTCCGCCGTGACGAGCAACGTGCGGCGGCGGCCGAGGTGGGCGTCCACGACGTCACGTTCCTCGGCCACCCCGACGGCCGCCTGGTGCCCAGCCTGGAGCTGCGCCGGGACATCGCACGGGTGATCCGTCGGTTCCGCCCGCACAGGGTCCTGGCGCCCTCGCCGGAGCGGTGGTGGGACCGTATCTACGCCAGCCACCCCGACCACCTGGCGGCGGGGGAGGCGGCGGTCTGCGCCGTCTACCCCGACGCCCGCAACCCCTTCGCCCATCCCGAGCTCGTCGAGGAGGGCCTCGAGCCCCACACCGTCGCCGAGGTCTGGCTCATGGCGTCGCCCACGGCCACCGTCGTGGTCGACACGTCGGCCGCCATCGACCGGAAGATCGCCGCCTTGCGCTGCCACCGGAGCCAGGTGGGCGACGGCGAGCAGGTGGCGGCGCGGGTGCGTGAATGGGGCATGGCCACCGCCGCCGAGGCCGGGCTGCCCGAGGGCGCGGCGGCCGAGGCCTTCCGGCTGGTGCCGACGGGGTAGCGGTCAGCGTTCCCGGTCGACGGCGCGGTCCGGGTCGCACGGCGCCAGGTCGGGGAACGCCGGGACCGTCTCGAGCGCCCGCCCGCTGCGCCCCACCTCGAGGGGCGCCGGGGACAGCAGGACCGGCAGCTGCGTCCGGCGGGTGACCCGGTCTCGCATGCTCCGCCGGAGGAACGATCCGAAGCGCCGCCGTCGGGACCCGAGCACGATCACGTCGGCCCGGCACTGCTCGGCCAGCTCGCAGATGGCGGCCGGCACGTCGAAGGTCGCCGTCCTGTAGGTCGCCCCGGCCGCCGGCACGCCCGCCTCCTCCAGGTCGGCCATGGCCCGCGCCACCACGCCGACCGCCTCGGCCTCCGACTCCGAGGTCGGCCCCCGGCCGCCGGCCAGGTACTCGTTCACGTGCACGACCTGCACCGCGGCCCGGGAGGAGCGGGCCAGCGCGATGGTGAAGCTGGTAGCCACCGGCCCGGAGTCGTCTCCGTCGAGTGCCAGGAGAATGCGTCGGAACACCGCCAGTCCGACTACCCGGACGGACCGGCGGTGAACCCTGTCAGCCGGCCAGTTGGCGGAGCACGTAGGGGAGGATCCCGCCGTGGCGGTAGTACTCGACCTCCATGGGCGTGTCGAGCCGGACCCGTGCGCGCACGGTCGTCGTGCCCTCGTCGCCCTCGGCCGTGACCTCGAGCTCCGACGGCACCGTCGCTCCCGGCGCCCCGAGGGCACGCAGCCCCCGGACCGTGTAGGTCTCGCGACCGGTCAGGTGGTGGGAGGCGGCCGACTCGCCCGGCAGGAACTGCAGGGGCAGCACCCCCATCCCGATCAGGTTCGAGCGGTGGATGCGCTCGTAGCTCTCGGCCAGCACGACCCGCACGCCGAGGAGCGTCGTGCCCTTGGCCGCCCAGTCGCGGCTCGAGCCCGACCCGTACTCCTTGCCGGCGATCACGAGCAGGGGCACCCCCTCTGAGCGGTAGCGCTGCGCCGCGTCGAAGATCGTCGCCTGCTCGCCGTCGGGTAGGTGGACGGTGACGCCGCCCTCGACCCCTGGGACCAGCTGGTTGCGGAGCCGGACGTTGGCGAACGTGCCCCGGATCATGACCTCGTGGTTGCCCCGCCGCGCCCCGTAGGAGTTGAAGTCCTGGCGGTCGACGCCGTGGCCCGTCAGGTACTCGCCGGCGGGAGAGGCCGGGCGGATGGAGCCCGCCGGGGAGATGTGGTCGGTCGTCACGCTGTCGCCCAGCAGCACGAGCACCCGGCCGCCCTCGACGTCCTCGATCGGTGCCGGCTCGAGGGTCATGCCCTCGAAGTACGGCGGCTGCAGCACGTAGGTGGACCGGTCGTCCCAGGCGAACGTCTCGCCCCCGGACACCTCGATCGAGCGCCAGTGCTCGTCGCCGTCGAAGACGGACGCGTAGCGGCTCTTGAACTCGTCGGAGCTGAGGGACGAGCGGATGGCGTCGGCCACCTCGTGGCTCGACGGCCACAAGTCGGCCAGCATGACCGGCCGGCCCTCCTGGTCGGTGCCGACGGGGTCGGTCGTGAGGTCGATGTCCATCGTGCCGGCGAGGGCGTACGCCACGACCAGCGGCGGCGACGCCAGGTAGTTCATCCGGACGTCGGGGTGGATCCGGCCCTCGAAGTTGCGGTTGCCCGAGAGCACCGACACCACGGACAGATCGCCGGCCTGCACGGTCTCGGACAGCCCGGGCAGGAGCGGCCCGGAGTTCCCGATGCAGGTGGTGCACCCGAACCCGACCAGCCAGAACCCGAGCTTCTCGAGCGGCTCGATGAGCCCGGCTCGCTCCAGGTAGTCCATCACCACGCGCGAGCCGGGGGCGAGCGACGTCTTCACCCACGGGCGCGCCGTGAGGCCACGCTCGACCGCCTTCTTCGCCACCAGGCCGGCGGCGACGAGCACCTGGGGGTTGGAGGTGTTGGTGCAGCTGGTGATGGCGGCGATGACGACATCGCCGTCGGTGAGCGACCCGTCGGCCTCGACGGGAGCCGAGCGGGGCTCCCGGCCCAGGGCGCGGCGGAACGCGGTGCCGGCGCCGGCGAGCGAGACGCGGTCCTGCGGACGGGCGGGCCCGGCGAGGCTGGGCACCACCGTCGAGAGGTCCAGGTCGACGGTCTCGGTGTACTGGGGCTCGACGGCTTCCTCGTGCCACAGGCCCTGCTCCTTGGCGTACGCCTCCACGAGCGCCAGGCGATCCTCGTCGCGGCCGGTGAAGCGGAGGTAGTCGATGGTCGCCCGGTCGATGGGGAAGACGGTGCAGGTGGCGCCGTACTCGGGCGACATGTTGCCGATGGTGGCCCGGGTCTCCAGCGGCACGGCCGCGACGCCCGGCCCGAACGCCTCGACGAACTTGCCCACCACGCCGTGGCGACGGAGCAGCTCGGTGATGGTGAGGACGAGGTCCGTGGCCGTCGTTCCCTCGTGCATCTCGCCGTGCAGATGGAGCCCGACCACGGGCGGGAGCAGCATCGAGAGGGGCTGGCCGAGCATGGCCGCCTCGGCCTCGATGCCGCCCACGCCCCAGCCGAGCACCCCGAGCCCGTTCACCATCGTGGTGTGCGAGTCGGTGCCGACCAGGGTGTCGGGGTAGGCCTCGCCGTCGGGCGTGGCGAACACCACCCGGGCCAGGTACTCCAGGTTCACCTGGTGGCAGATGCCGGTTCCGGGCGGGACGACCTGGAACCGGTCGAAGGAGCCTTGGGCCCACCGGAGGAGCTGGTAGCGCTCGATGTTCCGCTCGTACTCGATGGCCACGTTGTCGTCGAAGGCGGCCGGGCCGCCCGAGCGCTCGGCGATGACCGAGTGGTCGATCACGAGCTCGCAGGGGACGAGGGGGTCGATGCGCGACGGGTCGCCGCCCAGCGCCGCCAGGGCGTCGCGCATCGCCGCCAGGTCGACCACGGCGGGCACGCCGGTGAAGTCCTGCATGAGCACCCGCTCGGGGCTGAAGGCGATCTCCTTCGCCGCCGCGTCGCTGCCGGAGGCCCCGGCGCGGCCCCAGTCGGCCGCCGCCTGCACGTCCGCAGCCGAGACCTTCTGGCCGTCCTCGTGCCGCAGCAGGTTCTCGAGCAGCACCTTGATGCCGTAGGGCAGCCGCTCGGCGCCGGGGACGGCACCGAGGCGGAAGATCTGGAACCGCCGATCGCCGACCTCGAGGGTGGACCGGGCTCCGAAGCTGTCTGGGTGGGTCATGCCGCCATTCTGCCGTCCTCCCGGGGGCCGGACGCTGCTACACGGGGTGCCGCCAGGCGGTCTCGCTCCGTCGGTCCAGCTGGTGCCGCCATTTTGGCGAGACGCGTGCATTCAGCCGCGTGCCTGGCCATCATGGCGAAGGTGAGGCGTTGGGGGACGGGCGGCGCGGTCGTCATCGCGGTGGCTGCTCTCGCGCTCACCGCAGCGCTCGCCGGAGCGGGGCCGGCAGGCGCTGCGACCGCATCCTCGGCACCGCCCCAGCCCGCCACCTCCGCGCCGGCCTCGGCGCCGGCCTCCGCCAGGCCAGCCTCGGGGTCTGCGGCGCCGGCCCCGGGGTCTGCCTCCCCCCCGTCCGCACCGCCGGTGCCCCCCGCCGCCCGGCGATCGAGCGGGACGCGGAACTCGCAGGTGTACCCCGGCGGTGGCATCGACCAGTTCGGCGACGCGCCGCCCGAGGACCCGCCCGCCGTGCAGCTCAACGCCCCGGCGGTGGCCATGGCCGCCACCCCCGGCGGCACAGGGCTCTGGGTGGCGTCGGCCGACGGCGGGGTCACCACCTTCGGCAACGCCGCCTTCGACGGGTCGATGGGCGGCACGCAGCTCACCGGCCCCGTGGTGGCCATGGCCGCCACCCCCACAGGCGGGGGCTACTGGCTGGCCGGCCTGGACGGCGGCATCTTCACCTTCGGCAACGCTGCCTTCTTCGGCTCGATGGGAGGCCAGCACCTGAACCAGCCCATCGTCGGCATGGCCGCCACCCCCACAGGCGGGGGCTACTGGCTGGTGGCGGCCGACGGCGGCATCTTCACCTTCGGCAACGCCGCCTTCGACGGGTCGCTCGGCGGGAAGACACTGCAGTCGAGCATCTCCGGCATGGCCGCCACACCGCACGGCAACGGCTACTGGCTGCTCGAGTGGAACGGTGCGGTGTTCGGCTTCGGGAGCGCCACGTCGTACGGACAGCCCACAGGGTCGCCCACCGCCGCCCCGTTCAGGTCGATCGTCCCGACGCCCGACGGCGGCGGCTACTGGCTGCTCGAGCCGGACGGCTTCAACTACAGCTTCGACAACCCGCCGCCCGCCGGCGGCTACCCGGCCATCGTCCAGGCGGCGGCGTCGCAGATCCAGCCCGACCCGGACAAGGGCTACTTCTGCAACCCCTACGGGGCGTGCGAGCCGTGGTGCGCCCTGTTCGCCACCTGGGCCTGGGAGCAGGGTGGCGTCGGCATCCCCTCCTACGCCTTTGTCGGGTCCATCTACGGCTGGGCCGCCGCCAACGGCCGGGTGCTGCCGCCGAGCGCCAAGGCCGTCGCCGGTGACGCCGTCCTCTACGGCACGGGGCCCTGGAGCACGGCCACGGCGGTCCACGTGGGCATCGTGGCGCAGGTCTGGCCCGACGGCGCGGTCGACACCATCGAGGGGGACGCCGGGCCCGGGGTGACAGGGCACCTGGCGGTCGTGATCGACGGCCCGTTCCTGCCCTCGGACGCCCAAGCCTTCGCCAACTTCCCCGTCTTCGCCATCGCCCAGCCGTAGCCGTCACGGAACGGGCACGGCCCGTGGGGTGCGATGATGGACCATGCCCGACCCCACCACGCTGCTGACGGAGCGCCTGCAGGCGGCCTTCGACACGGTCTGTTCGGGCGCCGACCCGGTGCTCCGGCCCTCCGACCGCGCCGACTTCCAGGCCAACGGCGCTCTCGCGCTGGCCAAGGAGCTGGGCCGGCCCCCGCGCCAGGTGGCCGAGGCGGTGGCGGCGGCGCTCGACGTGGCCGGCATCTGCGAGCGGGTGGAGGTGAGCGGCCCGGGCTTCGTCAACCTCGTGCTGGCGACGTCGTTCGTGGAGGACCAGGTGGCGGCGATGGCCGCCGACGTGCGGCTCGGGGTGGCGCCGGCCGCCCGGCCGTTGACCGTGGTCGTCACATACTCCCATCCCAACGTGGCCAAGGAGATGCACGTCGGGCACCTCCGCTCCACCGTCATCGGCGACGCGCTGTGCCGGTTGCTCGGCCACCTCGGGCACCGGGTCGTCCGCGAGAACCACATCGGGGACTGGGGCACGAACTTCGGGATGCTCATCGAGCACCTGGTCGACCTGGGCGAGAAGGAGGCGATGCGCGAGCTGTCGGTCGGCGACCTCACCGCCTTCTACCAGCGGGCGCGGGCGTCGTTCGACGCGGACGAGGCGTTCCGCCAGCGGAGCCGGCACCGGGTGGTGCTGCTCCAGTCGGGAGACCCCGAGACCCTCCGGCTGTGGCAGGTGCTGGTCGACGAGAGCGTGGCCTACTTCGACGAGGTCTACGCCAAGCTGGGCGTGCTGCTCACCGACGACGACATCAAGGGCGAGAGCTACTACAACCCGATGCTCTCCCAGGTGGTGACCGATCTGCGCGCCGCCGGGCTGCTCGTCGAGGACGCCGGGGCCCAGTGCGTCTTCCCGCCCGGGTTCACCAACCGCGAAGGCGAGCCGCTCCCCCTCATCGTCCAGAAGTCCGACGGCGGCTTCGGCTACGCCGCCACCGACCTGGCGTCGGTGCGGGACCGGGTGGGCAACCTGCACGCCGACCGGCTCCTCTACGTGGTGGGCGCGCCGCAGGCCCAGCACCTCCACATGGTGTTCGCCGTCTGCCGGATGGCGGGCTGGCTACCCGAGGAGACGGCGGCCGAGCACGTCAACTTCGGCAGCGTGCTGGGCGCCGACCACCGGATGCTTCGCACCCGCTCGGGAGGCTCGGTGAAGCTCGTGGACCTGCTCGACGAGGCGGTCGAGCGGGCCCGGGCGGCGATCGCCGAGCGGGGCCGCGACCAGGGCGACGTGGACGTGGACGCGGTAGCCCGCGCGCTCGGCATCGGCGCCGTCAAGTACGCCGACCTGTCCATCGACCGGGCGAAGGACTACGTGTTCGACTGGGACCGCATGCTGGCGTTCGAGGGCGACACCGGGCCGTACCTGCAGTACGCCCACGCCCGCATCCGCTCGATCTTCCGCCGGGCCGGGGCCGGCGGTCCCCAGGCCGGCGCGACCGGCGAGGGAACGGCCGCCCCCCTGATTGCAGCTGGGGATGCAATACACCTCGGGGAGCCCGAGGAGCGGGCGCTCGGCATCGCCCTCTTGGGGTACGGGGCGGCGATCAGCGCCGCCGTCGAGGCCTCGGCGCCGTCGAAGCTCTGCGCCTACCTCTACGGCCTGGCGACCACGTTCACCTCCTTCTACGAGCGTTGCCCCGTGCTGCGGGCCCCCGATGCGGCAACGCGCCACAGCCGCCTGGTGCTCGCCGACGCGACCGCCCGCGTGCTCGCAGAGGGGCTGCAGCTGCTCGGGATCGAGGCACCTGCGCACATGTAGCCCCGCGATCGCGTTGGTGCAGCTGCTGGGTAACGTAACGGTGCGTGCGCCGAAGCGCACGATCGTGTCGACGCTGAGCGGAAGGTGAACGGCAGGGGTGCAGGCACTCCGGGAGCGCAGTTCAGGACCGAAGCGGTGGTGGGCCTCGAAGTGGCTGGTCGGCCTGGCCGTCGTCGTGCTGGTCGCCGCGGGCGGCGTCGTGTACGCCGTCTCCCGTCACCGCCCGGCCGCGCTCGCCTGCGGTCACGGGACGCACTGCTCCGGCTCCTCGAACGGCTCCCCGAACGGCTCGAGCAAGAGCCCGGCCACCGACGTGGCCGCCCACACGCTGTCCGTGTCGTCCACCACCCCGGTGACAGGGGCCAGTGCCGTCGCCTCCAGCACGGGCATCACCGTCCGGTTCTCCTCGGCGCTGGCGCCGGGGTCGGCCACGCCCACCCTGAGCCCGACAGTTGCCGGCAGCTGGCACGTCTACAAGGCGACCGACTCGATGGTCTTCACCCCGACCGCCCCGTTCGTGCCGTTCACCAAGTACACGGTCACCGTGCCCGGCGGGCAGAGCGGCGTGGCGGGAGCCGCCGGCGCCCACCTCCGCTCGTCGAAGACGTTCTCGTTCACGATCGCCAACGGCAGCGTGGACCGGCTCCAGGAGCTGCTGGCCCAGCTCGGCTACCTCCCCCTGTCCTACACCGGGACAGCGCCCGCCCCCCAGGACATGGCGCAGCCCCAGGCCGGGACATTGACGTGGATGTGGCAGACCATGCCCCAGGAGCTCACCGACCTGTGGGTCCAGGGCTCGACAAACGCCATCACCAAGGGCGCGGTGATGATGTTCGAGACAGAGAACGGGCTCACAGTGGACGGCGTCGCCGGTCCCGAGGTGTGGTCGACGCTCCTGGCCGACGTCGCCAGTCACAAGGCCAACACCGAGCCGCTGACCTACGTGCTGGTGACAAAGACCACCCCCGAGCACCTGACAGCGTGGGTGAACGGGCAGTTGGCCTTCCACGACCTCCCCGTCAACACCGGCGTCAAGGGGGCGACAACCACAGACGGAACGTTCCAGGTGTTCGAGCACGTGAAGGCGTCGCGCATGTCGGGCACCGACGTGACAGGCACGAAGTACACAATCCCGACAGTGCCCTGGGCCAGCTACTTCAACGGCGGGGACGCGCTGCACGGCTTCCCGCGCGCCGCCTACGGGTTCCCGCAGTCCAACGGGTGCGTCGAGATGCCCATCGCCACAGCCGGGAAGCTCTGGCCCTACACCCCGATCGGCACCCTGGTGACCGTGATCGGCCCGCCGGCGTGACGGTCCGGCCACCGGCCGAGCTGGTCGCCGGCCCGCTCACCCTGGTGGCGTTCACGGGGAGCGAGGCGCCGGCACTGCACCGTGCCGTCGTCGAGAACCTCGGGCACCTCCGGCCGTGGATGCCCTGGGCCGCCGGCGAGCCCACGGAGACGGCGCAGGCCGACTACATCGCCCTGTCGCTGCAGGCGTGGGAGTCCGGGGCGGCGTTCGGGTACTGGCTGCGCGAGGACGTCTCGGGCGACCTGGTGGGATGCGCCGGGCTCCACCATCGGGTCGGCCCGGGTGCGATCGAGATCGGTTACTGGGTGAGCGCCTCGCGGGTGCGCCGCGGGTACGCCACCGAGTCGGCGCGGGCGCTCACGACCGCGGCCTTCGGCCTACCGGGCATGGAGCGGGTGGAGATCCACTGCGACGAGGCCAACGTGGCCAGCGCCGGCGTGCCCCGGCGCCTCGGCTACCGGCTGGACCGGGTGCAGGACGCCGAGATCGAGGCACCCGGCGAGAGCGGACCGGAGATGGTCTGGGTCATGGCCGCCGCCGACTGGCTCACAGCATCTTCTTGAGCAGCCACTCCTTCGCCTTGGTGTACGGCGGGTACTGGACCGGCAGGTCGGGCACGGTCGGCTTGGACAGCACGGCCCGGCGGTGGCTGAACGTCTCGAACCCCTGGCGCCCGTGGTACGACCCCATGCCGCTCGCCCCGACACCCCCGAAGGGCAGGCCGGGGATCGCCAGGTGCACCACCGTGCAGTTCACCGCCGCGCCGCCCGAGGACGTCCCGGCGAGCACCCGGTCGACGGCGCCCCTGTTCTGGGAGAAGACGTAGAGGGCCAGCGGTTTGGGCCGGGCGCGGACGAAGCGGACCGCGTCGTCGACGCCGTCCACGGCGAGGACCGGGAGGATGGGGCCGAAGATCTCGTCCTCCATCACCGGGTCGTCGGGGCCGACGCCGGTGAGGACGGTGGGGGCGATGTAGCGGTCGCCCCGGTCGGTCTGGCCGCCGGCGGCGACCGTGCCCGACGTGGCGGCGAGCAACCCCGAGAGGCGGTCGAAGTGCCGCTCGTTCACGATGCGGGCGTAGTCCTCGGTGCGGTGGGGGTCCTCGCCGTAGAAGTCGTGGAGCGAGCGGGTGAGGGCCTCGACGAGCTCGTCCTCCACCGAGCGGTGGGCGAGGACGTAGTCGGGCGCCACGCACGTCTGCCCGGCGTTCAAGAACTTCCCCCAGGCGATCCGTCGGGCCGCCACCGTCACGTCGGCCTCGGCGTCCACGATGGCGGGGCACTTGCCACCGAGCTCGAGCGTGACCGGGGTGAGGTGGTGGGCCGCGGCCTCCATCACGATCCGGCCGACGCGCCCGTTGCCGGTGTAGAAGATGGTGTCGAAGCGCTCGGCCAGCAGCGCCTGCGTCTCCTCCACCCCACCTTCCACGATGGCCACGGCGCGGCCGTCGAGGTAGCGCCCGGCCAGCCGGGCGATGGCCGCAGACGTTCTCGGGGCGATCTCGGACGGCTTGCCGATGACGCAGTTCCCCGCGCAGATGGCGGCGGCCATCGGCACCAGGAGCAGCTGGACCGGGTAGTTCCACGGCGAGATCACCAAGGCGACGCCCAAGGGCTCGCGCACGACGGTGGCGTGACCGGGCTGCTGCACCGCCGGGACGGCCACCCGCTCGGGCCGGGCCCACCGGCCGAGGTTCGCCAGCATGACGTCGATCTCGGCGTCCACGAACGAGAGGTCGGTGAGGCGGGCTTCCACTGCCGGCTTGCCGAGGTCGTGGCGCAGGGCGTCCATCAGCTCGCCCTCGCCCTCGGCGAGCATGCGCCGCATGGCCCGCAGCTCCTCCCTGCGCCAGTCCAGGGGGCGGGTCAGGCCCTCGTCGAAGGTCCGGCGGAGCGACGCCACACGGTCCATGCCCGACACCCTAGGAGTGCCCGACGAAGTGGTCCATCGACGTGTTGACGCCGAACAGGTCCATGACCCGGTCGAAGAGGACCGGCGGCAGCACGCGGAACACCGGCAGCAGGCGGACGATGGGCGGCAGGACGAGCATCCGGCGGTCGGATGCGACGGCGTCGGCGACCTTGGTGGCGACCACCTCGGGGCGGAGGATCGGGAGCAGGAACGGCACCCGCGTGCGCACGCCCTCGAACATGCCGGTGTCGATGTAGTACGGGCATACGACCGTCGTGACGATGTGGGGGGCGGTCTGGTGCAGCTCGACCCGGAGCGACTCGTCGAACCCGACGGCTGCGTGCTTCGAGGCCGAGTAGTCGGTCTGGCGGGCCACGCCGACCAGTCCCGCCGCCGATGCGATGGTCACGACGTGCCCGCGGTCGGCGGCCAGCATCGCCGGCAGGAAGGCCCGGGTGACCCAGAAGAGCGCCAGCACGTTGACGTCGAAGGTCCGGCGGATCTTCTCCTCGGGGATCTCGAGGAGCCGGGCGCCGCTGACGACGCCGGCGTTGTTGACCAGGACCTCGGGGTCGCCGACATCCTGGCGGACCCGGTCGGCCATCGCGCCGACGGCGCCGGCGTCGCGCACGTCGCAGACGTAGCCGCGGGCCCGCCCGCCGCTGACCCGGTCGAGCTCGGCCACCGTCTCTGCGACGCGGGGCTCGTCGAGGTCCCAGATCACCGGGACGGCCCCACGCCGGGCGAGCTCGAGCGCGACGAGCCGGCCGATGCCGGCCGCCCCGCCGGTCACGAGTGCGATGCGCCCGTTGACGTCGGTCATCTCAGGCGGTGGTGGTCGCCACCGCGCCGACGATGTCGTCGACGCGGGCCAGTGAAGGAAGGGCGCCGAGGAACGGGGCGTCACCGAAGGCGTAGACGCCGCCGTCGGCGCCGACGAGCCAGTAGCCGCCTGTCCCCGCGGTGTGGACGAGCCCGATGATCGGCGAGTTGGGCGTCACGTGCTCCGTGGGCAGTGTGCCGAAGCTCTTGGCGTTGCCGAAGGCCAGCACCGCGCCGTTGCCCGTGGTCACCCAGTAGCCGCCGCCTGTGGGCGTGCCGGCGATGGCGGCGATGGGGGAGCCGGTCCCGGTGGCTGTGCCCAGCTGCTTGGCCGCCCCGAAGGCGTACACCCTCCCGGTGGAAGCGATGAGCCAGTAGCCGTTGCCGGTGGGCGTGGCCGCGATCCCGACGATGTCGTCGACGGAGATGCCGTCGCCCGGCAGGGATCCCAGGTAGGGCACTGTGCCGAAGGTGAAGACGCCGCCGTCCCGGCCGACGAGAAAGTACCCGCGGTCTGTGTCGGCGGCGACGATGCCGGCGATGGGCCGGTTGGGGACGACGTGGCTCCTGGGGAGGGAGCCCAAGAAGGGGGCGTTCCCGAAGCTGAACACCCCGCCGTCGGCCGCCACCAGGAAGTACCCCTTGTCGTCGCTGGTGGGCACGATGCCCACGATCGGCTTGTTGGGGACCACGCCGATGCCCGGGAGCGACCCGTAGTACCCGCCACTGCGCCCGGGCGGGTCGAAGACGAAGACGCCGCCGTCGGCCCCGACGAGGTCGTACCCGGACGTTGTCCCCGGGGCGGGCGGTGTGACCGGCGCCACGTAGGTGATCGTAACGCTGCGTGTTGTGGCTGCCCCCACCGGCCCCGGGGAGGCGATCACCGTGCCCTGGTCGTCGATCATGGCGATGGGCACGAGCGTCTCGGGGGCGGCGGACGTGGTCTGCATGTGGGTGAAGCGCACGCTGTGGAAGTCGGCCAGCGTCGCGACCGATGTGTTGATGGTGGGCGCCTCCTCGATCCACTCGGCGGTGGCGGCTGTGCCCGTGTAGTGGAATGTCGTCGAGAACTGCCATCCCTGGGTGGTGTCGGCGAGCGCCACCGTCCACACGCCGGGGGACCCTTCGGTGATCGCCGCCTGGATGTGGTCGCCGGGGGCGACGGGAGCGGGTGCTCCCGTTGTGGCGTCCACGATTGTGGAGGCCGGGGCGGGCAGCATCTCGACCCACGCGCTGTATGTGGTGCTCCCGTTGCCCGAGTCCTGCTCGGTCCCCAGCTGCAGCAGGCCGGTCGCCGATGCCGAGCCGCCGCCGATGCCGATCCAGGTGGCCGAGTACCGCGCTGACTGGCCGGCGCTGACCGCCGGTACGGTCCAGCTCCCGGTCATGGCGGTGAATGTCGTCCCGGTGGCCAGCACACCGGACCAGTTGAGGGTCTGCTCACCCGCCGCTGCTCTGGCGTGCGAGACGCCGGGGGCGTGGGCGGGGGCTGGCGCCGTGGCGGGAGTGGGGGCGCCTCCGGGGGCGCCCGGCGCCCAGCGGGCACCATCGGGAGAGTGCCCCGGGACCGGGGCACCCACCGCGGTGGTGACCGGCGGCCGCCCGGCGGCACCGGCCAGCGAGGGCACCACCTGCACCAGGACCGCGAGCCCCAGCACGGCGATCGCCGCCCTCTGCCCGTACCCCTTCCCCACAGCGTCCTCCAGCGACTGCGAACGGCTCACGACTGCGGCCCGACGCTAGCCCGCGTCCAGCCGGATCAGGTCGTCCAACGTCTCCCGCCGGACCGCCACGCGGGCCTCGCCGTCCCGCAGGAACACGACGGCGGGACGGGGCACCTTGTTGTAGTTGGAGGCCATGGCGTAGCCGTACGCCCCCGTCACTGGGGTTGCAAGGACGTCGCCGACGGCCAGGTCGGCGGGCACGTGGGCGTGCTCCACCACGACGTCGCCCGTCTCGCAGTGCTTCCCCACCACTCGGACGACGCGCGGTCGCGGCGCCTCGACCGCCCGCGGGAGGAACGCCTCGTAGCCGCTGCCGTAGAGGACGGGCCGGGGGTTGTCGCTCATGCCGCCGTCGACGGAGACATAGGTGCGGATGCCCGGCAGTGTCTTGACCGTGCCCACCCGGTAGAGGGTGATGCCGGCGGCGGCGGCGATGGAGCGGCCCGGCTCGGCCGTGATCCGGGTGGTGGGGTCGATGCCGGCGGCGTGGCAGGCGTGCCGGGTGGCCTCGGCCCACACCTTCTGGGCCGGCGCCCGCTCGGCGTTGAGGTAGGCGACCCCCAACCCGCCCCCGACCACCAGCTCGGGGAGGCCGAGCGGCGCGACCAGCGCGCCGAGCACCTCGGCCGCCTCCTCGAAGTGGCCGACGTCGAACACCTGGCTCCCGATGTGGGCGTGGACGCCGACCAGCTCGACGCCGGGCAGGAGCTCCAGCGCGGCCACGGCCCGGGAGGCGGCGCCGGAGGCCACCGAGAAGCCGAACTTCGTGTCCTCCTGACCGGTGCGGACGAACTCGTGCGTGTGCACCTCGACGCCGGGAGTGACCCGAACGAGCACCTTCGGCCGTTCCCCCGCGGGCGCTGGGGCGTCGGTGAGGGCGCCGAGCCGGGCGATCTCGTCGAACGAGTCGACGACGATGCGGCCCACACCTGCAGCGAGGGCCGTCGCCAGCTCCTCCTCCGACTTGTTGTTCCCGTGGAGCACCAGCCGCTCCGCCGGGACCCCGGCCGCCAGTGCCACGTGGAGCTCCCCCAGGGTCGAGACGTCGAGGCACATCCCCTCTTCGTGGACCAGCCGGGCCATGGCGACGCACAGGAACGCCTTCGTCGCGTAGGCGACGCCGTCGCCCCAGGCCGTGACCGCCTCACGGCAGCGCGCCCGAAGGTGGTCCTCGTCGTAGACGAAGAGGGGCGTCCCCAGCTCGTCGGCCAGGTCGACCAGGTCCACGCCGGCCACCACGAGGTGCCCGTCGGCGCCCACGTCGGCGTTGTCGGGCAAGAGGTGGCGGGAGAGCGGCTCGTCGGGCTCGGAGTGGTCGGCCAGGGCCGTGCCCGGGTCGGCGGCCTGGGGATCGGCGCGTCGGCCGGCGGACATGCAGAGGGAGGATAGGCGGGGCCCGGCCGGTGCCCGTGCGAAGGCGACCGTGCCGGGGCGGCTACGATCGGTCCTCACCGCAGCGCCTGCTCGGGTCCGAGTCGGACGCGCGGGCCCGCCCCCGTAGCTCAGCGGATAGAGCACCGGCCTCCGGAGCCGGTTGCGCAGGTTCGAGTCCTGCCGGGGGCGCCGAACGCGCCAGGGCGCGAACCTTCAGTTCCGCGCCGCCTGGCACGCGGAACCACGGTAGAACGCGGTCGCGACCCTCGACGCGGATCTCGTGGACGAGCGCCTGCAGCAGTGCCTTGCGCGCCGGCACCGAGCCGTCGGTGAGCGCCTTCTCGATGTGATGGCGCATCGCGGCGATTTCGCCGGGGTCGGGCGCGCTCGGTGAGGCGTGCTCCATCGCGGCGAGCAGCTCCTCGCGTCGCTGCCGCAGGTCGCGCACCTTCACGGCGAGCCTTTCGAGGCGCTTGCCGCACTGGGTCTCGGAGAGCGTGCCGGCCTCGAACGCCGAGAGGTAACGCTCGATGGCGTCCTCGGCCTTGGCGATCCCGGCGTCGACGACAGCCAGCTCCTGGTCATGGTTGGCGCGCTGGGAGCGAGCCCGGTGCCGGGCGGCAGCGATGGCCTTGTCGAAGAGGTCGGTTCGCTCGTAGATATGGAGGAGGGCATCGAGGACGGCCGCATCCAGCTCCTCTGCCGGGACGCGCTCGGCGTCGCAGTACTTCGTGCCGTAGCGCTGGCGGGAGTAGCACGTGTAGTAGCGGTACCGGTAGCGGTTGCCCACGGCCGAGGTGCCGACGAAGTGCTTCCCGCACTTGGCGCACACGACGAGGCCGGCCAGGAGGAAGGGCGAGGTGGCCGAGGCCCGTTTGGACCAGTCCTCGCCGCGCTCGGAGAGCAGCGCCTGGACCCGCTCGAACAGCTTCTCGTCGACCAGGTGGTCGTGGGGGCCGTCGTGGAGGGCGTCTCGGAAGAAGACCTTCCCGACGTAGACCGGGTTGCGCAGCACGGTGAGGATGGCCGTGTGGCTCCAGGGTCTCCCCGCCTTGGTGCGGTGGCCGGCCTCGTTCAGCCACACCGCCAGCGCCCGGGCGCCTTCGCGACCGTGGGCGTAGCGGTCGAAGATGACCGGGACGAGCGGCGCCTCGTCGGCCTGGGGGGCAAGGCAACCAGTCTTCGGATCGATCTCGTAGCCGAAGGGGCGCGACCCGCCGCACCAGCCTCCCCTCGCTGCCTTTCGCTCCATGCCGGCGATCACCCGGTCGACGATGGTGGCCCGCTCGAATTCGGCGAACACGCCGAGCATCTGGACCATCATCCGGCCCGCAGGGGTCGTGGTGTCGAACGGCTCGGTGGCCGAGCGGAAGGCAATCCCGGCGGCGTCGAGGTCTTCCAAGAGTTGGGCCAAGCCGCGTACCGAGCGCGAGAACCGGTCGACCCGGTAGACGAGGAGGAGGTCGAAGCGCCCGGCCCGGGCCTCGGCCAGGGCGCGCTGCAGGTCGGGGCGCTCGGTGGTGGCGCCCGAGGCCTGGTCGGTGAAGCGCCGGATGAGCTCCCAGTCGGGTTGGCTCTTCACGTAGGCAGCCAACCGCTCCGCCTGGGCTTCGAGGGAGTAGGGCTGGTGGTCCTCGTCGGTCGAGATCCGGGTGTAGGTGGCGACTCTCACAGGCGGGCTCCTTCTGGCTGGTGGGACGACTGTCGGGCGAGGAGACCTCCAGGTCGGCCGGCCGGTCAAGCGGCCTCCTCCTCGGGCGCGTTGACGCACGGGGCGAGCAGATCCGCCAGGGCGGCGACTGCCGCCTGCTCGTGGGCGTGGTCGAGAACGATGTAGGTGGCTGGTTCGAGGGTCAGGCGGGACCGGCGGCATGGCCGACGGCGCGACGAGACGGCGGCGTGCTCGCCGCGGGAACGGTGGGGTTGGTGGTGCGCAGACATGGGCTGTGCCCTGTGCGGCCGGAGACAAGCGTCGTGGGGTCGATATCGATGACTCGATCGCGCCGCGAAGTCATTCCTGAAGGAGCGCCTCGTGTCAAGTGCAGTGTCGGCCCTTCGGGCCGACTCCTTTTCCACTGCTGCGAGTCCTGATGGCGTTCAGCGACGGTTGAGAGGCGCGCCAAACCGACCCAGC
>JAJYVT010000120.1 GCA_021791845.1 Actinomycetes bacterium | reverse complement strand
TTGCGGCACGTGGACCCGATCACGATGGCGATCTCGCCCTCGTAGTTCAGCCACTGGCAGCCCTCCGGGCGGACGACGTGGCCGCGGTGGGCGTTGAGCGCCGAGGTCGGCTTGTGGAAGTACGTCGGCGCCGGGCCGAGCGACACCATGAACTCCTCCACCCGGCTGCGGTAGTTGAGGTGCACGCAGATGATCTTCGACGGCGTGCACGGCGGCAGGTGCACCGCGGCGGCGGCGGCCACGGTCCGCCCGTCACCGGCCACCAGCCGGTCCCCCTCGGCCCGCACCTCCACGGCGGCTCCGTCCAGCAGCACCCGGCGCGTCTCGGTCGGCACGTCGCGCCTCCTCTCTCGGATCGTACGGGCTCTCCCGGGGATCGTACGGGGGCGAATGGTACGGTGCGCCCGTGGCCCGCCTCAACGGCTTCCTCTTCCCCCGCAGCGCGACGGGACGGGCGTCCCTCCTCCCGCCACCCCCCTGGCACTACTCGGGCGACCTGCTCACCGTGGAGTACCGCACCGACCCGGCGGCGGTGGCCGAGCTCTTGCCCGAGCCGTTGGAGCCGCCCCGCGACGACGAGGACCCCGGCGCGGTGGCCTTCGTGGTCGCCGACTGGCAGTCCTGCTCCGACACGTTCGAGGAGGTGCTCGACCCGGTCCGCCTGCAGTACAAGGAGGCGTTCTTCGTCGTGCGGTGCCGGTACCGGGACCAGCTGTGGTCGCGATGCGTCTACATCTGGGTGGACAAGGACTTCGCCATGGTGCGGGGCCACCTGCAGGGCTATCCCAAGAAGCTCGGGTCGGTGCACCTCACCCGGCCGGTGACGGTCGGGCGGGCGGGCCCCAGGCTCGAGCCCGGCGGCCGCTTCGGGGCGACCCTCGCCGCCTACGACCGCCGGCTGGCGGCGGCCCGCTTCACCATCACCGGCTCCTCGGACGGGGCGGGCTTCGTGAACGCCCTGCCCATGCTCCACCACCGCTTCCTGCCCCGGATCGAGGCCGACGGCCGGGACTCGTTCACCGAGCTCGTGACCATGCGCGGCGTGGACGTCGAGCTCGGGCCGGCGTTCTCCGGCGAGGCCGAGCTGGAGCTGTTCGACTCGCCGGTCGAGGAGCTCGGACGCATCGCCCCGCGCGAGATGATCGGCGGCTACTGGCGCAGCGTCGGCACCACGTTCGCCGGGGGGACGACGCTCGAGGAGTGACCGGCGCTCACTCCGCCGCTTCGGCCAGCGCCTCCGAGAGCGTGGGGTGGACCAGCATGCTCTCCACGATGTCCTGCACCCGAAGGCCGGCCGTGACCGCCAGCGCCACCATCGAGATGAGCTCGGCCGCGTGCTGGCCGACGATCGAGCCGCCCAGCACCACCCCGGTGGCCGGGTCGGAGACGATCTTCACGAACCCCCGGGCGTCGTCGTTGATGAGCGCCTTGGCCGTGGCGGCGAAGGGCACCTTGGTCACACGGACCTTGCGCCCCTCGGCGAAGGCGTCGGCCTCGGCCAGGCCCACGTCGGCGATCTCGGGCTCGGTGAAGATCGCCGAGGCCGCCTTGTCGTAGTTGAGGTGCCGGTGCGAGACCGTGTGGCCGATGGCGACGTGCTCGGCGACCTTGCGCCCCTGCATCGACGCCACCGACGAGAGGGGGAGCTTCCCCGAGAGGTCTCCGGCGGCGTAGATGTGGGGCACGTTCGTCTGGCAGTGCCGGTTGATGGGCACGTAGCCGCCCGCGTCCACCTCCACGCCGGCGGACTCGAGGCCGAGCCGTTCCGAGTTGGGGAGGGAGCCGATGGCCAGGAGCGCGTGCGATCCCGCCGCCACCCGACCGTCGTCGCAGCGGACCGACACGCCGGTCTCGCCGCGGTCGACCGCCGTCGCCCGTGCCCCCTTCATCAGCTTCACCCCCCGACGCAGGAAGTCCTCTTCCAATACGGCCGCCACCTCGGGGTCCTTGCGGGGGAGCACCTGCTGGCGGCTGACGATGAGGGTGACACCCGAGCCGAGCGACCGGAACATGTGGACGAACTCCACCCCGGTCACGCCCGAACCGATGACCACCACGTGCTCCGGAAGCTCCTTGGGCGGGTAGGCGTCGCGCGTGGTGAGCACCCGGTCACCGTCGATCGGAGCCCACTCCGGGATGCGGGGCCGGCTCCCGGTGGACAGGAGCACGGCGTCGGCCTCGAGCTCGCGCCGCCCCTCGGCCGTGTCGACGACCACCCCGTGCGGCCCTGTCATCCGGCCCTCTCCCCGGATGATCTCGACGTCCTGGCTGGTCAGGATGGCCTCGGCCGACTCCCGCAGGCGGGAGGTGATGGACGCCACCCGCTGGCGGAGCCGCTCGAGGTCCAGCGCCGGCTCGACCGCCGCCAGGCCCATGCCCTCGGTCCGGCCGAGGAAGGACACCGCCCCGCCGGTGGCGATCATGGCCTTGGACGGGATGCAGTCCCACAGGTCGGCGGCGCCGCCGACCACGTCCCGCTCGACCAGCGTCACCTGCACCCCGAGACGGGCGGCGTAGGTCGCCGCCTGGGTGCCGGCGGGGCCGCCGCCGAGGATCGCGAACCGCATGGCCCCAGGCTAGGTCGCTCCCGCCGCCGACCGGCGACCGGCGACCGGCGAGCGGCGACCGGCGACCGGCGAGCGGCGACCGGCGCGATGCTGGCCGTATGCGACATCCGATGTTCGTCTTCGACGAACGCACCGCGGACCTGGTGCTCGACTACTGCCGGGACCGGCTCGCCCTGGACCCGGTCCCCCTCGACTACGGCGGGTACGCCACCGACTTCACCGGGCTGTTGGACGGGATGATCGGCCCGGGGGGCAACGACCCCGAGAAGGTGCTCGACGTCTTCACCCATTCGCTCGCCACCGCCGTCGTCTCCATCGACAGCCCCCGCTTCCTCTCCTTCATCCCGGCCGCCCCCACCAAGGCCGCCCTCCTCTTCGACATGGTCGTGTCGTGCTCCTCGTTGAACGGGACGTCGTGGCTCCTGGCCGCGGGCGTGGTGGCGGCGGAGAACCAGGCCCTGGGCGTGCTGCGGGACCTGGCCGGCCTGCCCGAGGAGGCCGGGGGCACGTTCGTCTCCGGCGGGTCGGCCGCCAACCTCTCGGCCCTGCTGGTCGCCCGCGACACGGCCGAGGTCCCCCCGGGCGCCCGGCCGCTGATCGCGGTGAGCGGCGAGGCCCACTCCTCGGTGACCAAGGCCGTCCACATCCTGGGCTGCGACCGGCTGACCGTGCCCACCCCCGACCACCGCCTGACGGGCCAGGCCCTGGCGGCGGCGCTGGAGCGTGCACCGGGCCCGGTCGTGGCCGTGGTGGCGACCGGCGGGACCACCAACGCCGGCATCGTCGACGACCTTGCCGGCGTGGCCGAGGTGGCCCACGCCCGCGGCATCTGGTTCCACGTGGACGCGGCCTACGGCGGCGGCGCCCTGTTCTCGCCGTCGGCCCGGCGGCGGTTCGCCGGCATCGAGGAGGCGGACTCGATGGCCATCGACCCGCACAAGTGGCTGTTCGCCCCCTACGACTGCGCCGCCGTCCTGTACCGCCACCCCACACTGGCCAAGGCCGTCCACACCCAGGACGCGGCCTACCTGTCGGCCTTCCGCACCGCGCCGCGCCCGCCGGGCCAGCCTCCCGCCGGCAGCGCGGGAGGGGGCGGCGAGCCGTGGAACCCGACGGACTACGCCTTCCAGCTCTCGCGTCGCCCCCGCGGCATGCCGCTGTGGTTCTCGCTCGCCGTCCACGGCACCGACGCCTACCGCGAGGCCGTCGACGCCGCCCTGGCCACGGCACAGCGGGCCGCCGACCTCGTCCGGGCCACGCCCCACACCGAGCTCGTGCGCCAGCCCGAGCTGTCGATCGTGCTGTTCCGCCGGACCGGCTGGGACCGCGCCGACTACGACGCGTGGTCGGCCACGCTCCTCGCCGACCAGGTCGCCCTGGTCGTCCCCACCACCTGGGAGGGCGAGCCGGTGGCTCGCCTCGCCATGCTCCACCCCCACACCACACCGGACCTGGTCCAGCAGGTGCTGGACACGATGGCCTGAGCGGCGCGACGTACCGGGGCTGGTCGAGCGCTCCCGGGGCGTCTTCTACCGGCGGTCCCGGGCGTTCCTGCACTTCCACGAGGACCCGACCGGCATCTACGCCGACCTGCGCACCGGTGACGAGCTCGAGCGGATGCCCGTCGGCTCACCCGCCGACCGCGACCGCCTCCTGGGGCTCGTCACCGGCACCTGATCCCCGGACGCAGCCTTGCGTCCCGGCTGGGTGGCGGGTCCAGGATCAGTCGGCGGGCGTCCTCTCCCCGCCCACCCGGGCGGGTGCGAGACCCACGCGTCGACGATCGAGGAGCCCGGCTCTCGGCCACCGCACGTCCGACACCCACTGCCAGCGCTCGAAGAGGGCGATGACGCCGGCGGAGAGGTCGACCTGCCGGCGGTCGACCCCGTGACGCGCCAACGACGGGAAGGCGTGGTGCGCGTTGTGCCACGACTCGCCGAACGACACGAGGGCGAGGAGCCCGACGTTGCGGCTCTGGTCCTTGGTGCGGAACGGCTGTCGACCGAAGACATGGCAGATCGAGTTGATGCTCCACGTGACGTGGTGCAGGAGGAGCACCCGCACCAGACCGCCCCACAACAGGGCCAGCAACCCTCCCCACAGGCTCTGCGTCACAGCCCACCCCAGCCCGAACGGAAGGAGGAGCGACGCCGCCGTGATCACCGGTCCCATCGACGAGATGAACACGATGTCCTTGTCGGCGAGAAGGTCCGGGCTCCAGCGCTCTGCATCGACCCGGTTGCGCTGGAACAGCCATCCAGCGTGCGCATGCCGGAGCCCCCCGATCCGGTCGACGATGCGGTTGCCTGGGCGGACCGGGGAATGCGGGTCGCCAGGACGGTCCGAGTAGACGTGGTGGCGCCGGTGGATCGATGCCCAGCTGATGGCCGAGCCCTCGAGTGCCATGGACCCGGCCACGGCCAGCAGGATCTTGAGCCACCGGCGCGGCCGGAAGCTCCCGTGGGTGAGCATCCGGTGGTAGCCGATCGACACCCCGAAACCGGTCACGACGTACATGACGGTGGCCAGTCCGGCGTCGAACCAGCTGATCCCGTCCGACCAGAACCGCACCAGCGCGAGCACGCCGGCAACGATCGGCAGGAGGACGAGCGCGGCGACGACGGTGCGTTGGAGCGGCCCGCCGGGCGTTGCCGCGTAGAGGGCGGCACCGGCGCGTGCCTCGGCCGACGCGGGCACGAGCTCCGGTCGGGCGGTGGTGGGCCGCGACGTCCGCTTCGTCGATACGTTGACGTTCATCCTGGGACGAAGACCCCGGTAGCCGGCGCGTGCTGGGCGACGGTCAGATCGGTCGGACGGTCTTGGCCTGCAGCCCCTTTGGCCCCTGCTCGGACACGAACGACACCTTCTGGCCCTCGATCAGCTCGCGGTAGCCGGAGCCTTCGACGGCGGAGAAGTGTGCGAAGACGTCGGCGGTACCGTCGTCAGGGGTGATGAACCCGTAGCCCTTCTCGGCGTTGAACCACTTGACAGTGCCGTCGGCCATGTCGCTACCTCTACTCCCACGCGCGGTGCTTGCAGAGAACCGGATCGGTAAGCGGCAACGACGCACGGCCTGCGTGATCCGGCCGGGCACTACCGGCCATGGTACCCCCTGCGCCTGCGACTCGACGCGCGCGCCTCGAGCGCCGATGCCCGGTTGAGGTGGCGGCCGCCATGGCAGTCCCAGCCCTGCTCATCGCCGATCCTTGTCGATAGGCTGCCGAGGTGGACCAAGCAGCACCTCCGCCGTCCCTCCTCGCCTTCACCGAGGTCCAGACCCACCCGTTTGTGCCCGAGGTTCGCCTTCGCCTCGCAAGCGACTCGTTCGCGCTCTGGGAGGAGGTCGGGGAGGCGATGGGCCGCGGGGAGCTTGCGCCGCCGTTCTGGGCCTCGGCCTGGCCGGGAGGCCTCGCGTTGGCGCGCTATCTGCTCCAACACGCAGAGATCGTTCTCGGGCGGACCGTGATCGACGTGGCCACCGGATCCGGCGTGGTCGCGATCGCTGCGGCCCTGGCCGGTGCTCGGTCTGTGGCCGCATACGACACCGATGAGCGCGCCGTCCACGCGGCTCGGACGAACGCCGGTCTCAATGGAGTCAGCATCACCGTCTCGAGGGGAGACGTCCGCACGATCTCCGCCCCGAGTGGGGCTCTCGTGACCGCCGGGGACGTCTTCTATGACCGCATCATCTCTGCGGCCATGCTCGAAGGTCTGACCGCACTGGCCGAAGCTGGCGCAGAGGTCCTGATCGGCGACCCGTACCGCTCGTACCTTCCCCAGGACCGCCTCGAACCCCTTGCCACCTTCGACGTCGGCGTGGAGATGTTCCTGGAGAGCGACCCCGTCAAGGCGACCGTGGTCGCGCGCTTGTCCTGAAGCAGCCGTCGACCCGCCGCCCCAGCCCTGGCCACCGGGCCGGCGTATGGCGGCGCCCTGGCGGCGGCCCGGTCGTTCTCGGCCGTCGAGGGGCAGGGTCGTCAGCGTGTCGCGAGCCAAAGCGGAGGAACCGCATGGAGGCGGAGGCGGGTGGCGACGTCATCGTCGACGTATGCCGCCCATGAGGTGAGGATCCCGAGGTCGGCGTCGAACTCCGCCTCGTAGCGATCGGACCCGATCGTGACGAGCCCTGGCACGGCGACCATCGCTTCGTCCGTTTCGAGGGTGCGACCAGCGACCGCGAAGTGCGGGGCCCACGGCGGGGGTACGACAACGCCGAGGGGCTCGGGTTGGAGCAGGCTGCCGAGCGAGTTGTCACCGCGGGTGCCGTCGTCAGGACCGAGGAGCTCGGCGAACGGCGGAGCACCCCGGACGATGGTCGTGAGGCCATCGACCCATGCCACCAGGGCAACGTCGTCTTCTCGTGGCATGCCTGGAATGGCGTGGTCGGTTTCGACCTCGATCATGGCGAGTCGCCACGGGACGCGTCGAACGGCGAACGCAACCCGAAAGAGCTGGCGACCCGAGAGCTCGACGTGGCCCTCGGGCCTGAAGTCCGGATCGCGCCTCGCATGGAACCGCTTGCGCCCGAGATCCTCCAACTGGAGATCCCTCACAACTTCGAGCGTCCCGCAGAGCACCTCCCACATGCCATCCTCCGTGGGGCCGACCGCATTGGGCACGAACGCCGAGCTCACCCTATGCGACGGTCACCTCTGTGCGACCACGAGCAGATGGCTGGCGGACGTGTCTCGAAGTCGGTGACCATGCAGCCGGGACCCTCGATGTCGGAGAGCCCGTCTTCCCGACCGCGGAGGACCCCGGTGGTGACCGCGTGCCGAGTCACGGGAGCGAGCCGGTGGGCTGGACCACCGTTCCGCGGGTGGTCCGACTGCCTGGGCCGGGGTCGTCCAACCCGTCCGGCGGAGGACGCTCCCGGTGCTGGACCCACGACGGCCACGCGCAGCGTGGGCAGGGCAGTGCACTCCGTCAGCGCTCTCGGCCCGGGCCCGCCTTCCCCGACGGACCCACTTCGGTCCTTCGGCGGTAGACGTTGGTCGTGCGGGGCTCGAAGCCGGCGCGCACGTAGAGGCGGTTTGCCGCCCCCCGGTCGGGACGCGACGTGAGGTCGACGGTGCGGGCGCCCCCGGTGGTGGCAAGGTCCACGGCCGCCTGCACCAGGGCGGCGCCCGCCCCCGACCCCCGAGCAGCCTCCTCCACCACCACGTCCTCGATCCACGCCCGGACCCCCGTCGGGATGCGGAACACCACCAGGGTCAGCGAGCCGATGATCCGCCCGCTGTCGTCGCGGGCCACGAACATGGTCGTCGACGGCGAGGTGACGATGGCCTCCAGCTCGTCGCCCGTGGGCGGCGGCGCCGAGCGCGAGAGCTGGGGGACCAGGCGGGCCATGGCCTCGACCAGCTCGTCGTCCACGGCGGCCACCGGCTCGACCCGGGTCACGTGCCCCCTTCCGCTCCAGCCCCGGCGCCGGGCTCGCCGGCATCGCCGGCGTGCGAACCCTGGTGCCCGTCCGCCCCGGCGTCCTCCCGCCACATGGGTTGGCGGACGCGGTCGTAGAGCACGTCGCGGCGCTCGCCCCGCACGGCGGCGAAGACGTGCTCGCCCCAGCGCTCGTACCCGACGAGCGGGGAGGGAAGCGTCTCCTCGGTGAACCATCCCACGTCGCGGCACTCGAGAGGATGGGCCGCCAGCTCGCCTCCCACAGCGCGGCAGTGGAAGACCAGCGAGTAGAGGGGGATGCGGGTGAAGCCCAGCCGCAGCCCGTCGAGCACCGCGATGAGCCGGACCGGCTCGACCTCGATCCCGGTCTCCTCCTCCACCTCCTTCACCACGACCTCGGCGGCCGAGTAGCCGACGTCGCACCAGCCGGTCGGGTAGAGCCACACGCCCGAGTCCGACCGCTGGATGAGCAACAGCTCGCCCCGGTCGTTGCCGACCGCCGCCCCCACGGCCACCTTGGGGGTCACGTAGCCCGGCACTCCCTCGCCCACCCCGCCCAGCCACTCCTCCACCAGGCCGGCGGCGTCCTCCATGGCCTCCGCCTCCCCGGAGGCGGTGACCCGGATGTCGGCCGCCACTCGCAGGATCTCCTCGAAGCGCTCGCGCTCGTAGAGGTTCTGGCTGAAGCCGAGCCCCGTCCGGGCCGTGCCGGCCAGGCTCTCGGCCCAACGGAGCAGGGTGCGCATGGGCACCGACCGGTCCACGGACCGACGCTACTCGCCGGCGAACCCGGGCACGGGCGCTCC
>JAJYVT010000119.1 GCA_021791845.1 Actinomycetes bacterium | reverse complement strand
CCAGGGCTCGGTCAACACCCGGATGGGGGTCGAGCGCTGCGTGCGCTACGCCTTCGACCTCGCCCGCCGGCGGGACACGGCCCTCACCCTCGTGCACAAGAGCAACGTCCTCACGTTCTCGGGCGACCTGTGGCGACGGACGTTCGCCGAGGTCGGCGCCGAGTACCCCGACGTCGCGACCGACTACCAGCACGTGGACGCCGCTTGCATCTACATGGTCGAGCGCCCGCAGCGCTACGGGGTGGTCGTGACGGACAACCTCTTCGGCGACATCCTGACCGACCTCGCCGGCGCCGTCTGCGGCGGGATCGGCTACGCCGCCTCGGCCAACCTGCACCCCGGCCGGACGTCCCTCTTCGAGCCGGTCCACGGCGCGGCGCACGACATCGCCGGCAAGGGGATCGCCAACCCGCTGGCCGCCATCCAGTCGGCGGCGATGATGCTGGAGCACCTGGGCGAGGCCGACGCCGCCGCCCGCATCCACAAGGCGATCCTGGACTACGTCGACCATCCCGACCATCCCGCCACCCCGCCGTCCACGGCCGACGTGGGCGATGCCATCGCAGAAAGGCTGTAACCGTGCCGGTCACCCCTACCAAGAAGATCTGGATGGACGGCGAGCTCGTCACATGGGCCGACGCCAAGGTGCACGTGCTCACGCACACGCTGCACTACGGGTCCGGGGCCTTCGAGGGCATCCGGGCCTACCCGACGTCCCAGGGCGTGGCGGTGTTCCGCCTGGAGGACCACATCCGGCGGCTCATGGCGTCGGCCCACATCCTCTGCATCGAGGTGCCCTACACCGCCGAGCAGCTCGTCGAGGCCACCTGCGAGGTGGTCCGGGTGAACGAGATGTCCGACGGCGCGTACATCCGGCCGCTCGTCTTCCTCGGGTACGGGGAGATGGGGCTGAACCCGCTCGCCGCGCCGGTCAACGTGTCGATCAGCACCTGGCCCTGGGGGACCTACCTCGGCGAGGAGGCGCTGGCACGCGGCGTCTCGCTCAAGATCAGCTCCTGGCGGCGCCACGACCCCAACGCCATGCCGACGGCCGCCAAGGGCGTGGGCATGTACGTCAACTCGTCGCTGGCCAAGATCGAGGCGGTGCGGGCCGGCTACGACGAGGCCGTCCTCTTGACCTCCGACGGGCGTGTCAGCGAGTGCACCGGGGAGAACATCTTCGTGGTGCGCGACGGGGCGCTCCTCACCCCGCCGACCTCGGACGCCGGCGCGCTCGACGGGATCACCCAGGACACGGTGGAGGTGCTGGCCCGGGAGATGGGCATCGAGGTCCGCCACGAGGCCCTGATCCGCAGCGATCTCTACCTGGCCGACGAGCTGTTCCTCACCGGGACGGCGGCCGAGCTGACGCCGGTGCGCTCGGTGGACGACCGGACGGTGGGTGCCGGGACGCCCGGGCCGATCACGACCGAGCTCCAGCGGGCGTTCTTCGCCACCGTGCGCGGGGAGCTGGACCAGCACAAGGACTGGCTGCACCACGTGGACTGACCGGGGCGGCCCGGGGCGCCGGGCCGGGGTAGTCTCGGCCCCGACATGACCCAGCCCAGCTTCGTCCCCATCGCCGAGGCCGACCAGGTCCGACCGGCGCGGCGGCTCGAGGCGCCCCGCCCGTGGGTGCCGAACCGCCCGGCCGACCTCCGGTTCCCGGCCCGGCCCGGCGGACCCCACCTCGGGAAGCCCGGTCCCGACCAGGGCTTCGCCCTGCGGCTGGCCCGCCGGTTCGAGGAGCGGCTCCACCTGCGTGCGGGCGAGTCGGCCGAGGACGTGCTCGTCGGCTGCGCCCTCCTCGCGTCGCGCCGCGCCGCTCTGCTCGGGCGGGCCCCGACCGTGCACGACCTGGAGACGGCGCTCACCCTGTGGGCCTTCCTCCGCCCCGACCCGCCCGAGGAGCTCGCCGCCCTCCGGCGGGTCGCCTTCTCGGCGGCGGCGCACGACTACCCGACGCAGCGGGCGCTCGTCGACCGCGTGCCCGAGGCGGCGATCAGGTTGCGGGCCGACGAGGCGGCCGGCAGGGTCGCCGCCGGGGAGTGGCGCGAGCTGGTGGGCGGCACCTGAGCGCCTGGGGCATGGGCGGCGGCGCGACCCCGGGCGGGGCGCAGGCAGGCGGGGGCGTCGAGCGGCTCGAGATCGACGCCAACGGGATGCGCTTCTCGGCGCGCGCCGCCGGGCCCGCCAACGGCCGGCCGGTGCTGCTGCTCCACGGGTTCCCTCAGTCCTCGTTGTCGTGGCTGCCGGTCATGCACACGCTGGCGGCAGCTGGCTACCGGGCCGTGGCCCCCGACCAGCGCGGCTACTCCGCCGGGGCCAGGCCCGCCGACGTTGCCGCCTATCGGGTGTCGCAGCTCGTCTCCGACGTCCTGGCCCTCGCCGACACGATGCAGATGGGCCGCTTCGACCTCGTCGGCCACGACTGGGGCGGGATGGTCGCCTGGGTGACGGCAGCCCAGCACCCGGGCGTCGTGCGCAGCCTCTCGGTCGTCTCGACCCCCCATCCGGGGGCCTTGGCGGCCGCCCTGTCGGCCGGCGACCCGGACCAGACGGCCCGATCGGCCTACGTCCACGTCTTCCGCCGGCCCGCCGAGCCCGAGCGGATCCTGCTCGGCGAGGGCGGCGACGGCGAGGGCCTTCGCTCGATGTTTGCCGCCACCGGGCTCGACGACGCCCAGGCGGGTGAGTACGTCTCGTTGATGCAGGCTCCGGGGGCCATGACGGCCGCGCTCAACTGGTACCGGGCCATGGAGCCGGCCGAGGTCGAGGGCCTGCCCCCCGTGGTGGTGCCGACGCTCTACGTCTGGTCGAGCGGCGACGCAGCCCTCGGTCGCAAGGCCGCCGAGGGGACCGCCGAGTTCGTGGCCGGCCGCTACCAGTTCGCCGTGCTCGACGGCGTGAGCCACTGGGTGCCCGAGGAGGCACCCGACGAGCTGGCCCGGCTGCTGCTCGGGCACCTGGGCTCGGTGGGCGCCTAGTCCGGCCGGGCTGCCCCGGGCGTCTCTAGGATCGGGGCATGACCTTCGTGTTGACCGACGTGCAGCGGGAGTTCCAGCAGATGCTTCGGCGGTTCTGCGAGGAGCGCATCGCCCCCCACGCGGCCGAGGCGGACCGGTCGTCCACCTTCCCGTGGAAGTCGTTCGAAGCCTGCCGGGAGCTCGAGCTCCCCGCGATGGGGGTCCCCGCCGAGTACGGCGGAGCGGGGGCGGACCATGTCACCCAGGCCGTCATGATCGAGGAGCTGGCTCGGGTGTGCGCCTCGACGGCGGTGACGATGCTGATCTCCAAGCTGGGCATGCTCCCGGTCATCAACTGGGGGTCCGAGGAGCTGAAGCGCAAGTACCTCCCCCGGATCGCCTCGGGCGAGGCCCAGGCCAGCTACTGCCTCTCGGAGGCCGACGCCGGCAGCGACGTGGCTGCGATGTCCGCCCGCGCCGTGCGCGACGGGGACAGCTACGTCATCACCGGCACCAAGTACTGGATCACCAACGCCGGGATCTCCGACACGTACACCGTCTTCGCCAAGACGGACCCCGCCGCCGGGCACCGCGGCATCTCGTGCTTCCTGGTGGAGGCGGACTGGGGGGTGAAGGTCTCCAAGCACGAGGACAAGCTCGGCCTGCGGGGCAGCCCCACCGGCGAGGTCGTGTTGGACGAGGTGCGCGTCCCGGCCGCCAACCTCGTGGGCGACGAGGGCCGCGGGTTCCACATCGCCATGCACACGCTCGACCGAAGCCGCCCGACCATCGGCGCCCAGGCCGTGGGGATCGCCCAGGGGGCGATCGACTTTGCCGCCGGCTACCTCCACCAGCGCCGCGCCTTCGGCCAGCCGCTGGCCGACTTCCAGGCGCTGCGGTTCATGCTCGCCGAGATGGCCATGCGCACCGAGGCCGCCCGCACGCTCGTGTACCGCGCCTGCTCGCTGGTGGACGAGGACCCGACGGGCGACCTCGGCTCCGTCGGGGCGATGGCCAAGTGCTTCGCCTCCGACACCGCGATGTCCGTGACGACGGACGCCGTCCAGCTGCTGGGCGGCTACGGGTACACCAAGGACTTCCCGGTCGAGCGCTTCATGCGCGACGCCAAGATCACCCAGATCTACGAGGGGACCAACCAGATCCAGCGGGTGGTGATCGCCAAGAGCATCCTGGGCTAGCAACGGCGTCGGTGATCGTGCACCTCTCCGCCGACCCGGCTGGCCGTGCCGCCCCGTCACCGCCGGTCGCATACTCGAAGATCTCCTGCACGCCCATGGCCCGTCCCACTGCGACGGCCGCCGCGAAGGTCTCTGTCCCGAGCGCGGCACGGACGGCGAGACCGGCCTCGCGTCGATAGCCGTCCTCGGGCTCGAGCGTGAGCTCCCCGAGGCGGTCGAAGAGCCCTTCGGCAAAGCCGAGGAGAACGGCCGCCCGCCCGGCGTCGCCGATGTCGAGCTCGACGCACGCGAGCCCGAGCGTGCCGTAGCCGAGCGCGAGCTCGTCGCCGTGGTGGCGGCTCGAGCGCAGCGCCTCCTCGAACAAGGCCCGTGCCTCCTCCAGCCGGCCGCGTCCTCGGCGGACCCAACCGAGATTGACGCAGACGTAGTGGAGGTGGCTGTCGACCTCGATGCGTAACCGGTCGGCCCGCTCGAGCTGGTGCTCGGCGTCGTCGAGATCGCCCATTCGGAGCGCCAGGACGGCCGCGTTGTTGCGGAGCACGAACTCGGTGAGCTTGTCCCCCGAGCGGGAGACGACCGAGAGCGCCTCCTCGAGGAGCCCCGGCACCGCGTCGGGCTCGAGGTAGGCCTTCACGGAGATGAGCCCGACCATGCTGTCCCCGAGCACCACCGGGTCGGCGAGCTCACGCGCCACCCGGACGGCTTCCTCGGCAAAGGGGAGGCCCTCGGCCGGGACGCCGGCGAAGAAGGAAAGCGCAGCGCGCGCCGAGAGCGCGAACTCGAGAAGACGCGGATCGCCCGTCTGCCGTGCGACGTCGAGGCCGCGAGCGACAAGGTCGGACGCAGCGGGAACGTCGAAGCGATCGAGGCCGGCCGCCGTGATGAGCGCGTAGCCATAGAGCAAGGGGTCCACGCCGGCCGGCATGACGTCGAGCCGGGGGAGCAGGAACTGCTTCATCTCCTGCATGCGCCAGTCGAACAGCCAGTAGCGGGCGAGCGCCTTTGCGAACCGGTACAGGGACTCCGCCCCCGCCTCCTCGCCCGACACGTGCTCCACGGCTCGCCGTAGGTTCTCCTGCTCCGTCGCGAGCCGCTGCAGCCAGATCCTCCGATCCGGACCGGTGAGGAGCGGCTCAGCGGCCTCCGCGACCGACAGGTAGTGGGCGGCGTGCAGGTCGGCCAGCTGGTGCACCGCCTCGTCACCCTCTTCGAGCAAGCGCTCCGCTGCGTACTGGCGGATCGTCTCGAGGAGCCGGTAGCGCTCCTCCGTCGTGGCCTGGTCGATCACGACGAGGCTCTTGTCGACGAGCGACCCGACGAGGTCGGCCACGTCGAACACGTCGACGTCTCCGTGTCCGCAGACCGCCTCGGCGGCGGGGAGGTCGAAGCCGTCGGCGAAGACCGAGAGCCGGCGGAGGACCGCCTGTTCCGGGACACGGAGGAGCGAATATGACCAGTCGACCGTCGCCCGAAGGGTCTGCTGGCGCTCGAGGGCGCTGCGGCTACCTCCCGTCAAGAGCCGGAAGCGATGGTCGAGGCGCTGATGGATGGAGGCGAGCGACATCGAGCGGGTGCGGGCTGCGGCCAGCTCGATCGCCAGCGGCATCCCGTCGAGCCGCCGGCAGATCGACGTGACGAGCGCGCGAGCCTCGGACCGAAGGTCGAGTGCGGCGCCCTGAGCCCGCGCCCGCTCGCAGAAGAGGGTGGCGGCATCGCCGAGCTCCGGTCCGCTCGACCCGTTGCTCACAGAGAGGGAGGGCACCCGGTAGATCGACTCGCCGGAGATGCCGAGCGGCTCACGGCTCGTCGCGAGCAGGACGACGTCCGGGCAGCGGCGGAGAACGGCGTCAGCCAGCTTGGCGCACGCGTCGACGAGGTGCTCGCAGTTGTCGAGGACCACGAGGAGCCGCTGGGGGCCGAGCGCGCCGAGCAGCGTGTCATACGCCGAGCGTCCGGGCTGTGGTGCGATCCGCAGTGCGTCGCGCACCGCATCGGGCACGGCACTCTCCTCGACGACGGCGGCAAGTTCGACGAGGAAGACGCCGTCGCCCGAGCCGTCGAGCAGCTCGGCGGCAACCTGCAGGGCGAGCCGGGTCTTCCCGCAGCCTCCGGCGCCAGTCAAGGTGACGAGCCGGGAGGACCCGAGCAGCTGGCGGATCTCGGGCAGCTCGACCCGCCGCCCGACGAAGGTGCCGAGCTGTGCGGGCAGGTTGTTCGGGAGCGCAGGGTTGTCGAGCGAGCGAAGCGGGGGGAAGTCCTCCCGCAGGCCGCCGGCGACGAGCTGGTAGATGTGCTCGGGCTGGCCGAGGTCCTTCAGCCGGTGGCTGCCGAGGTCGCGGAGGCTCACCCCGTCGGCGAGCGAGGCGCGCACGAGCGCGGCGGCAGACTCCGAGACGAGCACCTGGCCGCCGTGGGCCACCCCGGCGATCCTCGCCGCCCGATGGACGTCGAGACCGACGATCCCCGCCGGCGTGCGTTCAGCCTCGCCCGAGTGGACGCCCATGCGGACCTTCACCTGTGCGCCGGAGAGGAGCGGGTCGGTGGAGATCGCCCGCTGGAGGTGGAGGGCGCCGGCGAGGCAGCTCCGCGGCGAGGAGAAGACGGCGAAGAAGGCATCGCCCTGGGTGTCGACCTCCTCGCCCTGGTGCCCGTGGAGCGTGGCGCGGACAAGGTCGTGATGGCGCGCGAGCAGGTCTGCATAGGAAGTGTCACCGAGACGAAGCAGGGTGGTCGTCGATCCTTCGATGTCGGTGAAGAGGAAGGTCAGGGTCTCCGTGGGCGAGAGCCTACGAGACTGCAACGCAGCACGTCCGGGGCGCCGCCGTGATCACGGGCGAGGGCACGCGGTACCGGACTGCGTCAGCGCCCGGTAGACGACCCACGTCGAGCCCGTCTGTACCGGGGTGATCGTGGCCCCTGTTGTTGTCAACGCGATCGCGATCCACCGCTTCAGCTGTGCCGTGCTGGAGAACGTGGCGATGCCGTACTTGACGCCGTCGCGCCAGCCGGCGCCCGAGTCCGGAACGGCGAAGACGCCGCCGTGAAGACCGGGCGGCGTCGTGCCGCAGTTGGACACCCTGGTGAGATGGGCGGAGGATGCGGCCGACTGCACGGGTGTGCTCCCGGTCAGACCGAGACCCAGTCCGAGCCCGGCGCCGACCACGACGAGGCCGACGATCCCGACGGCGAGCCTCTTGGTCATGGTCCCTCCCTCGACGGGGAAGCGTACCGAACCGGGAAGTGACCTTTGCCCCTACGGCGGGTACGTCCCACTCGACCATCGTCCTTCTAGCGACAACCGGCGCTAGGAGCCAACCCGGTCGAGGAGGCCGCCATGTCCATGGGCGAACCCGCGCGGCCCATGGGCGAGCCCTTCCGTGCCGTCGACGAGCGCGGCCTCGATGACGGTCGGGCACCGGCGCCGGCGCTGCGGCCATGGGAGCCTCCCGCCCGCCGGCGGCCGCGTGCGCCGATCGTGACGATGGCCGCCGTGCTGCTGGTGCTCGCGGCGGTCGGCCTGGGTGTCGAGATCGGCAGGGGAACGACCGCGCGGAGCACGCCGACGAGCAGGATGGCGGCGATCACGGCCAAGGTCGATCCCGGGCTGGTCGACATCGACACCACCCTCTCGGACCAGACAGGCTCCGGGGCGGGCACGGGCATGGTGGTCACGCCCTCGGGAGAGATCTTCACCAACAACCACGTCATCGAGAGCGAGACGTCGCTGCGGGTGACGGACGTCGGCAACGGGAGGACCTACACGGCGACCGTCGTCGGGTACGACGCCACGGCCGACGTCGCGGTGTTGCAGCTGACCGGCGCCTCGCACCTGCGGACCGTCACGTTCGCGAGCGTCCCGGTGCGCACCCGGGAGGCGGTGGTCGCAATCGGCAACGCCGGGGGCAAGGGCGGCGCCCCGACCGCCGTGTCGGGCACGGTGACCGGCGTCGACCAGAAGGTGACAGCCGAGGACGCGCAGTCGGGACGGACCGAGCACCTGAGCGGGCTGGTGCGGACGAGCGTGCCGATCCAGGCAGGCGACTCGGGGGGCCCGCTGGTCGACTCGGCCGGCGCGGTGGTCGGCATGGACACGGCCGGGACGGCGAGCGTTCCCGCCACCAGCAGGTCGGCCAAGGGGTTCGCCGTTCCCATCGGGACCGTCCGCGCCGTCGGCGCCGCCATCGAGCGCACCGAGCCGTCCCCCACCATCCACGTCGGCCCGACCGCCTTCCTCGGGATCGAGGTGGGTGCGGTCAACGCCGTGGGGGCGTCGGTCGAAGGGGTCCTCACGGGGACCGGGGCCGCGACGACGGGCGTACGACCCGGAGACACGATCGTGGCGCTCGACGGGCACGGGATCCACAGCACGACAACACTGGCCGGCATCATGCAGGGCGAGTGGCCCGGTGCGACCGTCCCGATCAGCTGGGTGGACCGGTCCGGGCAGCTGCACACCGCGACGGTCACGCTGAGCCGCGGCCCTCCCCTCTGACATTAGGGCCCTTCCGGGTTCTCCGTGGGTCGCCCAGTTCACGGGGTGACCGGGTAGAGCTGGAGTCCGCCAAGATGGAACCAGATGGCGGTTTTGAAGTGCTCTCGGTTGCGATACCCGCGTGCTGAGACC
>JAJYVT010000118.1 GCA_021791845.1 Actinomycetes bacterium | reverse complement strand
CGACACCGGCGGAGCACTTCTGGAACCACCAGGATCTCGAGGTGGCCGACCACACGCTGGACGTGCCCCTCGACCACGACGCGCCGGACGGCCCCTCGATCGAGCTGTTCGCCCGGGAGGTCCGGGCCCCGGGCGGCGAGGGCCGGCCGATGCTCGTCTTCTACCAGGGTGGCCCCGGCTACGAGTCGCCGAGGCCGACGTCGACACCACCCGCCCCGGGGTGGCTGAAGCGAGCGCTCGAGCGCTACCGCGTCCTCCTCCTGGACCAACGCGGGACGGGCCGGTCCACGCCCGTCGGTCCGTCGACGCTGGCGGGATGGTCGGTGGAGGAGCAGGCGGACTACCTCCGCCACTTCCGCGCCGACGCCATCGTGCGCGACTCGGAGGCCTTGCGCCGGGCCCTGGGCGTGGAGCGCTGGAGCGTCCTCGGGCAGTCCTTCGGCGGCTTCTGCGTCCTGGCGTACCTGTCCGCCGCGCCCGAGTCGCTCCGGGAGGCGTTCTTCACCGGTGGGCTGCCCGCCGTCGGGCCCCGGATCGACGACGTGTACCGGGACACCTACGCCCGGACGATCGAGCGCTCGGCCCGCTACTACCAGCGGTTCCCCGAGGACCGCGGGCGCGTGCTCGCGCTCCACGACCTCGTCGGCGCCGAGGGCCTGCGGCTCGACGACGGCGCCCCCCTCACCTGGCGGCGAGCCCGGCAGGTCGGGGTGTCGCTCGGCTACGCCGACTACGCCGACAAGCTGCACGCGCTCTTGGAGCTGCCGTTCGACTCCCCGGCGTTCGCCAGCGACCTTGCCTCCTCTTCGTTCCTCGGCGTCTTCGCCCGCAACCCGATCTACGCCGTGCTCCACGAGTCGTGCTGGGCCGATGGCGGCAGCACCCGGTGGGCGGCCGAGCGGCTCCGTCCCGACGAGTACTCCGCCGACCCAACGCTGCTCACCGGCGAGCACGTGTTCCCGTGGATGTTCGTCGACGACCCGGCACTGCGTCCCTACGGCGCGGTCGCCCACGCGCTCGCCGGGCACGAGTGGCCCCGCCTCTACGACCCCGACCGGCTGGCGTCCAACGCCGTCCCGGCCGCGGCCGCCGTCTACACCGAGGACATGTACGTGCCGGCAAGCTTCTCGCTCGAGACGGCCTCGATCGTCCGCGGGCTGCGGGTGTGGCAGACGGATCGCTACCAGCACGACGCCCTGCGCAACAGCGGGCAGGTCGTCCTCGACCGTCTCTTCGCCCTCGCCGACGAGGCGGGCGGCGCCTGAACCGTCCGGCCGATCGGGGACGCCCGGGCTCGACCCGGCGGCGTCAGGCGCCCGGGATGAGCGGCCGGATGTCCGCCGCTTCGCGCTGGAGCGCCTTGTCCACGAACATCGCCTTGTCCGCCTCGTGGAGGACGTCCACGGCTCCTTGGGGCGGGCCGGAGAGCGGCACCCACCCGAGGCTCACGGTCACGGCCCGCCCGTCGGTGCACGAGAGCATCGGCCTGGAGAAGGCGGTGCGGATGCGCGCCAGCAGGTTCTCGGCGTGCTGGGCGTCGATCCCCACGGCAACGATGGCGAACTCGTCGCCGCCGATGCGGGCAACGACGTCCCCGCTGCGCGTCTCGGCCACCAGTCGGGCCGCCGCCTCCTTCAGCACCAGGTCCCCGGTGGCATGGCCGAAGGAGTCGTTGACGTCCTTGAAGTCGTCGAGGTCGGCGAAGACGACCGCGCCCGACGGGTGGGAGGGGTCGACATGGGCGACGACCCAGTCGAGGCGGCCCAGGAAGGCGCGCCGGTTGGCGAGCCCCGTCAGCGGGTCGGCGTTGGCCTGGCGGGACAGCTCCGCCTCGCGGGCCTTGCGCTCGGTGACGTCGTCCACGTGGATGAGGCAGACCGTCCGGTCGCCCTCGCCGGTGGGGACGGCGGCTCCTTTGAGCGCGGCCCAGAACAACGAGCCGTCGCGCCGTCGCATCTGTCGGTCTGCCCGTTCGAGCGAGCCTTCGCGGATGGCCACCAGCTTGGCCATCGAGCTCGACCGCTCCCGCTGGATCGCGAGCTCGGCCCACGTGCGCCCCGCCAGCTCCTCCCGGGAGTACCCGAACAGCGACACGAAGGCGTCGTTCACCTGCAGGATGCGACCCATGTCGTCTGTGGTCAGGCTCACGATTGCCATGGCGGCCGCCGACTCGGTGAAGAGGAAGCGGTAGGCGGCCTCGCTGGCCGCCAGCCGGTCGCGCTCCCGCCGGAGCTCCGCCACCAGCCGGGCGTTGTCGATGGCGATCCCGGCCTGGATGGCGAACATCTCGAGCAGCTCGCACACCCTGGGGCCGGGCTTGCGCAGGCCCGGGGGGAGGTCCACCGAGAGCATGCCGACGAGCGCGCCCTCCGACCCGTACAGCGGGGCCAGGAGGCTGTCTTCGGGATGCCAGGCCTCGGGGTCCTCGGTCACCGGGATGTCGGGGATCCACTCGTAGTCGTCGCGGAACGACACGCGCCCGTGCGGCACGAAGCGCAGCTCACCCCAGTGCTCGGCGCGGTCGAGGAGGTCGTCGATGCGTTGGCGGGGGGCGGTGTGCCCCATGAGCTGTGCGCGCACGTCGGGCGGTCCCGAGACGGCCGCGACCTGGAGACCGCCGTCGGGAAGGACGACGTTGAGCGCGGCCACGCCGAACCCGGTCTGGCGGACGATCGCCTCCACGAGCTCCTGCAGCGTTTCCTCCACGGCCCGGCCGCGGTTGATGCCGGCGCTCAACGAGGCGAGCACGCGCAGCACTGTCGCGTCCGACCGCTCCGTGTCGCGTCCCGCGCCTCCCCCGGCGGTGCGTGCCGACGGGGCGATCACGTTCCCCACATCCCCAGTCCCCCTCGCTCGAGGTCCCGCCGAAGTCTACCGCGCCGGCGCGCCCGTGGCCTGGCCGGACGGCACTGCCTCCCCGTGAGTTGCATGATGGGTGCACGCAAGTAGCGGAGGGTCGGCGGACCCGAGAGCTGGCAGAGGTGCGACGCACGGCAGGGCCGGGCGTCGAGGTGTGCGAGCATCGCCGGGTGAACGAGACCCGGCACTCCTTCGACTGGCACCCCGAACCGGACCTCCTCGACTACGCCGCCCCCGGCGCCCGGAAGGCGTTGGAGGAGCTCGTTGCCGAGGCATGGCGGCTTGCGCTCGACTACCTCGCCGACGAGGCCCTGGCCCGCCCGGTCGGTCCCGACTCGTACCGCGACCTCCGTGCCCGGATCTTCGGGCCCTCGGGCGCCCCGGCACCCGCCCCGCAGCAGCCGACGCCTTCCGCCGACGTCCTGGCGGAGATCCGGGAGCGGATCGTCCCCCACCTCTACAACGCCTACCACCCCCGGTCGTTCTCCTACTTCACGCCGCCGCCACTCGTGATGTCGGTGGTGGGCGAGCTGCTGGCGCAGTGGTTCCACCAGGGGATCGACGTCTACCACTCGGGGCCCGTCGGGGCCCTCCTCGAAGAGGAGGTCACCCAGTGGCTGGTCGGGCTGGTCGGCGCCGGCCCCCGGGGCTGGGGCGTGCTCACCTCGGGCGGGGTGATGGCGAACTGCATGGCCATGACCGTCGCCCGGGACCGCCACCTGCGGCGGCTGCTCGGCGGCCGCGACCCTCGGGGCGCGGCACTGGAGGGTGCCCGGGTCTACGTGTCCGACCAGGCGCACTTCTCCGTCGCCCGCGCCCTGGACCTGCTCGGGTTCCCGGCAGACGCCCTGGCCGTCGTCCAAAGCGACGACCGGTTCCGGCTGCAGGCCGAGGCCGTGGCCGAGCAGGTTGCGGCCGACCGGGCCGCCGGCCGCCTGCCCTTCTGCATCGCCGCGGTCAGCGGGTCCACCAACACCGGCTCCGTCGACGACGTGCCCGGCCTGGCGGCGGTGGCCGAGGCCGAGGACCTCTGGCTCCACGTGGACGCGGCGTACGGCGGTGCGGCCCGGCTGTCCCGGCGCGACGCCGCCCGCGTGCCCGGGCTCGAGCTGGCCCAGTCGGTGACCGTCGACCCCCACAAGTGGCTCTTCCAGGCCTACGACATCGGCGCCCTGGTCGTCCGCGACCGCGAGGACCTCCGCCGCACCTTCCACCGGGCCCCCGAGTACTACCGCTCGGCCATCCCCGAGACCGAGCCGCTCAACTGGCTGGAGTACTCCATGGAGGGCACGCGCCGCTTCCGGGCGCTCAAGCTCTGGGCGTCGTGGAAGCACGTCGGGACCGAGGGCTTGGCCCGGCTCGTCGAGCAGGCGGACGACGTGGCCGCGGTGCTGGCCGACGCGGTGCGCCGCTCCCCCGACTTCGAGGCGGCGGTCGACCGGCCGGAGCTCTCGATCGTGTGCTTTCGCCACCTGGCGGAGGGCCTGGGGCCCGAGGAGCTGGACGCGCACCAGGACCGGCTCCAGCGGGCGCTCGAGGTGTCCGGTGAGGCCTGGGTCTCGACCACCCGTCTGCGCGGCCGCACCTACCTGCGGGCCGGCGTCATGAACTGGCTGACCACCGCCGAGGACGCGCGGGCCTTGCTGGAGGTCCTGCGCCGGCTGGCCGCGGAGCTCTGAGGCCGGCCGTAGGCGGCCAGCAGCCCCTCGCCGATGGCGGCCAGCTCGGCACGGACTGCGTCGGGCTCCCGCACCGCGACGAAGGCGCCGAAGCCGGCGAGCTCTGCCGCTGCGGCTGCGTCGCTGGGGAACCGCATCGTCACCCGCACCGCCCCGTGCTCGCCGGCGCCGTGCTCCTCCACCGGCCACCAGCTCCCGACGGTGGCCCGCAGGCGTCGCAGCGCCACCGGTGCGACGTCGGCCTCCACGGCCACCGGCGCCGGCGTCCGGTCGGTGATGCCGCGCTGGACCTCGGCCCACGCCCGCGCCAGGTCGAAGTCGGGCGGGCGGAACACCGGCTCCCCGGTCACGAGCACCGATCGCACGCGCGAGACGCGGTACGTGCGCAGCCCGGCCGCCGAAGTGGCCAGCAGGTACCACACGCCTCGCTTGCAGACGAGGCCGTGCGGGTGCAGCCGACGTGCTGCCGGGCGGCGGCCGGGCGGTTCGTACTCGAGGTCCACCTGCCTGCCCGCGCCCACGGCTGCCCGGAGCGCATCGAGATGCCCCTCCTCCCCCGCCTCGTGGCTGGACGCTGGCCCGACCGCCTGCCCGTGCTCCGACCCTCCGGTCGCCCCGCCGGTCCGGCTGGCGTCCGCCGGGCCCCACCGCGACGGATCGACGAGGACCGTCCGGGTCGCCGCCTCCACCTGGGCCCGCAGCGCCTCGGGCAGCGCGGCGAGCACCTTGCGCCGGGCTGCCGCCAGGCCCTTGGCGATGCCGGGACCGAGCGTCGCCATCTCGGGCCCCGTCGCCAGGAGCAGGGCCTGTGCCTCGTCGGCCGTGAGCCCGCTCAGGTCGATGCGGTGCCCGCCCAGCAGCTGCCACCCGCCGCCGCGGCCGCGCAGCGAGTAGACCGGCACCCCCGCCAGCGAGAGGGCCTCCAGGTCCCGCCGGATGGTCCGCTCGGAAGCCTCGAGGTGCGCGGCCAGCTCCGGCACCGTCATGCGGCCGCGGGCCTGGAGGAGAAGGACGACGGCCACCATGCGATCCGCCCGCACGTATGCACGCTACCGCTGGAAACAGGACAGAGGATGGCCAGTTATCGGGCGCAGACTGTGGCGGGCGGCATCGACGCCGCCCGACGCCCACGAGGAGGGACCCGATGCAAGAGCACGACCACCGCGACGCCCTGCGCCAGGGCTACGCCAACGCCGCCGCCGTCGTGGCCGGAGTGCAGCCCGACCAGCTGGGCGACCCCACCCCCTGCCCCGCCTACGACGTGGCCGCGCTCGTCGACCATCTCGTCGGCGCCGGCTGGCGGGCGGTCACCCTGGGACGGGGCGAGGCCCCGACCGGCGCCGAGTTCCCCCACGTCGAGCTGGCCGACGCTCCGGGGCAGCTGGCGGCGGCGGGCGAGGCGGCGGCGGCGGCCTGGTCCGACGATGCCCGGTTGGACGCCACGACCACGATGCCCTGGGGCGAGACCTACTCAGGCCGCGTCCTGGTCGACATGTACCTGTCCGAGCTGGCCGCGCACGCCTGGGACCTGGCGGCGGCGACCGGTCAGCTGCGCCGGCTCGACCAAGCACTGGCGGGCTCGGCCCTGGAGGCCGCCCGGGCCATGCTCAAGCCCGAGTACCGGGACGCCATGGGCGCGGGCGAGCCGTTCGGCGCCGAGGTCGAGCCGCCCCCCGACGCCACCACGTGGGAGCGCTTTGCCGCCTTCATGGGGCGGGCGCCCCGCTGGCCGGCGCCGCCGGCCGCCACCGCCTGAGCGGGCCGGGGGGGGACGGTCTCGTCAGACCCGGGCGGTGTCCCGGCGGTAGACGCGGACGGCGAGGCGGACCAGGACCCCGGTCCACACGGCGATCACGATCCAGGCCTCCACCGGAGGCCACTCCGACCCCCCGAAGGCGACCCTGCTCGCCTGCGCCAGCCAGTAGGAGGGCAGGAGCCGCACGATGTCGACGTAGGTCTTCCCGGTGGAGAGCGGCCCCCAGGACCCTCCAAGGAGGGCGAAGAGGGTCACCACGCCGCCGATCGCCGGTCCCATGGAGTCCGGCTTCAAGAGATGGCCGGCCAGGATGCCGAGCACGGCAAAGGGCACCAGGGCCACCAGGATGAGCAACGTCATCACGAGCCACTGGCGGGCATCCAGGCGGACGCCGAGGGCCGAGCCGACGGCGTACATGACGACCAGGGTGAGGAGGGCCATGAGGTAGCCGCACAGGACCTTGGCCTCGAAGTAGACGCGGGTGCGCAGCGGCGTGATGCGCAACTGGCGGGTCCAACCGACCTGCCGCTCGCTCGAGATGCGCGCCCCGCTCGAGATGATGGCCATCATCGTCCCGAAGCCCGCCATGCCGGTCATGTAGTAGAGGGGGAAGGGGATGGAACCGATGAGCTTGTGCTGGTTGGCTCCGCCAATGGTCAGGAGCAGCACGACGGGGAACCCGAGGGAGAAGATGAGGAACCGCCGGTTGCGGAAGGTGCGCAGGATCTCGTAGCGCACGTAGGTGGCGTTGTTCATCTTCGTGTCCCCGGTCGCCACCGCGACGTTGCCCGCCGTCACGATCCCTCCACCTCTTCCATCTCCTCGTCGTCGCCGACCAGCTGAATGAAGGCCTCCTCGAGACCCGCTCCCCGAACCTCGATGTCCCGGGCCACCGGGTACGTGGCCAGCAGGGCCCGGAGGGCTGCGTCCGAGTCGCCGCAGGAGAGCACCACGGCCTCGCCCCGGCGGTCGACGGCGGTCACGCCGGGCAACGCCTCGAGGGCCGACCCGTCCACCCCGGGGAGCGTGGCCCGGATCGTGCGGCCGCCGACCTTCGCCTTGATCTCGGTGGACGGGCCGTCCGCGATGACGCGCCCGCGCGCCATCAGCACGATGCGGTCGGCGTAGGCGTCCGCCTCCTCGAGGTAGTGGGTGGCGAAGAGGACGGTCTTGCCCCGCTGGGCCACCGAGCGCATGGAGGACCAGAAGTCCCGGCGGGCCTCCACGTCGAGGGCCGCGGTCGGCTCGTCCAGGACGAGGAGGTCGGGGTTGGCCACGAGGGCAAGGGCGAAGCGCACGCGCTGGGTCTGGCCGCCCGAGAGGCCGGTCGTGCGCTGCCCGGCGAACGCCGACGTGCCGGTCGCCTCGAGCACCTGGTGGACGTCGAGCGGGTGGGGGTACATCGAGGCGACCATCTCGACCAGCTCTCGGACGGTCAGGTACTCGACCAGCGAGCCCGTCTGGAGCATGCCGCCGATCCGGCCCGACGCCACCGCTGTGGCGGGCGGCATCCCGAAGACCGTGACCCGCCCGGCATTGGGCTGGGCGAGCCCCAGGATCATGTCGATCGTGGTGGACTTGCCCGCACCGTTGGGGCCGAGCAGGGCGACCGTCTCGCCCGGCGTGATGGTGAGGTCGATGCCGCGCACGGCCTTGACCGGACCGTAGGACTTGGCCAAGCCGGACAGGACGATGCCGGCGGACGCGCTCGTCTCCTTCCCCATGGCAAGAGACTGGCACGTCCGGGCGGCGCATGCATCGCGTTTGCGCCGCGGACGTCGGTTACGCTTCTCGTGGTGACGCCGAGCGTCGTTCCCGCGACGATGGACCGCTTCGACGATCTCGTCGAGTGCCTGGGAGACGCCGGCGGGGCGTGCTGGTGCATGTCCTACCGGATGTCGGCAACGGACTACGGGCGACACTCGGGCGAGGACCTTCCCGCCGAGGCAGAGCGTCGGGCCGACCTCATGAGGATCAGATGCGCATCCACACCTGCCCCCGGCGTGCTCGCCTACGTCGGTGGCAAGCCCGTGGGGTGGTGCGGGGTCGGCCCGCGTCCGGAGTTCATTCGCCTCGTCCGCTCGCGGACCATCCCCGCACCGCCCGAGCCGGACTATTGGACGGTGGTGTGCTATGTCGGGACGGTTTCCATGTTCGAAGCTGCGGGCTTCCGTCGCGTCGCCGAGACCGCGGCCACCAGTACACGTCTCCCCCGGTGGGTGGTACGGCATCAGCTCTGACGCGTCGCCCGCTCCCGACCCACGCCCGCCGTCGGTGGCGCCGTGGCAACGGACCTCAGGGAAGGAACCGAAGGCTGGTGAGACCGGGCGCCGCGGCCGGCGCGCACCTCGGCGGGCTCGGCCCGGTCACGGGGTGAACGTGGCCGCCACGGGACAGCGGCGATCCGAAGGCGCGGTTGGCGGCTCAGCCGCTCTGGCCGTCCCGCACGAGCTCGAGGGTCGCGCAATGCAAGCCGGCGATTGCGAACCGGTGGCTCTCGGAGAAGTCGACCGTGACGACCTCCACGCCGTGGGCGTCGAGTGCCTTCAAGACCGACGGTGATCCAGCGTTCATGACCACCTTGCCGGGAGCGAGCGTCACCCCGTTGAGCGAGAGGTCCCAGTACTCCTCCACCGGCACCTCGATGATGGTGTAGTCGCGCCGGACGA
>JAJYVT010000117.1 GCA_021791845.1 Actinomycetes bacterium | reverse complement strand
CGGTGCCGGCGGTGAGCTGCTTCGTGTTGAACCAGTAGGTGCCCGGCCGGCTCCCGTCCAGCCGGGGGGTCGTGTAGTGGGGCGCGACGCCGCTCTCGGCCACGACTGCGGGCATGGCTTCGACGGCACACGGTGCAGGGAGGGGCGCGGGGAACACCTCACCGGCCCGGGCCTCCGCCCGCGCCACCGCCGCCCGGGCGGCGCCCATCGCCGCCTCGGGGTCGAGGCGCCCGGCCGAGGCGCGCAGGGCGGCATGGATCGACGCCAGGTCGGCCAGCCCGAGCTGGGAGCCGAGCTCCAGGGCGCGCGCTTCGAGCGCCGCCACGTGCTCGAGCCCCGTCTGGTGGAGCTCCTCGGCGGAGACCGGCAGGGTCGTGTGGACGCGGACCGCCCGGGCGTACAGGGCGTCGCCGCCCTCCAGGAAGCACAGGCCGGCCCGTGTGCCCGGCCGGGACCGCGCCAGCACCGCCCGGAGCTCCTCCACCCATCGCCCGAGCGCTGGCGCCACGACCTCCCGCGCCGCCTCGTCGCGGGCCCCTCGCCAGGCCATCTCGCCGTCCCACCCCGTTGGCGGCTCGGGGGCGGTGACCGCGTCCGGCACCGGCGACGACAGCACCGCCTCACCCCAGGCGATCGCCTGGGCGACCAGCGGCGCCACGGGCAGGCGCCCGCGTGCCGCGCCCGCGTGCAGCCGCTCGGTGAGCTGGTCGACGTAGGCGCCGGCGGCCCGGAGCCGGGCGACGTAGTCCTGCGCCGCCCGGGCGTCGGGCAGCACGCTGCGGGCGAGCACGGCGAACAGGACGGGGGGACCCGAGAAGGGCATCGCGGTTGCGGTGTACTCGTCGGCTGCGAGCTCGAGGGTCGCCAGCTCCTGGTGGGCGTGCTCGAGGAGCACGCCCAGGGTCACGGTGTCGTCGGCATCGAGGGTCGCCGGGTCGAGCGACCGCGAGTCGCCCACGATCGCCTCCACCTGCGCCCGCCAGGCGGCGGTCCCCGAGTCGCTGGCGTCGGGGACCCGGTCGTCGTAGCCGGGGACGCCTAGTGTGGTGGCGTCCAAGGGGTTGGCGGCGAGCCATTCGGCGTGGAAGCGGTCGGCGAGCTCTCTGGGCGTGGTCATGGGGCCCGAGTCTGGCAGCTCCCCGGTCGTCCACCGTGGCCCTCGGCCCCGCGGGTGCGGCCGCCTCCGTGACAGCCTTGCGTCCGATGCCGGACGCCCATTTCGCCCACCCCCGCCTGGCCGCGGTGTACGACCCCCTCGATCCTGACCGCTCCGACCTGGACCACTACCTGGGCGTCACCGAGGAGCTCGGCGCCACGGAGGTGCTCGACGTCGAATGCGGGACGGTGGACGACCTGCCGCCGCTCCAGGTGGACCTCGTGACGATGACCGGCAACGTGGCGCAGGTGTTCGTGACCGACGACGCGTGGCAGGCGGTGCTCGAGGCAGTGCGTCGGTCGCTCCGGTCCGGGGGTCACCTCGTGTTCGAGACGAGACGCCCGGAGGACGAGGCGTGGTGCCGGTGGACGCCGGCACAGACCCGGCGGTGCGGTCACGAGCCCGGCGGTGGCCCGGTGACCTCCTCGGTCGAGGTGACGGCGGTCGCCGGGCCGCTCGTGACCTTTCGCACGACGTTCCGGTTCGGGGCCGACGGTGCGGTCGCGACCTCGGAGTCCACCCTGCGCTTCCGCTCGGCCGGCGAGCTGGCTGCCTCGCTCGCGGCCGCCGGCTTCGCCGTGCGGGAGGTGCGCGACGCTCCGGACCGCCCCGGTCGCGAGCTGGTGGTCATCGCCCGGCGCGTCGCGTGACCCACGGGCCCGGGGCGATCTCCGGCGTTCTCCGGTGGGCTGGACGGCGAGAATGGCGGGGTGGGCGACGAGCGGACCCGGCAGAGCTACGACGCGGTGGCGGCGGAGTACGCCCTCCACCTCTCGGACGAGCTCTCCTACAAGCCGCTCGACCGCGCCCTGCTCGGCATGGTGGTGGAGGGGGCCACGTCCGGCCGGCCGATCGCCGACCTGGGCTGCGGTCCGGGCCATGTGACCGGCTGGCTGGCGGCGCGCGGCGTCGCCGCTGTGGGGATCGACCTCTCCCCGGGCATGGTGGCCATCGCCGCCCGCGACCACCCCGGTGCCAGCTTCCGGGTCGGCGATCTGCGAGACCTGCCGGCGTCGGACGCCGAGTTCGGGGCCGTGGTCGCCCTCTACTCCCTGATCCACTTGACGCCCGACGCACTGCCCGTCGCCGCGTCGGAGCTCCACCGGGTGGTGGAGCCCGGCGGCGCGGTGCTCGTGGCGTTCCACGTGGGCGAGGAGGTCCGCCACGTGACCGACTGGTGGGGGCACGGGGTCGACCTCGACTTTCGCTTCTTCGAGACCGAGCTGGTGGCCGCGCACCTCGAATCGGTCGGCCTCGCCGTGGAGGCGGTGGTGGAGCGGGCGCCCTACCTCGAGGAGGTCGCCACCCGGCGCGCCTACCTGCTGGCGCGGCGGCCCTCAGACCGGTGACGGCGCCGGTGCCCGGCGGCGGGCGGCAGGCCTGGGCGTAGGCTCCACGAGGTGCTCGCGCTCGCTGTCGCCGCGATCGCCGTCGGCCTCGACAATTTCGGGGCTGCCATCGGTATCGGCACCGCCCACGGCCGCTCCCGCTACCGTTGGCAGGTCGCCGCGGTCTTCGGGGTGTTCGAGGCGGGGATGCCGGTCCTCGGCATGGTGGCGGGCCGGGCGGTCGCCGGCCAGATCGCCGGGGTGGCGCCGATCATCGGCGGCGTGGCCGTCGGGCTGATGGGGGTGGTCAGCGTGGTCGAGTCGCTGCGCCACGGGAAGGGAGGCTCACCCGAGCGCCCGAAGACGTTGGGCCTCGGCCGACTGCTGCTGCTCGGGCTGGTGCTCAGCTTGGACAACCTCGCCGTCGGGTTCGCCCTCGGCTCCGCCAAGGTCAGCCTCGTGGCCGCCGTCGTGGTCATCGGGGTGGCGAGCGTGGCGCTCTCGCTGCTCGGACTGGAGCTGGGCGGGCGGCTGGGCGAGCGCGTGGGCGAGCGCGGCGAGCTCGTCGGCGGCGTGGCCCTCATGGTGGTGGGTGTCCTCATCGGTCTGGGTGTCTCCTGACGGGAGCGCACGTGAGGGAAGCGCACGTGGTGGGAGCGCACGCGGTGGGGGTGCGATGACGCCGGCCGGATTCGCGGGGCTTGCCGACCTCTTCTCGCCGGCCCAGCGGGTCGACCCGTACCCCGGTTACGCCCGGCTGCGGTCGGCGGCACCCGTCTGGCAGCCCATGCCCGGGCTCTTGGTCCTGAGCCGCCACGCCGACGGTGCCGCGGTGCTGCGCGACGCCCGGTTCGGGCACGCCGAGGTGGACCCCGACGGGTCCAACCCCGAGGACGCGGTGCCGTCGTTCCTCGTGCTGAACCCGCCGGACCACACACGGCTCCGCCGGCTGGTGGCGCGCTCGTTCACCCCGCGACGCGTGGAGGACCTCCTGCCCCGGATGGAGGCCATCTCGGCCGAGCTGGTCGACGCGATCGTGGCCACAGAGACGGTGGACCTGGTCGAGGCCGTGGCCCAGCCGCTCCCGGTGCGGGTGATCAGCGAGCTGCTCGGGATCCCGGAGGTCGATCGGCCCCTGCTCCTGGGGTGGTCCCACGCCCTTGCCCGCAGCATCGAGCCCGCCCTGCTCATCCCCTCCGAGGAGCGGGCGGAGCAGGCTTGGGCGCGCCGGGACTTCGGGTCGTACGTGCGCCAGCTGGCGGCGGAGCGCCGCCGGTCCCCGGGCGCCGACCTGCTCTCCGACCTCGTGCGGACGCAGGACCGCGATGAGGTCCTCACCGAGGCCGAGCTGGTCGCCACCTGCATCCTGCTGCTGGTCGCCGGCCACGAGACGACCACCAGCCTGATCGGCAACGGGCTGCTGGCGCTGCTGCGGCACCCCGAGCAGCTCGACCGGCTGCGCGCCGACCCGGAACTGGCACCGGCCGCGGTGGAGGAGCTGGTCCGCTACGACTCCCCGGTGCAGCTCACGATGCGCGTCGCCCGGGAGGACGCCCGGATCGGCGGGCGCGACGTGCCGCGCGGGTGGTTCGTGGTCGTGCTGGCCGGCGCGGCCAACCGCGATCCCGAGGTGCACGCCGATCCCGACCGCCTCGACGTCGGACGCGCGCCGTCTGCGCACCTGGCGTTCGGTCAGGGGATCCATTTCTGCCTCGGCGCCCCGCTCGCCCGCCTCGAGGCCCAGGTGGCCGTGCGGGCGCTCGTGCGACGCCGCCCGGAGCTGGTGGCGGAGCCGGAGTGGAAGGACACGGTGGTGCTCCGCGGGGTGCGCCGGCTCGACGTGCAGTTCGGCACCCCGCCGGGGTGACGGCCGCCGCGTCGCGATCGCAAGCCCGCCGCGCCGAGGCGAGGGTCGAGCAGGCGGCCGTCCCTACGTGCCGTCGCCGGAGGGCCGAGGCAGACGGCGCAAGGCCACGGCGACGATCGTGACGGCGTCGGCGTCCGGAGCGTCCAGGGCCTGGAGGAGGCGGCGGGCGCCGGCCAGCGCCGTCTCGTTGCGGGCGGCCCAGCCCACCATCGGATCGGCGTGCTCGCCGCCCCGGCGCAGCATGGCGGTGACCGTCGCCACCCGCCAGTCCGCCAGGTCGTCGAGCGTGGCCCGGGCCAGCCACGAGCGCCAGCGGTTCGGGGTGGACGCCTGGGCGATGGCGCGCTCCATGCGGTCGGTGCCGGCCGCGTCCTCGACGAGGTCGAAGGCGGCGAGGACCTCGACCGCGTCCTTGCCGGTGGCCCGGACCACCGGTCCCACGTCGGCCACCCTGGCGCCTTGTGACGCCGACAGCCACCGCTCCGCCGTCGCCCGGTCGACGCCCACGGCCATCAGCTCGTTCAGCGCCGCCTCGGGCACCGGTCGACCCGTCAGGGCTGCGACCATCGGTGCGTCCTCGGCCACGATCGCGCTCGGGCGCTCGAGGGCTCGGTGGCGGAGGTAGGTGCGGGCGAGGCCGGCGACGGCGTCGCCGATCACGCCGTGGAGCCTTGCGTCGGCGTCGGCGGGGAGCGTGCTCCACCGACCGTCCAGCTCCTCCCACAGCTCGGCCGCGCCCAGCACCTCCCTGGCCGCCCAGAAGGCGGCGGCGGTCGCTCCGAGGTCCCTCGCCAGCTCGGCCGCCGTCTCGTGCGCCCAGACGATGCCCAGGCGGTCGACGATCTCGCCAGCCAGCTCGGTGGCGAGCAGCTGGCCGTAGAGGCGGTGGGTGCCGACCAGGTCGGCCAGCTCCTGGCGGATGGCGGCGGGGAAGTAGGCCGAGACGACACCGGCCAGCGAGGGGTCCGAGAGGAACGGCGCGGCCTCGATGGCGGCGCCCAGGTCCGACTTGGCGTAGGCGAGGAGCACGGCGAGCTCGGGACGGATCATGCCGGCCCCGGCACCCCGGCGCACGGCCAGCTCTTGGGCGTCCGGCAGGTCCTCCACCTCTCGGTCCACCCGGCCGGACGCCTCCAGCACGTCGATGAGCGAGGCGTAGGCGTCGAGCTGGCCGGCGCTGTCGGGCAGTGCCCGGTTGAGGGCGGCGACGCTGTGGTCGACCTGGCGGAGCACCTCGGCCGCCACCTCGTCCTCGGCCGCTTGCAACCGGGCATCGCGACCGGCGCCGTCCAGGCGGCCGTCCTCCATGGCCATGGCCAGGAGGATCTTGAGGTTCACCTCCCGGTCGGAGGTTGCGACGCCGGCGGCGTTGTCGATGAAATCCGTGTTGATGCGCCCGCCGCGCCGTGAGTACCGGATGCGCGCCCGCTGCGTGAGCCCCAGGTTGCCGCCCTCGCCGATCACCCGCGCCCGGACCCGGTCGGCCGTCACCCGGACCTCGTCGTTGGCCCGGTCACCGACGGCCGCGTCGCTCTCGTCGGCCGCCTTCACGAAGGTGCCCACGCCGCCGAACCAGAGCAGGTCCACGGGTGCCTCGAGGATGGCCGTGATGAGCTCGGGCGGGGTCATGTGGTCCCGCTCCACGCCGAGGGCCCGGCGAGCGGCCGGCTCGAGCGGCACCTCCTTCGCCTCGCGCGACCACACGCCACCGCCGGGGGAGAGGAGCGACCGTGTGTAGTCGTCCCAGCTCGAGTGGGGCAGCCGGGACAGCCTCGTGCGCTCGGCGTAGGAGGCGGCCGGGTCGGGGTCGGGGTCCAAGAAGACGTGGCGGTGGTCGAAGGCGGCCACCAGGCGGATCGCCTCGCTGCAGAGCATGCCGTTGCCGAAGACGTCGCCGGACATGTCGCCCACCCCGGCCACCAGGAAGGGCTCCCGTTGGACGTCGATCCCGAGCTGGTGGAAGTGGCGCCGGACGCTCACCCACGCCCCCCGGGCGGTGATGCCCATCGCCTTGTGGTTGTAGCCGTGGCTGCCGCCCGAGGCGAAGGCGTCCCCGAGCCAGAAGCCGCGTTCGACGCTGAGCTCGTTGGCCAGGTCCGAGAGGTCGGCGGTCCCCTTGTCGGCGGCGACCACCAGGTACGGGTCGTTCCCGTCCGGGGCCAGCACCGCTCGGGGGTGGACGACCTGGTCGCCGGCGTAGTCGTCGGTGACGGAGAGGAGCGAGCGGACGAAGGTGGTGTAGGCGTCCCGCACGTCCTCGGGGCCGGGGAACGGGACCGCCCGGCAGACGAAGCCCCCCTTTGCCCCCGTGGGGACGATGATGGCGTTCTTCTTCACCTGCGCCACCATCAGGCCCAGCACCTCGGTCCGGAAGTCGTCCGGCCGCTCGCTCCAGCGAAGCCCGCCCCGGGCCACGAGCCCGGCCCGGAGGTGGATGCCCTCCACCCGGGGCGCGTGCACCCACGTCTCGACGCGCGGGTGCGGCGCCGGCAACTGGGGCACCGCCGCGCTCTCGATCTTGACCACGACGGCCTCGCTGGGCCGCCCGGCGCCGTCCGTCTGGAAGAAGTTGGTGCGCAAGGTGGCGTCCACGAGCTGGAGGTAGACCCGCAGCGCCCGGTCGGCCCGGAGCTGGGGGACCCGCCCGAGCTCCGCCACGCAGGCGGCACGGGCGGCGGCCTCGTTACCGGCGCCCTCGGGGTCGAAGCGGGCCGTGAAGTAGCCGACGAGGGCGTTGGCCACCGCCGGAAAGGCGAGCAGGGCCTCCTCGCACTCCGACGTCGGGATGGTGGGGGAGCACTGGGCCCAGTAGTGGGTGTAGGCGCGCAGCAACGCCGCCTGGCGCCAGTCCAGCCCCGCCGATGCCACCAGCCCGTTCAGGTGGTCCACGTCGGTCCGCCCCTGCACGACGGCGTCGAGCGCCTCGACCAGGCGCCGCCCGTCGGTGACCGGGTCGAAGGCGGGCGCGCGGGTGGCCCCGGGCGCGGCCCCGGCCGGGTGCTGCAGGTGGACGCCCAGGTCGTCGATGCAGGTGGGCGGCCCCTCCCGGAGCTCGAGGCGGTGGGGCACCGACTCCTCCACCACCAGGCCGAAGCTCTCCAACATGGGGAGGAGGGAGGTCAGCTCGACGGGTTGCTCGGCGAAGCGGCGGATGTGGAACCGGTCCGACGGCAGCGGTCGGACCACGAAACGGTGATGGCCGTTGGGTGCAGGTGTGCTCGACCGCTCGACCCCCGCACCCGCACCCGCACCCGCACCCGCCGCGTTCGGCTCCCTGGCCGGCTCGGGCGTTCCGGCTGTCCGGGTTGTGGCGACGGCAGCCGTGGCGGCGGCGGCCACGGGCGTCGGGGGATCGAAGAGGGCGATGAGCTCGAGCACGTCCAGGGCGGCCTGGTCGGGCGAGGTGCGCTCCCGGTAGCTGGCCGGGGCGCGCCCGCCCAGGGCGACCGCCAGTTCCCTGGCGTCCGGGTTCGCGCCGACCGCACCGAGCAGCTCGTCGGCCCACGGGTCGCCGGTCGGTGCGGCGTCCCCGCCGCGTGCCGTCCCGGTGTGCGAACTCACGAAGGTTCAGCTTCGCGCAGTGAACCCACGGGTGCGAGCCGCCCCGACACGAACGGGCGGGCGCATCCGGGGCACGCGGGCCGCACCATCGAGCGTCCCGAGAGGGGCCCGGCACCGGTCATCCGGGGCGGGCGCAGCATCGGTCGTCCGGGGCCGGGGCGCTACCCTCGGGCATGCCCGCCGACCGGCCCACCATCCTCGCGACCTCCGGCGGGTTCCGCCGGGGCGAGCGCACCGACGTCGCCTTCGCCCCGCTCGTCCTCCACGCCGTCGAGCTGTCCGGCGTGACGGGCCGACGGCCCCGGCTGTGCCACGTGGGCACGGCGATGGGCGACCAGCGGTGGTGGAACGCCGCCGTGGACGAGGCGGGCAGGGTGGCCGGGATCGACGTCGTCCACCTGAACCTGTTCACCATGCCTCCCGTCGACGACGTTGCCGGCCTGGTGCTGGAACAGGACGTGGTCTGGGTGGGGGGAGGCAGCGTCGCCAACCTGCTCGCGGTGTGGGCCGTGCACGACATCGGCCCGATCATGCGCCGGGCGTGGGAGGCGGGCGTCGTGCTCGCCGGCGTGTCGGCGGGTTCGCTCTGCTGGCACGTGGGCGGGACCACCGACTCGTTCGGCCCCGAGCTCCGCCCGGTGACCAACGGACTCGGGTTCCTGCCCTACGCCAACGGGGTGCACTACGACTCCGAGGCCCGGCGGCGCCCGCTGTTCGAGCGCCTGATCGCCGACGGCACCCTCCCCGACGGGTACGCCACCGACGACGGGGTGGGCCTCGTGTACCGCGGGACCGAGCTCGAATGGGCCGTGACCGAGGTGGCCGGCAAGGGCGCGTACGCGGTCCGGCGGGAAGGCGACGGGGCGGTGGAGGAGCGGATCGAGCCCCGGGTCCTGCCGGGCGCGCAGTAGCGGTCGTCGGGGGAGGTCCGGCGGGACGCCGGGCGGCTATGCCGCCGGGGTGACGGGACGACGCCCGTGCTCGTGGCGGTGGAGCCGCAGGGACTGCCAGGCGACAGGAACCACGGCGACGGCCACCGCCAGCACCATGATCGGAATGGAGATGAACAGCCACGCCATGTCGTCCTCCTTTGTGAGGT
>JAJYVT010000116.1 GCA_021791845.1 Actinomycetes bacterium | reverse complement strand
CTGGAGGCCTCCAAGCAGGTGGACACCGTGGTCCTCGACAAGACCGGGACGGTGACCGAGGGCCGGATGGCGGTCGTCGACGTGGCCGCCGCTCCCGGCGTCGACCCCGAGCACATGCTCCGGCTGGCCGCCGCCTTGGAGGCCGCCTCCGAGCACCCGGTGGCCCGGGCCATCGCGACGCGGTCCCCCGGGCCGCTCCCGCAGGTGGAGGGGTTCACCGCCATGCCCGGGCTCGGCGTGAGCGGCCGGGTCGAGGGCCACGACGTCAGCGCCGGTCGGGCCGACCTCGGCGCAGATGCCCTCCCGCCCGACCTGCAGCAACGCTGCGAAGCGTGGGAGGCGAGCGGGCGCACCGTGGTGACGGTGCGCATCGACGGGCGGGTCGCGGGGTCCGTCGCCGTGGCCGACAGCCTCCGCCCCAGCGCACCGGAGGCGGTCGCTGCACTGCAGGCGCTGGGCCTGCACTGCGTGCTGCTCTCCGGCGACAACGAGCCGACCGTGCGAGCCGTCGCCGAGGCGGTCGGGATCGAGGACGTGCGCGCCTGCGCCCTCCCTTCGGACAAGGTGGCGACCATCCGCGCCCTGCAGGCCGGTGGCCGCAGCGTGGCCATGGTCGGTGACGGCGTGAACGACGCGCCCGCCCTGGCCACCGCCGACCTCGGGCTCGCCGTCGGCTCGGGCACCGACGTGGCCATCAACGCCGCCGAGCTGATCATCCTGCGCGACGACCTGCGCGTGGTGCCCGCCGCGATCACCCTGGCCCGTCGCACGCTGCGCACGATCCGCTCCAACCTCTGGTGGGCCTTCGCCTACAACCTCGTCGCCATCCCCGTCGCGGCCGTGGGCCTGTTGGACCCGCTCATCGCCGGCGCGGCGATGGCGCTGTCGTCGGGCTTCGTGGTGTGGAACAGCGCCCGGCTGCGCGGCCCTCGGCAACCGGCCGGCGGGGAGCGCCGCCCGTCGGCCCGTCCACCGGCCCGCCGCCCCGCCTCGGGCGCCCCGTCGACCGGGCAGGCCGCACCGGTCCGGTCGGCCGCGGCGGCGGCACCGGCCCGATCGCCAGCGGGAACCCTCGGCTCGTAGCCACGGCGGCCCGGCCCACCATGCGAAGAGCGCGGAGGGCGCAAACCCAGCGACAACACCAGGGGGGCACCGTCCCGACATCGCACCTCGTCGCCTCGGCCCTCCTGCCCCTGCGCGCCGCGAGCGACCCCCAGGGGCTGGCGCGGGCGGTGTGCCGGCTGCTCACTTCGACGCTGGCCGTCGCCTGCCGCATCGACCTGGCCGGCGAAGGGATGCCACCCGATCTCGTGCCGGCCGAAGGTGCCGTCGCCCGGAGCGCCGGCCGCCCCGACCTCGCCCACGAGCGTCACGACACACGCCGGCCGGCGCCCCCGGGCGGGTCCGTGGAGCCCGACCCCGCCCGAGACGTCTCATGGGTGACCCTCCCCCTCGTCGCCGAGCGTCGGAGCGTCGGTGTGCTCCGGGTCGCCCTGGAGGGTGCGGCGCCGCCACCACCGGCGGTGGTGGCCGACATCGGGCACGTGGCCGTGTCAGTGGCGATGGCGCTCATGGAGGCGGTGCGCCGGCACGAGGCCGTCCGGGTCTCCCGGAGCCTGCAGGAGGCGCTCCTCCCCCACTCGCTTCCGACGGGGCCCTGGTTCCACGTGGCGGCCCTCTACGAGCCGGCGGCGGCGACGCTCCAGGTGGGGGGCGACTGGTACGACGCCCAACTGCTGCGCCCCGACGAGCTGGCGCTCAGTGTGGGAGACGTCGCCGGGCACGGCGTGGAGGCTGCGGCGCGGATGGGCGAGATCCGCACCGCCATGACGGCGGTGCGGTTGGTGAGCGAAGCCCCCCACGAGCTGATCGGGCTCCTGCACCGGCTTTCCGACGAGTCCCCGACGTTCGCCACCGCCATCTGCGCCCGGCTCGAGCGGTCGGGTCGCTTCCGGTGGTCGTCCGCCGGCCACCTGCACCCCATCGTCGCCCGGGAGGGCGGAGGGGTGGCGCTGATGGAGGGTGGGCTCCTCCCGCCGCTCGGGGCCGGCCATCCCGGACCGGCGGTCCTGAACGAGCGGCGGCTTCGCCCAGGCGACGCCGTGGTCCTGTTCACCGACGGTCTCGTGGAACGGCGGGACGAGCCGTTGGACGCCAGCCTTCGCCGGCTGGTCTCCGACGTCGGCTCGGCACCGTCCATCGAGCCGGACCGGCTGCTCGACCACCTCGTGTCGGCTCGGCAGCGACGCGGGCCCACCGTGGACGACATCGCCGTCGTGGCCGCCCGCCTCGTCGGTCAGTGAAGGCCGATCGTCGGGTCGTCGGGCGACGCCTTCGGACGGCGCTTGCCGCCGAAGACCTCGATGGCCACGAGGGCGGCGACAAAGACGGCCACCATCGCCACGTAGATGCCGAGGGTCGTCGCGCTCAGCTTCTCCTGGCTCCCCAGCGCGAACAGGATCTTCCGGATGACCGCCACCAGGCCGACCACGATGAACGGCTGGGCCGCCAGGGCATGGGCCCGCAGCGAGAGCACCACGGTGTGCACGATCTCCACCAGGATCAAGACCAGGAGCATCCGGTCCAGGAATGTGGTGGCCCGCGCCGGGAGTGCGCCCTTCATGGTGAAGAAGTGCACGATGCTGTCGACGAGGATGGCGGCCGCCAGCAGGATCAGCGACGCGGCAACGATCGCGGACACGACGTCCTGCGCGTGCTCGGTGAGCGCCGTCGTGTACCTCGTCCACCACGGCTCTGGGCCGCTCTCCCGCCTGCCGGCGACGTCGCTCGACAACGCCGCCTCGTCCCCGTGGGTCGCCTCCGACACCCGACCTCCCTCCGCCGCGTGCTCCCGCCAAGCCTAAACGCCCGCCGGTGGGAGACCCGGCGCACCGCACCGGCCGTGGCCCCGGCACCGCGCCCCGCTAAGGTCACGGCCCGCAACGAGCCGAAGGAGGGTTCCCGTGGCCACCACCGACGAGCTGCTCGCCAACAACCGTTCGTATGCCGAGTCCTTCGATCTGGCACATCTGGCGGGGGAGCCGGCGAAGAGGGTCGCGGTGCTGGCCTGCATGGACGCCCGCCTCGACCCGGCCAAGTTCCTCGGTCTCCACGACGGTGACGCCCACGTCATCCGCAACGCCGGCGGGGTCGCCACCGACGACGCCATCCGCAGCATCGTCATCTCGCAGCGGCTGCTCGGCACCGAGGAGATCGTGCTCGTCCACCACACCGGGTGCGGCATGCAGACGTTCACCGACGACACCCTGAAGGACGCCGTCGAGGCGGAGACGGGAATCCGTCCCAGCTTCGCCTTCGAGTCGTTCCGCGACGCCGAGTCCGACGTGCGCCAGACGGCGGCACGGATCAAGGCGAGCCCCTTCGTCACCCACAAGAACGTCCGGGGGTTCGTCTACGAGGTGGAGACCGGGCGGCTCCGGGAGGTCGAGCTCGACTGACGGCCGTCCGGGCGTCTGGGCGCGTCCGGGGCAAAGGCCGCTGAGCCCCACGCTGGGGGTGTTGGGCCGGAGGCGATCGACGTCACCGATCCGTCATGTCACCGTCACCAAACCGTAGTACGTTCGGTGGTCGCCCGGCGGGACCAGGGGGGGCCTCCTGAACTCTCCGCCCTCAGGAGCGGTCCCGCCGGGCACCTTCGCTGCGGAACGGGCAGGCGTGCACCCGGCGGACACCGGAGCGAGCCATCATGGTGCCCGCCCGGCACGCCGGCGCTGCGCCCGGCACCCAGCGACAAGGACCCGTCCATGGACGCCCTCATCAATCCCACCAATCTCGTCAGCTCGTTCGGCTACCTCGCCATCTTCGTGCTGAGCGTGGCCCAGTCCTGCTGCGTGCCGACGTCGTCCGAGCTCACGCTGGGCTTCGCCGGCGCCCTGGCCGCAACGGGCCACCTCAACCTCGGCGGCGCCATCCTCGTCGGGGCGACCGGCGAGGTGGTCGGCGCCTACCTGGCGTGGGTGATCGGGCGCACGGCCGGCCGGGCGATCGTCGACCGCTTCGGCAAGTACGTCCTGCTCACGCACCACGACCTCGACCGGGCCGAGGCGTGGTACGCCCGTCACCCCCGCTGGGGCGTCTTCGGCGGCCGCCTGTTCCCGGTCATTCGCAACTTCGTCGCCCTCCCCGCCGGCGTCGCCGAGGTGCCGGCAGTCCGCTTCGGCCTGCTCACGGCGGCGGGCAGCCTCATCTGGGACGGGGCGATGGCCGCCATCGGCTATGGCGTGGGAAGCCGGTGGCACACGATCATCCACGCCTTCAGCGACGCCGGCTACGTCCTCGCCGCCCTCGTCGTCATCGGCGTCGTGGCGCTCGTCGCCCATCGCTGGCGCTCGTACGGGAACCAGATTCGGGCCGCGCAGGCGGCCGCCGTCCAGGGGGCCGCGACCGCCGAGGCCGGGACCGCCGAGGCCGGGACCGCCGCTGCCGGAGCCGGAGCCGGCACCGGCGCGACCGCCGTCGTGTCGAGTGCACCGGCGGCCGGCGGAACCGTCGGCTGGGGGACCGCCGATGCGGTCAACCCCCGCCAGGAGCTCGTGACGCTCATCAAGCGGCGAGCGTCGCTCGGCGCCGGGGTCGGCGAGCGCACCGGCGTCGGAGCGAACGAACGGCTGACGGCGGCGGCGGCGGCGGTGCTGTTCGTGCTGCTGCTGGTCGAGGGGCTCACCCTGCTGCGCATCGGGAGCATGATGGCGATGCACGTGATCATCGGCCTCGTCCTCGTGCCGCCGGTCCTGGTGAAGCTGGGCAGCACCGGATGGCGGTTCGTCCGGTACTACAGCGGCCATCCCGACTACGTGCGAAAGGGGCCGCCGGGCAGGCTCCTGCGGGTGCTGGCGCCGTTCCTCGTGGCCACGACCGTGGTGCTCTTCGCCTCGGGGATCGCCCTCGTGGTGGTGCACGACCCCTACGGCTGGCTCGACGTGGTCCACCGCTACGACTTCTTGGCGTGGTTCTTCATCCTCGCGGTCCACGTGCTGGCCTACATGTGGCAGGTGCCGGGCATCGTGCGCCGGGACGTCAGCGCCCAGCGCCGGTACCGCCGCACCAGCCCGCGCGGTCGTCTCCTGCGGGTGTGGCTGGTCGTGGCCTCGGTCGTGGCCGGCGCGGCGCTGGCGGTGCTCCTGTGGCCCTCCATCTCCGGTCAGGTCCACACGTTCTTCCGCCCGCACCACCCCTCACGGGGAGCGGCGGTGTCGTCGGTGCGCTGACGGGAGGCCGCCGGCTCCGCGCCGACGTGGTTGGGCCCCGACGGCCGCCCGAGCCGGCGGATTACCCGGGACGGACCGTCGAAGCAGGCCCCAACCATGACATACCCGGGTGGGTATTGCACGTCGCCCGTGCGCACACAGCACGGCTCGCAGGGTGCGTGCTGCTGCGCTGCCCGAAGCCCCGCACGCCTTGGGTGCGTGCCCGAAGCATTGCGGGCACGCGACACCCTCGGCGCCCGTCCGGTAGGGACCTTCGACCCTTTGTCGCTCCGATCCGTGGCGTCCACACTCGCAAGGGCAACAACCTGGAGGTGATGCCAATGGATACCTACTTCATCATGACGTACCGGTACCGTGAGGGGCTCAGGCCGGAGGAGTACCGGGAGCTGACGAAGAAGTTCGCCGACGTGGGCAACGGCCCGAGCGTGATCGCGCACTACTCACGTCTGGACGGGGGCGGCGGCGTCCTCGTGACGAAGGGCACCGAGGTGAAGGACCTCGAAGTGGTCCTCGAGTACCTTCCCTGGGTCGCCTTCGAGAGCTTCCCCGTCACGACGATCGAAGCAGCCTTCCCGGTCATCCAGTCCGTGTACGGCTGACGGATGTCACGGGAGCGGGACACCCCCGGCACCGGTGCCGTCGCGTGCCGGGGCTCCCGCTCCGGCGGTGCTCCGCCAAGCCCGCCACCCCGCTGGACGCGATGAGGATCGACGGTGTCGCTGCCCGGAGGTCTTGCTCGACGTCCTCGAAGCTGTCGGCCCACAGCGAGAGGCAATGATCGTCGTCGGTGCTCAGGCGATCTACACGCACACGGAGGACGGCGGCATACGAGGTACGCCTCCAACACCACCGCCGCAGACCTGACGCTGGCTCCGTCACGGTCCGCCGGCCGGGATGGCGGGACTGAGAGCCGTGACGAAGAGGCTGGAGCAGGGCGACGCATTCCGCTTGTGTGCGCGATGCCTGTCGCAAGATCGAGCGCAACAACGGCGCCGCTGACGACCGGGAACGCCGGGCTCACGCAAAGAGCTGGACGGTGGCGATGATGGACGGCTCGATGTCCTCTGGGAGCGCCGAGTCTTCGAAGACCTGCGCCCCCGGCAGGAGCCGGGCCAGTCCTCCGACGGGTGGTGAGGGTGAGGCGGCGGCTGGAGCTGGTGTGACGCGACCTGATCGGGTGGGGGCGGAGGAAATCCTACTCATATGCCATGGATGTGGGTATGATTTCCTGCCATGAGGACCCCCGGAGCCTCGGATCTCCGAGAGGAGCTGGGTGACACGTTCACCTACGGCGAAGCCAAGGAGGCCGGCGTCGGCGACAGGCGGCTGTACACCCTGCGCGACAGCGGGAAGATCCTCGCGCTCGGTGGCGGCGTCTACCGCTGGGCTGATGCCCCACCCGCCGACTCTGACCTGATCGAGATCGCTGAGCGGGTCCCGCACGCGACGCTGTGCCTGGAGACCGCGCTCGCGCGCCACGGCCTGATCGACGCCATCCCCGCCGCCATCGACATCGCCATCCCCCGGGGAAGCACTCGACCGTCCCTGAAGGCGCCGTCCCGCATCCACCAGTTCCACCCCCGCACCTTCGACCTGGGACGCGGCGAGCTCGAGGTCGGGGCCCGCCGGCCGATCGGCCTGTACTCAGCCGAGCGGTCCCTCATCGACGTCGTCCGCCTCCGCCACCTCGAAGGGAGCGACGTCGCATGGGAGGCACTACGACGCTGGCTCAACCGCCCAGGCCGGAGTCCTGCTCATCTGATCGAGCTCGCCCGGGAGTTCCCCCGGGCCGAGCCCGCGCTGCGGCAGGCGCTGGAAGTTCTCGTATGACCGCTCCTACTCGGGCCACCCGGGCGGGTCAGACCTACCTCGACCTGCGGACCAAGGCTCGCGGCGATCGCCGCCCGGTCGACGAACTTTTGCACCTCTACGTCCTCGAGTCGTTCCTGCGGCGCTTCGCCTCGACGACGGCATGGTGTTCGACGTGGACGGCGCGACGGCAGCCGTGATCCGAGACGAGGACGCCTACAGCGGTGTGCGGGTCACGATGAAGGCCGAGCTGGCGACGGCCCGCCCGCACTTCCACGTCGATGTCAACGTGGGTGACCCGATCGTTCCCGCACCCGAGGACCTACGCCTTCCGCGCCTGCTCGGCGGCGCGGTCGTCGTGCGGGGCTACCCGCTCGTGATGGTGCACGCCGAGAAGATCGTGACCGCCGTCGCACGCGGGACGGTCAACACCCGCTGGCGGGACTTCGCCGACATCTACCTTCTGAGCCGCCGTCATTCGCTGGCCGGGGCGGGTCTCACCGCGTCGGTCCGCCAGGTGGCCCGCCACCGGCAGGTCGAGCTCGTCCCTCTCGCCCGGGCCCTCGACGGCTACGGGGAGATCGGACAGGCGCGCTGGGCAGCGTGGAGGAGAAAGCAACAACTGGAGGAGCGGCTTCCCGATGAGTTCGCCGAGGTGGTCTCGGCGGTCGTCACGTTCGCGGATCCCGTCATCGCCGACACGGCCACCGGCCTCGCGTGGGATCCGGCAACCGGCGCATCGTCGTCGGTCACTGATCATGGCTGACCTGTACGAGAGAAAGGCGGAAACGGTGGCTGGCAAGTCCCGACGGGCGCCGACTGCTCTTGTGGGAAGGTGGAGGATCGTGAAGATGGACCTGTGGGCCCAGGAGGACGTGGACCTGGTTGCCCCTGGGTTCGTCGACTTCGGGGCCGACCACATGGGCAGTCTCGGCTTCATCCCCGTCCAAGGTGGTCTCGACTGGCGAGACGCACCCCGCGACGGGTGTCCCGGCGTGGAGTTCTCGTGGGAGGGCTTCGACGAGGGCGATCCCGCCACTGGGCGCGGGTGGGCGGTGATCGAAGAGGACGGGTCCTTGCGGGGCCACGTCTTCTTCCACCTCGGCGACGATTCGGGCTTCCGCGCCGAGCGCACGGGCGAAGGGTCGTGACCACCGGCACGCCTCGGAGGGTCCCCGTGTCCGGCCCGGAGCCGTGGTCGGATGTGGCGGGCCGTCCCTGGAGCCACTGGGACCTGTGGTTCGCCGCCGTCGCCGTCTCCGACCACGACACCATCCTCGACCTACCAGGAGGAGACCCTTCCCTGGCAAGGGGGGGTGCCCGCCGGTCACGCAGAGCTGATCGAGGGGCTCCTCCTGCGCCTCGCCGCCGAGTGCCGATCGCGCTACCTCGACTACCAGGCCGAACTGCGCTCGGGACGTCAGGAGCTCGTCGAAAGCCCCGGCGGTCACCCGTGAGCGGCGAGGAGGTCGACCATGCCATGGTGAGGTCGAGGCCCGCCGCCCCGACCTCACCATGGCGGCCCAGGCGGTGGTGGGCGGGCTCACGGCCGGGGAAGGCATCGCGATGATCCACCAGGCTGCGCTCCAGCAGTACCTCTGGTGGTACCTGCCCCGCGATGATCCCGAAAACGAGGTGCTCCGCAACCCGAAGTACACCGGCTTCCAGGTGTGGAACCGGAGAGCCCGGAAGAAGGGACACAACCGGACCAACCCGCCCGAGGCCTGGATCTGGTCGGAGGAGCCGACCCATCCGGCCATCGTCAGTCGCGAAAAGTACGACGCCGTGCAGTCCCGAGCCAGGGCCAACGAGCGATCCCGCCAGGGAGTCCCGGCCACCGTCGCGCGCCCGAGCGCCAAGCACAACTACCTGAGCCCGTTGCACGAACCCCCGACCGATCTGCGAAGTCCCTGGTAGCGCGTGCGTGAAATCCACCACCTGACCAGGCGAGATAGCGACGATAGGTGCATGGCCTACAACTTCGTCGCCCCAGAGCGC
>JAJYVT010000115.1 GCA_021791845.1 Actinomycetes bacterium | reverse complement strand
CCGGGGGCGCCGCCCGCCGGTGACACGCATCCCGTCCGAGAACGGACGCGCTGGTGTCACGATCTCGCAACATGGCCGCGGCATTGCTAGCGTACGGGCAGCGCGCAAGGAACGCCCGGGTACCCGACGGCCCGTCGTCGCCTGCGGCCGACGCATGGCTGCCACAGCCGGGGGCACCGAACCAACAGGCACCCGCTCGACGGGTGAGGGAGGTCGTGTGGCTGCACTCGACGGCCGTCGCCAATGGGCTGTGAACCGTCGAGTACGCGCCGCACTGCTCGTCAACGGACTGCGCTGGCGGGGCCGCAGCTCCCTGGCCATGTTCGCCGTGGCCGTCTTCGCCTGCGGCGCCGCCGCCTTCGGCCCGATCTACCTGCGCAGCGGTGACCAGCTCGCCTTGAACCGCACGCTGGGCGGCGCCGTGCCGGCGAACGCCGGCCTCACGATCGAGAACGGCTCCTTCCCGATCTCCGGGCACCACTCCCGCGCCTGGCTGGAGCGCTTCGCCCGGAACGCACCCGAGCCGAGCAGCGGCCACCGGTGGTGGGGCTCGCCGATCATGACCGAGCGCGCCGGCTTCCGGACGGTCCCGATCCTGCCCCAGCGGCCGGGAGGGGTGACCTCGGGCAGCGTGACCCCTGGCAGCGCGCTCCCTGGCAGCGCGAACCAGGGCGGCCGCAGCGCCGAGACGGTGGCGCTCCGACGGCCGGCCGGGGTGGCAGGGACCGCGGAGGCCGGCGCGAACGCCTCGCCGCCGGCCCACCTGGTCCGCATCCCCTTCTCGGGCACAAAGCCCTACGACGGGTCCATCGTGGCCCGCACCGGCGTCTGCGCCCACCTCGACATCGTCCAGGGCCGGTGCCCGGCCGGGGAAGGGGTCGTCGTCAGCACACGCACCGCCCAGACCCTCGGGCTCGTGGTCGGCGGCGCGCTGGCCGTCGACTTCAGCCCCACCACCCCCGAGGTCCGGATGCCCATCGTCGGCATCTACCACCCCGGCAACCCCTTCGCCTCCTACTGGTGGGAGGAGAACTACTTCGGCTTCGACGCCGTCGGCCCGACAGACCTGCTCATGATCGACTCCGTCTTCACCACGCCCCAGGGGGTGCGGGCGCTGGCGCCGCACCGCAAGATCTACGTGACAGCCAACGTGCCCTACCGCCAGGGGTCGCTCACCCTGAGCGACGTCGGGCTCATCCAGCACGACCTCGTGTCCCTCGAGTCCCACGCGCTGCACGACGACCGCGTCCGGGTCAGCACGAGGATGCTCACACTGCTCGGGCAGGCCGGCTCCGTCGAGCACACCGAGGCGACCGTCGTCGACGTCGTGGACCTGGAGCTCGTGCTCCTCGGCATCCTCGTCCTCTACTTCGTGGCCAGCCGCACGGCGGCCGAGCGGGAGCCCGACGTCCGGCTGGGCGAGCTGCGCGGCTTCCGGTCGCGCAGCACGATCGCCGTGGCCCTGGCCGAGCCCGTCGCCGTGGTCGGGGCCGCGGTACCCGTCGGCCTCCTGGGCGCGTGGCTGGTGGCGGGGGCGGTGACGCCGGCCATCTTCGGGCCGAGGATCGGCAGCACGGCCGACCTCCTGGCGGTCGGGGCGGCGGTGGCGGCGGGCATCGTGGGCGTCGCCGCCGCGGGACTCGGCGCCCGCCGATCGCTCGTCGGAGGGCTGAGCGCGGCGGCCGACGCCGCCCCGGGGGAGATCGGGCGGTCGAGGTGGCAGCTGCTCGGCGACGCCGTCGTCGTCGCCGTGGCCGGCGCCGCCTTCTTCGCCCTGGCCGTCGGGGGCGACTCGGGCGCCGACCGGTCGGGGTCCAACCCCCTCGCCGCGCTGGCGCCGGGGCTGCTCGCCCTGGCGCTCGGCATGGTGGCGGCTCGGCTGCTGCCGAGGATCCTCAACGTGGTCAACCGCCGGAACGCCTTCTCCTCCCGGCTCGCGGCGTCGCTGGCCACCCGGACCGTCGGTCGCCGCCGGGAGTACCGCAGCCAGCTGGTCCTCACGGCCCTCGCCGTCGCCCTGGCCGTCTTCGCCGTCAGCGGCTGGGCCATCGCCGCCTTCAACCGGAACCAGAAGGCCGAGGTCGGCGTCGGGGCGACCAGGGTGCTGTCCGTCGCGGTGCGCCAGGGCACGACATTCCTGAAGGACGTCCAGGCGGCGAACCCCAACGGCCGGGAGGCGATGCCGGTCGTGGTCGAGCACGCCGCCAACGGCACCACGCTGGCCGTGGACGCCCGCCGGCTCGGCTCGACGGCGATCTGGCCGACGGACCTCGGGCTCCGCACGGCCACCGCCGCCCGGCGGCTCCACCCCACGGGCCTGGCGCCGGAGATCCGGGTCGCCGGGCGCCGGGTGGCGTTCACCATCGACTCCACCGGGCACGTCACGCCGCCACCGCAGCTCAGCCTGGAGGTGTACGACGTCGATACACAGTTCACCACCACACTGCCCCTGGGATCGCTGACGCCCGGCCTCCACCGCTACACCGCCGGGCTCTACAGCTACTGTCCGGGCGGCTGCCGGCTGGTCGGGCTCTCCGTCACATGGTCACCGCCGAAGGTGCCGGCCGGCACCCGGTCACCGGCGGTGACCATGACGATCCGGGCCCTGCGCCAGCAGGCGAGATCGGGGGGCTGGCGCACGCTGTCCGCGGGCCTCGGCAACTCGCAGGACTGGTTCCTCCCGCTGGGTGGCGCCCAGCTCTCGGGCAGCAGCTCCGGCCTGGAGGCACGGTTCTCGCTGATCGACGGGACCGGCCTGGTCCTCGCACCGAAGGACGTGCCGTCGGCGGTCCCGGTCATCGTGACGCCCACATCCAGCTCGACAGCGTCAGGCGACGGCGGCCCGCTCGTCGTCGGGCTCGACGGCAGCACGCTCCCCGGCCACACGGTGGGCGAGGTCGCCGCGCTGCCCGGCGTGCACGGTGACGCCGTGCTCGCCACACTCCAGGCGATCGAGCGCTACCAGTCGGGCCGCTTCGTGGCCGAGACGAGCGAGGTCTGGCTGGCCAAGTCGGCGCCGGCCTCGATCGTCGGCGCCCTCCGGGCGCACGGGTTGCGGGTCCTCTCGCAGCGAACGGCCGCCAGCGCCGTGCAGCGGCTCGACCACAACGGGCTCACCGTGGCGTACCTGCTCTACCTCGTGGCGGCGGTCGCGGCGGCGCTGCTCGTGATCGGCGCGACGGCGTTCACCCTCTCCTCCGCCGCTCGGCGGCGGCAGGAGGAGCTGGCCGCCCTCCGGGCCGTCGGCGTCAACCACGCCACCTTGCGCCACGCCGTCCAGATCGAACAGGCCCTCGTGCTCCTCACCGGCATCGTGGTCGGAGCGGTCGCCGGAGCGGTGGCGGCCGTCGTGGCGCTGCGCTCCGTGCCCGAGTTCGTGGTGCGCACCCCCGGGCCGCCCCTGCAGCTCGGGCTCCCCGCGCTCGACCTGGCGACGACCGTGGTCGCGGTCGTCCTGGCGCTCGGGGCCACCGTCCTCGTCGGCTCGGCCGTGGTCGCCCGGGGGGCGGCGGTCGAACGTCTCGCAGGGGGGCAGCCATGAGGGGCGGTCGCGGCCTCCCGGCCCAGCCGGGAGCGGCGCCCACCGCGACCGGGCCACCGCCGGATGCCGGCCGGCAGCAGCCGGAGCGCACGGACCGGCGTGGCGGCGCGGCGGTGCACCTCGTCGGCGTCGTGCACCTCTACCGGCAGGCCGGCGAGGACGTCGTCGGCCTCCGGGGGGTCGACCTCGACGTCGAGCCGGGCGAGACGCTCGCCCTGCTCGGCCCCTCGGGGATGGGCAAGACCACCGTCCTGCGGCTCATCGCCGGGGTGATGACGGCCTCGGCCGGGGTGGTGCGGGTCGGGGGCGTGGACCTGCGCCGGCTCCGCGGAGGCGAGCGCCGGGCCCTCCGGGCCGGGGAGATCGGCTACATCGTGCAGGGGACCTCGGCCAACGTGCTGCCGTTCGCCACCACCCTCGAGAACCTCTGGTTCGCCCAGCACGGGGCCCGGGTGCTGGGCCGGGTGCCGCCCTGGTCGCCCGAGGAGCTGCTCGACATCCTCGGGCTGGGCGGGCTGGCGAGGGTCCGCGTGGCGCAGATGCCCCGCGGCGTCCAGCAGCTGGTGGCCGTGGTGAACGGCGTGGCCGCCGGCCCGAGGCTCCTCCTGGCCGACGAGCCGACGGCGCAGCTGACAACCACGTCGGCCTACAACGTGATGCAGCTCCTGCTCCGGATCAACGCCGAGCTCGGCACGACCATCCTCATGGTCACGCACGACCCGTCCATGGCGGCCTTCTTCCCCCGGGTGGTCACCATCCGGGACGGTCGGGTCGGAGCGGACGCCATCCACGGGACCGAGTACGCCGTGGTCGACGGGTCCGGCTCCGTGCAGCTCCCCCCCGACGTCCTGGAGACCCTCCCTCCCAACACCCGGGTCCGGGTGGTTCGCATCGGCGGCGGGGTGGAGCTCCTCAGCCCGGAGTCGGAGCCGTGAGCGCCGCAGCCCGGACCAGCCTCCGCCTGGAGGGCGTGGGCGTCACACTCGGGGGGCGGCCGGTGCTCGACGGCATCGACCTCGTGCTCGAGCCGGGCGAGCCGGTGGCGCTGACGGGGCCGTCGGGGTCCGGCAAGACCGTCCTCTGCCTGGTGCTCGCCGGCGCGCTGCCCCCGTCCCGTGGCCGGGTCCACCTCCAGGGCCTCCTGGAGGTGCCCGTCGGCGCAGGCGCGGGCACGGGCGATGCCGCCGACGACGGGGGCTCCGACGCCGTCAGCAGGTCGGCCGGCCTCATCCTGCAGACCCACGGGCTGGTCCAGGGGCTCACGGCGGCGGAGAACGTGGCGCTGCCGCTCCAAGCCCGGCGGGTCCCGCCGGCGGAGGCCGCCCGCCGCACCGCCCAGGCCCTGGCGGACGTCGGCCTCGAGAAGCACGCCGCCCGCCCCGTGGACGGCCTCTCCGGCGGCGAGCGTCAGCGTGTGGGGATCGCCCGCGCCTTCGCCCTCGACCCGGCGGTCCTCGTGGCCGACGAGCCCACGGCCGAGCTGGACCCCGGCAACCGCGAGCGGGTCCTCCGCCTGTTCGAGGCCCATGCCCGCAACGGCAGGGTCGTCGTGGTGGCGTCCGACGACCCCGAGGTCGTGAACAGCTGCGGGCGGACGGTCGTGCTCGAGCACGGCACCCTCGCCTACCCCTGGGTCGCAGCCCCCGCTGCCGGTTGACGTTCCCGCCCCGCCGGCCTCCCGCATCCCCGGCCGGCGGGCGCGTGCCCTGCTCGCCTGCGCGATGCACCCGGCCCCGACTAGATTTTCCTCGATGCCTGCCGTCTTGGAACTGAACGACCTGCGGACCGAATTCCACATGCGATCGGGCTCCGTCGTCGCCGTCGACGGCGTGTCCCTCACGGTGGACCAGGGCGAGTCGGTCGGGATCGTCGGGGAGTCGGGGTGCGGCAAGAGCACCACCGGGCTCTCCATCATGCGGCTCCTGCCCAGCAACGGGCACGTGAGCGGCGGGAACGTGGTCCTGAACGGTCGCGACCTGGCCAAGCTGAGCGAGAAGGAGATGCGCAAGGTCCGCGGCAACGAGGTCGCCATGATCCCGCAGGACCCGATGACGTCGCTCAACCCGACGATGACGATCGGGCGCCAGATCTCCGAGGCCGTGCGCCTCCACCGGAACGCGTCGAAGGAGCAGGCGCGGGCTCGGGCGCTGGAGGTCCTCCAGCTGGTCGACATGCCCCGTCCGGCCGAGCGCCTCGACCAGTACCCCCACGAGCTCTCCGGCGGCCTCCGTCAGCGGGTGATGATCGCCATGGCCCTGGCCTGCGACCCCACCCTCCTCATCGCCGACGAGCCGACCACGGCCCTCGACGTCACCATCCAGGCCCAGATCCTGGACCTCATCGACGACCTCCGTGAGCGCCTCCGGATGGCCGTCATCCTCATCACCCACGACATGGGGGTGATCGCCGGACGGACGGACCGGGTGGTCGTCATGTACGCCGGCAAGGTGGTCGAGGAGGCCACCACCGAGACCCTCTTCGCCAAGATGGGCCACCCGTACACCGACGCGCTGCTGGCGTCGGTGCCCAAGCTCGACTCCCACACCGGCGACCGGCTGATCAGCATCCCCGGCCTGCCCCCGGACCTTTCGAAGAAGCACACCAACTGCCGCTTCAACCCCCGCTGCCAGTACGCCACCGACATCTGCCGGGAGAAGGAGCCGCCGCTGGCCGAGGTGGCCGACCCGGCGCTGAACGGTGACGGGCCGCACCGGTTCGCCTGCTTCCACCCGGTCAACGTGGAGCACCGGCCGGTGGCGGTGCAGGTCCGCTCCACCGCCGAGATCGAGTCCGCCATCGTCGCCCGGCAGTCCCAGCTGGAGGGCTTGCCCGAGCTTCTCGGGGTGGACCACCTGGTGAAGGAGTTCCCGGTCATGAAGGGCGGCATCTTCCGCCGCAAGGTCGGGACCGTGAAGGCCGTGTCCGACGTCTCGTTCTCCATCCGCAAGGGCGAGGTCTTCGGGCTGGTGGGTGAGTCCGGCTGCGGGAAGACCACCGTGGGCCGCCTCGTCGTGGCGCTGGAGAAGGCCAACGGCGGCAAGCTGCGGTTCGAGGGCCGGGAGATCCAGGACCTGACCGGGCAGCGGCTGCGACGGGTGCGGCGGGACGTCCAGCTCATGTTCCAGGACCCCTACGCCTCGCTCGACCCCCGCATGCGGGTGGGCTCGATCGTGCGGGAGCCCCTGAAGGTGCAGCGCATCGGGTCCGCCGCCGACCAGCGCCGGCGGGTGGGCCAGCTGATGGACGAGGTCGGCCTCAGCCGGACGGCCGTCGACCGGTACCCGCACGAGTTCTCCGGTGGCCAGCGCCAGCGCATCGGCCTGGCCCGGGCCCTGGCCCTCGAGCCCAAGCTGATCGTGGCCGACGAGCCGGTGTCCGCCCTCGACGTCTCGATCCAGGCGCAGATCCTCAACCTGATGAAGGACCTGCAGACACGCCACGGCCTGACGCTCGTGCTCATCTCCCACGACCTGGCCGTCGTGCGCTACATGGCCGACACGATCGGGGTCATGTACCTGGGCAAGCTCGTCGAGATGGGCCCGGCGCACGAGGTCTACGACCACCCGGCGCACCACTACACCCGAGGACTCCTGGATGCCGTTCCCGAGGCGGACCCGGTCAAGTCCCGGCTCAAGGTGGCGGCCAAGGGTGTGCGGGGCGAGCTGCCCTCGGCCGTCGACCCGCCGTCGGGCTGCCGGTTCCGCACCCGGTGCCCACGGGCCGAGGAGAGGTGCGCCGAAGAGGTCCCGCCGCTGGTGAGCTTCGGCAACGGGCACATGGCGGCCTGCCACTTCCCGCTCGAGACCCCCGTCTCGATCACGCCGTCGGCCACAGCCGCGGCGCAGGCCTGAGCGTCACGCCGGCCTGAGCCGTCGGGGGCGGGCCCGGGCCAGAACGTCTCGGGCCCGCTGCGGCCCCACAGGGCCACCACGGGCCCCGCGCCGAGCCGCCCAGTTCCTAGACGATTGATTCCAAGGGGTCGGATCCGTACCTGGCCACTTGGAGAAGTTCCTCGGTTTTCCAAGTGAATTGACTATATCCTTGGAGTATGAGGGGTATTTCTCGAGGAAGCCTCCCCTTCGAGGAGACGGCTATCGAGTGGCAGGGGCGCCCGGTGACTGCGTCGGTGCCACCGATGCTCGCTGGCCTGATAGTGGAACTGCCCGAGCCGGTGGTGCGCTCGACGGAGAAGGCCATCGCCGCCGTCGAGCGATCGAGTGGCCAGCTACCGGTGGCCTGGGAACCCCTGGCCAGGCTCCTGCTCCGCTCGGAGGGAGTCGCCAGCTCGGCATTCGAGCAGATCCGTGCCCCACTCGAAGAGATCGCGGCGGCCGAGGTCGTGCCGCTGATGACCGGCCCTTCGGCATGGGTCGCCGACAACCTGGCCGTCGTGGCAGCGGCGGTCGAGTCGGCCCGGCGCGACGCACTGACCATCGATGCCCTCCTCGGATGGCACCGCCGCCTCATGGACCACACCACGCAGCAACGCGACCCGAACTCGATCGGAGGATTCCGTGACCGTCCGGTTTGGGTGGGTGGCCGCTCACCAACCGAGGCCGCATACGTCGCGCCGCCCCACGAGCTCGTCCCTGCCCTGATGGACGACCTCGTCGAGTTCGCCAACGCCGAGGGCTTGGACGTCGTCACCCAAGCGGCCATCGTGCACGCCCAGTTCGAGTCGATCCATCCGTTCGCCGATGGCAATGGCCGCCTCGGGAGGGTCTTGATCGGTTGGTTGCTGGTCCGACGGCTCGGTGTCCTGGTGCCGCCGCCGTTCAGCCTGTTCGTGGCCCGAGATCCAGGGGGGTACTTGTCGGGCCTCACGTTCTACCGGCTCGACCAGCTCACCCGCTGGGTGCAGTGGTTCGCCGGCACGCTGGAGAGATCGGCGAACGTCGCTTCGTCGTTGGTGGTCGACATCGAGGAGCTCATGGCCAGATGGCGCGAGCGGGCAGCAACGGTGAGAACGACGGGGGGACGACCGGTACGAACGGGCGCGACGTTCTGGGCCGTGCTCGACATGCTGCCCGAGCACCCGGTCGTCTCCGCACCGCTGGTGGCCGCACGCTTCGGCATCACCGGCGAGGCGGCCCGCCTGGTACTCCACCGCTTCGAGCGGCTCGGCATCCTGTCGCCACTCGAGTTGCGCTCGGGCGTACCGGGCCGACCGATGCGGTGGTGGGTCGCCGCAGAGCTGATGGAGGTCGTGACGTCCTGGAGTTGATCGCTTCCACCGCCGTGCACCGGGCCTCTCGGTCGACCAGACCGTCCGGCACGACGACATGGTGGTCCCAAGCGAGGCCGGACCCCTTGGAATCAATCGACTAGCGCCGCTGGGTCCGCACCTCGAGGGAGTCCCGCAGGGCGTCGCCGATGAAGTTGAAGGCCACGACCACGAGCACGATGGCGATGCCGACGGGGTAGACCTCCCACCACCAGCCGTTGCCGGCGGCCGAGATGCCGTTGGAGAGCATGGTGCCCCAGTCGGTCTGGGGGGCGGGGACCCCGAAGCCCAAG
>JAJYVT010000114.1 GCA_021791845.1 Actinomycetes bacterium | reverse complement strand
TGTCGTCGAGCAGGTCGATCACGCCGCGGAAGTCGGCCTCGGCGCCGATGGGGAGCTCCACCGGGGCGATGCCGGCGCCGAAGGCGGCCCGCACCTCGGCCAGGGTGCGCTCGAAGTCGGCCCGCTCGCGGTCGAGCTTGTCGATGACGACCACCCGGGGCAGCCCGAGGGCGGCGGCGGTGCGCCAGGCGTCCTCGGTCTGGGCCTGGACCCCGTCGCTCGCGCTCACCACCACCACGGCGAGGTCGCACAGTGCCAGGGCGTCGCGCATGTCGGTGGCGAAGTCGGCGTAGCCGGGGGCGTCGAGCAGGTTGACGGTGACGCCGTCCACGGTCACGGGGGCGATGGAGAACGACACCGACAGCTGGCGCGACGTCTCCTCGGGCTCGAAGTCGCAGACGGTCGTCCCCTTGTCGACCGAGCCCTGGCGGCTGATGGCGCCCGTGGCCAAGAGCAACGCCTCGGCCAGGGTGGTCTTCCCGGCCGCGTGGTGGCCGACGAGGGCCACGTTCCGGATGTCCGACGGCGCACGATTGGCCACGGCGAGACCTCCTCCCGGGCGGTGCCGGCAGCCCCCCGCCGGCCTGTGCCCGTGTCGCCCCCGATAGTACGCAGGCCCCCCGGGCACGGCACAACGACAACGTGACGGGCCTGGCGGGGAGCCGGGCGGCGAGGGGCGCGGTGGTAGTGTCCAACGAGTGTTCGACGGTCGTTGGCGCCATCGGGTGGACCGGGCGACCAGGCCCGTGGGGCGGACGCTGGTGCGCATCGGCGTCACCGCGGACGTGCTCACCGCCTCGGGCCTCGCCTTCGCCGTGGCCACGGCGGTGGTCGTCGCCACGGGCCACCTGCTGATCGGCATCCCGCTGCTGGCGGTCACCGGCTTCCACGACCTGTTCGACGGCCCGGTGGCGAAGGCGGCGGGCACCGCGTCGGTGCGCGGCGCCCTCTTCGACTCGGTGAGCGACCGGGTCGCCGACGCCGTCCTCATGGCTGGCGTGGCCTGGTACCTCGTCTCCGTCCACGACGGCGAGCTCGCCCTCCTCCCGCTCGCCGTGCTCGGGGCGGCGTCGCTCGTCTCCTACGTGCGGGCCAAGGCCGACGCGCTCGGTCTCCCGGTCACCAACGGCGGCATCTTCGGCGGCCTGATGGAGCGGGCCGAGCGCATGATCCTGCTCGGTGCCGGCTTCCTCGAGCCCTGGCTGCTGGTCCCGGTCCTCTGGGCGCTGCTCGGGCTCACCCTGGTGACCGCCGGCGCCCGCTTCGTCAGTGCCTGGCGGGCGGCACAGGGGCCGGTGCGGCTCCCTTCGGAGAGCACCGCCGGTGCCCGCTGGCGGGCGCGGCGGGACGGCACCGTGCGGGGCGGCGGCCAGGGCGAGCTGGTGGCCCGCTGGCGCGCCCGCCGCCAGGAGGCGCTGGCCAGCAGGACGGCACGGGCCCGTGCACGCCGGGAGCGGAGCGCCGCGGCCCGTGTGCGCCGACCGGGGCGTGACGGGCGCCGGCCCCCGGGCGGCGGCGACCGTGACGTCTGAGCGCCGGCCCCCGGGCGCCGGCGACCGTGACGTCTGAGCGGCTCCGGGGGCTCGCCACCTACGCCGCCTTCCGGGTGTCGGGCGCCGGGCTGGGCGTGCTCCCCGAGCCCGTGGCCTCCCTCGTGGCCTCCACCGTGGGCGCGGTGATGGCCCGGCGCCCCGGGGGCACCCTGCCGATGCGCGAGCGTCACATGGCGCGGGTGCTGTCGTCGACCTCCCCGGCCGTCGAGCCCCACCCCGCCGTGGTCCGGCGATGGGCCATCCGCTCGTACCGCAGCTACGCCCGCTACTGGGTCGAGGGGGCGCGGCTGCCCGCCACCGGCGCGGCGGAGGTGCGCCGGCGCCTGGTGCTGGACGGCTACGAGCGGTTCGTGGAGGCGGCGGAGTCGGGACGAGGCGTCGTGGTGGCGCTGCCGCACATCGGAAGCTGGGAGTGGGGCGGCGCCTTCATCGCCGCCGACGGCCATCCGATGACGAGCGTGGCCGAGCGGGTCGAGCCCCCGCAGCTCTTCGACTGGTTCGTCGAGCAGCGGCGGGCCATGGGCCTGGAGATCGTGCCGCTCGGGGACGAGTCGGGCCGGACGGTGCTCCGGGTCCTGCGGGCCGGGGGAGTGGTCGGGCTCCTCTGTGACCGCGACATCGTGGGCAACGGCGTGGAGGTCGAGTTCTTCGGCGAGCGCACGACGCTGCCCGCCGGACCGGCCACCCTGGCGTTGCGCACGGGCGCCGTGCTGCTGCCGGCGGTCGTGTACAGCGGGCCGGGCAGCGACCACCACGCCGTCGTGACAAGGCCGGTCGAGGCCACCCGCACCGGCCGCCTGCGTGACGACGTGGCCCGCCTCACCCAGGAGCTGGCCGTCCGGCTCGAGTGGATGGTGCGCCGGGCCCCGGAGCAGTGGCACCTCTACCAGCCCAACTGGCCCAGCGACCGTGGTGCCTGAGCCAGGGCTGCGGGTCGCGCTCGTCAGCCCCTACGACCTGTCGCGCCCCGGGGGGGTCCAGGGGCAGGTGCGGGGGCTCGCCGCCGCCCTGGTTGCCGCCGGCCATGCGGCGGTCGTGCTCGCCCCCGACGACCGGCGGCCTGGCTGGGTGCCGGGGGGGCCGGCCGAGGAGTACGCCGTCGGACGGGCCGTGGCGCTCCCGGCCAACGGGTCGATGGCCCCGGTGTCCCTGTCGCCCGCTGCCGCCCTGCGGGCACGGCGCGCTGCGGCGGCATGGCGTGCCGACGTGGTGCACCTCCACGAGCCGCTCGCCCCGCTCGTCGGCTACGGGTTCCTCGCCTCGCGGCGCTGGCCGGTGGTGGCGACGTTCCACCGTGCCGGCGGCGGTGGCGCCTACGGGCTGGTGGCGCCGCTCGGGCGGTGGGCGACCCGGCGGGTCCGGGTGCGCTGCGCCGTCTCGGAGGTCGCGCGCGAGACGGCGTCGGCGATCTGCGGCGGCACCTACGACGTGCTCTTCAACGGGGTGGACCTGGCCCGGTTCCGCCGCGACCGCCCGGCGCCGGCCGGCCCCCCGGCGGTGCTGTTCCTCGGGCGCCACGAACGGCGCAAGGGTCTCGAGGTGCTGCTCGAGGCGTTCCGGTCGGTGGCGCCCCCGGCGGAGCTGTGGATCGCGGGCGTCGGACCCGAGACGGACCGCCTGCGAGCGGCGCACCCGGGGACCGAGCGGGTCCGGTGGCTCGGCCAGCTGAGCGACGAGGAGGTGACCGAGCGGCTGCTGCGAGCGACCGCCCTGTGCGCCCCCTCGCTCGGGGGCGAGAGCTTCGGCATCGTGCTCCTGGAGGGGATGGCGGCGGGCTGCTCGGTCGTCGCCTCCGACATCGCCGGCTACCGCGCCGCGGCGGGCGGCCACGCCGCCCTCGTCCCACCCGGTGACGCCGCCGCCCTCGGCGCGGCCCTGACCCGGGTGCTCTCCGACGCGCCCGACCCCGGGGCCCTGGCCGCCGCCATCGCCCACGCCCAGGCGTGGTCGCTCGACCGCCTGGCGGCCCGCTACGTCGACCTCTACCGGCGGGCCCTGGGGGCACCGGCCGGCGGGGGTACCATCGTCCGACGATGAGCCCGAGCGCCCACGACGCCTCCGACCGGGAGAACCAGGCCCGCGTTGCCGCCAACCGGCGCCGCGTGCAGCTCCTCTGCCTCGGCGCGGGCGCCCCCCCGGCACTGGTGCTGGGCGTGGTGCTCGGCCTGGTGGCGGGCCCGGTCGTCGGCGCGGTCGTCGCCGTGGTCGTGCTGGCCGGGCTGGCCCTCCTCGTCCACCGGCGGGCGGTCGACATGGCGCTCTCCTTCGTTGGCGGGCGCCCGGTCCGGCCCGAGGACGTGCCGGCGCTGGCCAACCAGGTGGACGGCCTGTGCGCCACGCTCGGCGTGGGGGTGCCCGAGCTGCGATTGGTGGACGACCCGGTGCCCAACGCCTGCGCCCTGGCCGGCCCCGGGGGTCGCGAGGTGCTGGTGTGCACCACCGGGCTGCTCGCCCGCCTGGACCTGATCCAGCTCGAGGGGGTGGTTGCCCACGAGCTGTCCCACGTGAAGCGCCACGACGCCACCGTCTCCGCCGTGGCGGTGGCGACCGCCGGCGTCGTGGCCGCGCTGACCGGCTCCGAGGGGGCGCTGCACCGCGCCGTCGGGCGCGGCCGGGAGTACGGCGCCGACCGGGCCGCGGTGCTCGCGGTGCGCTACCCGCCGGGGCTGCACGGGGCCCTCCAGGCGTTCGGGGCGGGGCCGCGCCCCGCCCCGGGCTCGGTCTTCACCGGGCGGCGCTGGACCGCCACCCGGTGGGTCTGGATCGACCCCATGGTCGGCGCGGCCGACCCCGCGCCCGTCGGCGAGCTCGATGCAACCGCCGTGCGGATGGACGCGCTGGCGGAGTGGTGAGCGCCGGAGGGGGTGGGTGCGACCCGGTAGCATGGGAGGCATGACGGCGACCGGAGAGCGCGAGACTGGCACGTTCACCGTGAAGCGCGGCCTGGCGGACATGCTCCGCGGCGGCGTGATCATGGACGTGGTCGACGCAGGACAGGCCAAGATCGCCGAGGACGCCGGTGCCGTCGCCGTCATGGCGCTGGAGCGGGTCCCCGCCGACATCCGCCGCGACGGCGGGGTGGCGCGCATGAGCGACCCGGCGCTGATCCAGGGCATCCAGGAGGCGGTGACGATCCCGGTCATGGCCAAGGCCCGCATCGGGCATTTCGCCGAGGCGCAGGTCCTCCAGGCCCTCGGGGTGGACTACATCGACGAGAGCGAGGTGCTGACCCCGGCCGACGAGGCCCACCACATCGACAAGTGGCCGTTCACGGTGCCGTTCGTCTGCGGCGCCACCAACCTCGGCGAGGCGTTGCGCCGGATCTCCGAGGGTGCCGCCATGATCCGCTCCAAGGGGGAGGCGGGAACGGGGAACATCGTGGAAGCGGTGCGCCACCTGCGCTCCATCACCGGTGACATCCGTGCCGTCACGAGGGCCGACAGCGCCGAGCTCTTCGGCTGGGCCAAGGAGCTCCGAGCGCCGATCGCGCTCGTGCGGGAGATCGCCGAGACCGGCCGCCTCCCGGTCCCGCTGTTCTGCGCCGGCGGCATCGCCACGCCTGCCGACGCGTCGCTGGTGATGCAGCTCGGGGCCGAGGCGGTGTTCGTCGGATCGGGGATCTTCAAGAGCGACGACCCGGCCCGACGGGCCCGGGCCATCGTGGAGGCCACCACCCACTTCCGGGACGCGGAGCACGTGGCCAAGGTCTCGACCGGGTTGGGCGAGGCCATGCGCGGGGAGGAGCTCTCCGAGCTCACCGAGCGGCTGGCCGATCGCGGCTGGTAGTGATGGAGGAGCCGGCGGCGACCGTCGGCGTCCTCGCACTCCAAGGCGACGTCCGGGAGCATGAGGTCGCCTTCGGTGAGGTTGGCGTCCGGACCCGGCGCGTCCTGCGCCCGGCGGACCTGGACGGCCTGGACGGCCTGGTGCTCCCCGGCGGCGAGTCGACCACGCTCTCGATGCTGCTCGAGTCCTCGGGGCTCTTCGAGCCGGTGGAGAAGGCCATCGTCGGCGGGATGCCGGTGTTCGGCACCTGCGCCGGGCTCATCCTGCTGGCCGGCCGGGTGGAGGACGGGCGCCCCGACCAGCGGTCGTTCGGGGTGCTCGACTGCACCGTGCGCCGCAACGGCTACGGCCCGCAGCGCTTCTCGTTCGAGGGGCGGGCGGCGCCGGCGACCGACGAGCTGGGCACGGAGCCCGTGCCGGCCGTGTTCATCCGCGCCCCGGTGGTCGTGGAGGTCGGCCCCGGGGCGGAGGTGCTCGCCACCGAGGACGGAGACGGCTCGCCGGTGCTCGTCCGCCAGGGCCACATCCTGGCGGCGACGTTCCACCCCGAGCTCACGGCGGACCGCCGGTTGCAGCAGATGTTCGCCGCCATGGCGAGACCTGCGGCGTGCCACGGCCGATAGCATCGCCGGTGCCCCCGCACCGGCCTTGAAGGTAGGAAGGACGCTCGGAGATGTCGGGTCACTCGAAGTGGGCAACGACCAAGTACCGCAAGGGCGCGCAGGACGCGGCGCGTTCGAAGCGCACCGTCAAGCACATCCGCTCCCTCGAGGTGGCGGCCCGCGAGGGTGGCGGCGACATCAACAACAACGCCGCGCTCCGCACCGCCTACGAGCGGGCCCGCAGTGACTCGGTGCCGATGGACACGATCGAGCGCGCCATCAAGCGCGGGACGGGCGACCTCGAGGGCGTGCGCTACGAGGCCGTCTCCTACGAGGGCTACGCCTCGGGGGGCGTGGCGGTCCTCGTGGAGACCCTGACCGACAATCGGAACCGCACCGCGGCCGAGCTGCGCAACCTCTTCAACCGCAACGGAGGCTCGCTGGCCGAGCCGGGCGCCGTGAGCTGGCAGTTCGAGCGCAAGGGCGTGGTCGAGCTGGAGCGCTCGCTGGACGAGGACGCCATCATGGAGGTGGCGGCCGACGCCGGGGCCGAGGACGTGAACGACGTGGGCGAGCGGTGGCAGGTGGTGTCCGCCGCCACCGACCTGGCGGCCGTGCGATCCGCGCTCGAAGCGGCCGGGATGACCCCCACCAGCGCCGAGCTGACGATGATCCCGACCACCACCGTCGAGATCGCCGACAGCGAGGAGGCGCAGCGCGTGCTGCGGCTGCTCGACGCCATCGACGACCACGACGACGTGCAGGCCATCCACGCCAACTACGACATCCCCGAGTCGGTGCTGGCCGGTTACGCCGGCTGACCGCTGGCGCCGGCGGGCGACGCCCGCCGGCCCACCTCACCCCGGCGCTGGCGCCGGCGACGCCCAGGTCCCGAAAGCCACCGCGTGCGCCGGACGGTGCGGTACTGTCGAACGCATGTTCGTCCTGGGGGTGGACCCCGGCCTGTCCCGCTGCGGCTACGGGCTGGTCCGGCGGACCGGCGACGGCGGTCTCGTCGCCGTGGCGGCCGGCGTGATCGAGACCGACCCGGCGGCCGAGCTGCCCCATCGGCTGCGGGTGCTCCGCGACGAGCTCCACGCCCTGGTGGCCGAGCACCGGCCCGACGTGACGGTGGTGGAGCGGGTCTTCTTCCAGGTGAACGCCCGGACCGCCATGTCGGTCGGCCAGGCCAGCGGCCTGGCGTTGGCCGAGGCGGCTTCGGCCGGCTGCACCGTCGCCCAGTACACGGCCAACGAGGTGAAGCTGGCGCTCGTCGGCTATGGCAGCGCCACCAAGGAGCAGGTGCAGCGCATGGTCACCGCCGTGCTGGGGCTGGCCGCCGTTCCCCGGCCGCCCGACGTCGCCGACGCGCTGGCGCTCGCCGTCTGCCACCTGACCGGCGCCCCGCTGCGGCGGGCCCTCGACGGGGCGCTGCGGTGATCGGGTCGCTGCGGGGCACGGTGGCCGCCCGCGGGCCGAGCGGCGAGGTGGTGGTGGAGGTCGGCGGGGTCGGGTACCGGGTCTCGGTGCCGACGGGGACGGCGGCCGTGCTCGCCACGGGCGCCGAGGTCTTCCTCCACGTCCACACCCACGTGCGCGAGGACGCCATCGTCCTCTACGGGTTCGCCCACGACGAGGAGCGGCGATGCTTCGAGGCCCTCCTGGGGGCTCACGGGGTGGGGCCGTCCCTGGCGCTGGCCGTCCTCTCGGCCCTGTCGCCGGCAGCCCTCACGACCGCCGTCTTGGAGGGCGACGTCGACACGCTGTGCGCCGTCCCCGGGATCGGCCGCAAGACCGCCGCCCGCCTCGTCCTCGACTTGAAGAGCCGCCTCGAGCTCCCCGAGGTCGCCCCGGTCATGGCCGGGGCCGCCGGCTCGGCTCGCACCGAGGCCCGGGCCGCCTTGGCCGAGCTGGGGTACGGGCCCGAGGAGATTCGCCGTGCGCTCGACGGCCGGCGCGACGATGTCGGGGTGGAGGAGCTGCTGCGCCTCGCGCTGCGGGACCTGGCGTCTCGGTGAGCGGGTCGGCGCGCCGCGAGGTGCTGACCGAGCCGGAGCCGGACGCGGCGCGGGAGGTCGATCCGGCCGCCGGACCGTCCGAGGAGGTCGAGGACGAGGCCGGGCTCCGCCCCCGCCGGCTGGAGGAGTTCGTGGGGCAACCCGACCTGGTCGAGCATCTCGACATCGTCCTGCAGGCGGCGCGGGGACGGCGCCAGCCGGTCGACCACCTGCTCTTTGCCGGGCCGCCCGGGCTCGGCAAGACGTCGCTGGCCGGCATCGTCGCCACCGAGATGGGCGTGGGCCTCCGGGTGACCTCGGGTCCCGTGCTGGCCCGGGCCGGGGACCTCGCCGCCCTCTTGACCGACCTGCAGCCGGGGGACGTCCTGTTCATCGACGAGATCCACCGGCTGCACCGGTCGGTGGAGGAGATCCTCTACCCGGCGATGGAGGACGCCAAGATCGACATCCTGATCGGCAAGGGCCCGACCGCCCGGTCCATCCGGCTCGACCTGCCCCGGTTCACGCTCGTGGGTGCCACCACCCGGACCGGGCTCGTGGCCGGGCCGCTGCGGGACCGGTTCGGGTTCGTCGGCCGCCTGGACCTGTACTCGCCGGCTGAGCTCGAGGCCATCGTGGCCCGCTCGGCGCGGATCCTGGGCGTCGACGTGGAGCCCGAGGGGGCGCGCCGCATCGCCGAGCGGTCGCGGGGGACGCCGCGCATCGCCAACCGACTGCTGCGCCGGGTGCGGGACTTCGCCGAGGTGCGGGGGGACGGGCGGATCAGCGCGGTCACCGCCGCCGAGGGGCTCGACCTGTTCGGGATCGACCAGCTCGGCCTGGACAAGGTGGACCGGGCCATCCTCGACGCCCTGTGCCGCCGGTTCTCCGGCCACCCGGTCGGCCTCACCACCCTGGCGCAGTGCGTGGGGGAGGAGCCCGACACGATCGAGGACGCCTACGAGCCCTACCTCCTCCAGCAGGGGCTCATCCAGCGCACCCCCCGGGGGCGCGCCCCGACGGCACGCGCCTGGGCCCACCTCGGCGCCGCCCCCCCGTCCGGCCAGGCGCCGGAGGCCGCGCTCTTCTAGGGCTGCCCTCTCGGAGGTCTAGACGAGTGATTCCAAGGGATCGCCGCTGAGCGACGGTCCACCACTGACGCGGCGAAGGCGTCCACGATCGGCGTTGCTAAACCCGACGACGACCTTGGAGGCCTCGTGGACGCCGACCTGGACA
>JAJYVT010000113.1 GCA_021791845.1 Actinomycetes bacterium | reverse complement strand
GTCCGCCTCCTTCGCATCCCTCGTCCGGCTCGGTGCATCTTCCCATGCGCCGCCGTCGGGGTCGGGTGCCGCGTGACCGTCGAGCGGGCGCGGGCCCGTTCCGCGGGCGGCCGTGTCCGTTCCGCGTCGGCCGGGTAACGACAAGGCAAACGAGCTCGTGGAAGAAGGTGTCTTCGCCGGTCGTGTGCCCCGCGCTGCGCCGACGTGCCGATCGACCAGAAGGGGAGCTGAAGTGCCCGACATCTGTGACCTGATCCTCGACGACCACGAAGCCTTCCGTCGCCGCTTCGGCGAGATGGACGAGCTCCAACGCGCAGGCGGGACCCCGGAGCGGAGTGCATCGCTGTGGGCGACGCTCGCCGATCTTCTGGAGGTACACGCGTCGGCGGAGGAGGCGCTCTTCTACCCGCGCCTGCTCCGAGAAGGGAGCGACGGGACAGACGAGACGACCGATGCCATCAATGACCACAACGAGATCCGAGACGCCATCCGACGAGCTTCCCGGCGGGCGCCTGGGAGCGAGGAGTGGTGGAATGCCCTGACGTCGGCGCGGTCCGCCAACAGCGACCACATGGCAGAAGAGGAGCGCGGCGCGATTGCCGACTTCCGGGTCAGTGCGTCCGACGACGAGCGGGAGGAGCTCGGCCTGCGATGGCTGCGCTTCCAGACCGACCACGCCGGCCAGCGAGGCATCGATACGAGCGACAAGGACGTCGACCGCTACGTCACCCGCAATCGGTGACCGGCGGTGGGGTTCAGCGGAACTGGCTTCGGCCTGCCGTTCGCCACGAACAGCGTGGAGAGACCCGGTGCGATCCCTCTTCGTTGCCGCCACCGCCCATCGGCGTGTTCAAGGGGTAGCGGGGCCGTGCCGCCGGGCCGTGACCGGCGCGGCGCGGCCCCCGGTCACGGCCCGAGGCGCGCCAGCAGCCGCGCCTTGACGGCGGGCCATTCCTCGCGCACCACGCTGTAGACGACGGTGTCGCGGAAGCTGCCGTCCTCGCGTCTCCGGTGCCGCCGGAGGACACCTTCACGGACCGCGCCGAGCTTGGTGATCGCAGCCTGCGAGCGCGCGTTGGCCGCATCGGTCTGGATGGTGACCCGCCCGTACCCGCAGTCCTCGAAGCAGTGCGCGAGGAGCAGCAGCTTGGCCTCGGGGTTCACCTGCGTCCCCCACCAGCGAGGGCCGTAGAGGGTGCGACCCAGGTGGATCGTCTCATGCTCCAGGTCGGCGCCCCACAGGGCCGAGCTCCCGGCCAACGCCCCGGCCGGACCGAGGCCGCCGCCCGGCACGAGTCGGACGGCGTAGGCGGTGCACCCCCGGCCCCGGCCGTCCGCCCTCCCGTGCTCAGCGAGGAACACCGACCTCGCCAGAGCCCGGGCGTCGCCCGGCGAGGTCGGGCGCCGGACCATGACGAACCCGTGGGCGTACACCTCGGGGTCCTCGAGCAGGCGGGCCAACTCGTCCACGTCCGCCTCGCCCAGCGGGTCCAGCCGGATCCAGCGCCCGACGAGGGGGTCGGCCGTCGGAAGGAGGGCGCCGTGCATGGTCCGAAGGGGTCCGGGCCGGCCGTTCGGCGGCGCGGCCGCCCTCAGGCGTGGATGAGCCGGGTCGCGAAGCTGTCGCGCACCGACTCGGCGAGCATGTTGAAGGCGAGCACGGTGACCACGATCGCCACCCCGGCCGGATAGATCTGCCACCAGTAGCCGGCGTAGATGTAGTTCAGCCCGTTGCTCAGCATCGCGCCCCAGTTGGCCGCCGGCGGGGCCGGGCCGAGCCCCAGGAAGCTCAGCGACGCCAGCAGGAGGATGGCGTTCGCCACCTCGAACGTGGTCTGCACCACGATCGTCCCGAGCGCGTTGGGGATCACGTGCCGCAGGACGACTCGGGGGTTCCGGGCGCCTGCGCCCTTCGCCGCCTGGACGTACTCCCTGGTGCGCAGGGAGAGGGAGTCCCCCCGGACCAGCCGGGCGGTGATCAACCACGACACCAGGCCGAGCACGATGATCAACTCGAGAACCGACGGGGTGAAGATCGTACCGACGAGCAGCAACAGGAGAAGGGGCGGGATGGCGAAGGCCGAGTCGACGACCCGCATCATCAGGGCGTCGACCCATCCGCCGACGTAGCCCGACACCGCGCCCCACAGGGTCCCGATGCCGCTGGCGAGGAGCGCGGCGGCGAAGCCCACCTCGAGCGAGGACTGTCCGCCCTCCATGAGCCGCCCCAGGATGTCGTAGCCGACGTTGTCGGTGCCCAGGGGGTGCTTCAGGCTTGGTGCCAGGTTCACGGCTGTCAGGTTCGTGTGGACCTGATCGGTGTGGTAGATGAGCGGCCCCACGAAGCTGAACAGCGTCAGCAGCACGATCATGACGAGGCCGGCGAAACCGAGCTTGTGGTCACGGCACCAGCGGCCCATCGCCCGCAACCTGCTCGTCGCCCGAGGGGCCAAAAGGCGGCGGGGGGGCTCCTGGGAGACGTCGGCGGGCGTGACGGCGGTGGCTTGCTGGGTCATCGACCGCCTCCCTCGTCGCCAGCCGGGTCGGGATCCCGCATCCAGGAGCCGGCCCTCATCGTGCGTACCTCACTCTGGGGTCGACCATGGCGTACAGCACGTCGGCCAGCAGCGAGCCGACCACCGTCGCCACCCCGATCACGATCGCCCCGCCCAGCAGGGTCGGGTAGTCCCGCGTCTGGGCCGCTGTCCACATGAGGAGCCCCATTCCCGGGTAGTTGAAGACCTTCTCCACGACGATCGAGCCCGAAAGGACGAGCGGGAGCGTGAGCCCGATCAGGGTGATCACCGGCAGGAGCGAGTTGCGGAGCACGTGGACGAGCACGATCCGGAACCTCGGCGCCCCCTTGGCCGTGGCCGTGCGCACGTAGTCCTCGGCCAGGTTCTCGATGGCTGCCGACCGCATGAACCGGACGACCCCCGGCGCCTCGACGAAGGTCAGCGTGGCCACCGGAAGCACCAGGCTCAGCGGGTGCTGGAGCACCTGGCCGACCGTGGCGGCCGACGGCGACTCGGCGGGGAACAGGTGGTTCGCCACCGCCAACAGCCAGATGAGGAGCATGCCGACCCAGAACACCGGCATCGAGTAGCCGACGAAGGAGAGTGACGTGAGGAGATGGTCGTCGACCCGGTTCCGGTGCACTGCCTGCCACAGGCCGATCGGGATCCCGACGACGAAGGCGAAGAAGAAGCCCAGGCCGACGAGCAGCAGCGTCTTCGGAGCGTGGGTGGCGATCAGTGTCCTGACCGGCAGGTCCTGCTTGTAGGAGAACCCGAAATTCCCTTGGAGCAAGTGCTTCCAGTACACGAAGAACTGGACGAAGAGCGGCTTGTCGTACCCGTTGGCGGCGTTGAACTTCCGGACGGCCTCCGGCGTGGCCTGGATGCCGAGGATCGCCCGGGCCGGACTGCCCGGCAGCATGTGCGTGATCAGGAAGACGATGAGCGACACCCCGACGACCACGATGATCGCCTGGCCCAACCGCCTGATGAGAAATGCAACCATGACCTGCTCTCTTGGACCCCGTAGTCCCTCACCGTCGGGGCACCGGCCGCCTGGCGACACGCCCGGACGTGACGCGTGGGCCGCCACCGGAACGGTGGCGACCCACGCCCACGAATGTTGGTCCGGGTGCCCCTGTCGGCGCCACCCGGCGTGACCGAGGTGAAGCTACTTCACCGTGAAGTCCTGCGGGAACACGTTCCCGGTCACCGGGTAGAACGTGACGCCCTTGACCTTGTTCGAGACGGCGTTGATGGTGTACGTCTCGATCTGCCACACCTCGGGGTCATTCTTGATCACCCATGTGTCGTACGCCTTCATCGCCTTGGCCGTGTTGGGGCCTGACGCAGTCTCCGTGGCGGTGATCAGCGACGCCAGCTTCTTCGGGACCGGGTAGTCCAGCCCGACGTGACCCTCGAACATGGTCGAGCCCACCGGGTACGGCGATCCGAAGTTCCAGGAGAACCCGGCGCCCCAGTTGGCGATCTGCCAGCCCGGGCTGTTGCATGTCGCCGTGCCGCAGATGTCGCCCACGATCGAGTTGAAGGGCTGCTGCGACAGGTTCACGACGATGCCGGCCTTGCTGGCATCGCTCTTGTAGTTCTCCATCGTCGCTGTGAGGTAGCCGCTCCCGCTCACGTACAGGAGCGAGAACGTCAGCGTCTTGCCCTTCTTGATCCCGGCGCCGCAGTCCTTGGCTCCGGTCCCCGGCCTGACGCACTTGGCCGCGCCGTTGGCCGGGATCTTCCACCCGTGCGACGTCAAGAGCTTACGAGCCGCCGAGATGTTGAACGGGTTCTTCTTCTGGATGGCCGCCATGTACGGCGTCTTGGGCACCGTCGGGATCGGCCCGTAGTCCACGTAGCCGCCCGTCTTGTTCAAGATGGCCGAGATCTGGGCCGGCTGGTCCATGACGTCGTTCAGCGCCCGGCGGATGTAGAGCTGCTTCACGAGCGGACCGACCACCGGGCTGTAGTAGTTGAGGGACATCATGTTCACCGCCACCAGCTCGGACCGGGCGACGTGGAACCCGGCGCCCGTGACGCGGGACTGCTCAGCCAGGTCGTTGAGCGGCACGTAGCCGATGTCGAGGTTGCCTCCGAGCAGCGCGTTGAACTCGGCTGTCGACGAGGTGAACGGCTCTTCCTCGAACTTGGCGATCTTCGGCTTGTCGGGCCCGGAGTAGGACGAGTTCGGCACGAGAGCGACGAAGCCGTTGCTTGTGTACTGGTTGATCTTCCACGCACCGTCGACAACCTGCCAGAGCGGGTTGGAGCCGTAGGTGGCCGTGTTCGACCCTTCAGTGTTGAGGAAGTTGTAGACGGCCTTCGCACCGGCTGTCGTGGTGTCGTATGTCCCGACCGCGCCCGTCGCCGACTCCTTGTCCCACGCCTGCTGGGGCAGCGGCACGATGTAGGCGAGCTCGTCGTCGGTGAACCAGGTGGGGTTGTAGGCGCGGTTCAGCTTCAAGACCACCGTTGTTGTGCCCTTGGCTGTCCAGCTGACCACGTTTGTCGGCATGTTGCCCGGCGTGTAGTGGGCCCAGCTTGTCTTGTTCGCCTTGAGAAGGTTCATGAAGAACGTGACGTCGCGCGCCGTGACGGGCGTGCCGTCCGACCACTTGTACGGCTTGAGCGTGATGCTCACCTGGGTGTCGCCGTTGCTGTAGACCGGCGGATTGGCCAGGCTCAGCGGCCCGTTGATGGCGTTGACGTTGCTCGCCGTGCCGATGGTGTACAGGGTCGGCCACATCTGCTCCTGCAGGTTCGTGTTGGCCGCCGAGTTGTTGGCCCCGGACACGAACGGCATGATGTTGTTCGGCGTGCCCTGGGCCCCCTCGGCCATGGTGACGACCGCGCCCTTGGACGCTGTTGCGTGCTTCCTCGTTGCCGCGGAAGCTCCCGTCGCGTCGGACACCGTCACCGCGGCGATCAGTGACATGGAGATCACCGTCGCCGCACCTGGTCCGAGCCACGACTTCCACCGGCGGAGCGTTGGCTTCATGGGTGTTCCTTCCTTCTCTTCCCTGGTTGGTCCTGCGTGCGCGTCGCCGTGTGGCTACGCGCTGATTGAATGTGGCACCCACGCAGTGGAGGGCGCCGGGCGCTCCCCCGCCAAGTGGAGCGCCGACCGATCGACGAGCTGACCTCCCTTCATGACCATCGAGATGTCGGCGAGCCGAGAGACGTCGGTGGTGGGATCCCGGTCGACGAGCACGAGGTCGGCGACCTTGCCCGGGGCGACGGTCCCCGTGTCCTCTTCGGCTCCGAGGAACCGCGCCGCGTTCGTGGTGGCACAGGCAAGGACATCCCACGGGTCGATGCCCGCCTCCTGGAGCAGCTCGAGCTCTCGAAGCAGGTCCGGACCGAGTGAGAGGTCGGAACCGGTGGCGACCACGGCGCCGGCGGCGACGAGGCGCCGCAGGTTGTCCTGCGCCACCGGGGTCATGACGCGCATCCAGTCGGCCCACCGGTTCCCCCGCTGCACCTCGTGCTCGTCGGTCTTCAGCCGCTGGCGCTCTTCGGGTGCGAGGCAGTGGACGTACATCTTCCCGTCCACGTAACCGGGATCGTCGGCCAGCCGGACGTAGCGCGCGCCAATCGCCAGCGTGCTCACGACCGGAACCTCCTCGGCCGCCAGCCGGTCGACGAACTCGTCGGTGACCGGCGACTGGATCACGGGGTGCGCCAGGGCGTCGGCGCCGCAGTCGACCGCCTCGCGGGCGCGCAGCTCGTTGGAGACGTGGACCGTCGTCCGGAGCCCCTCGTCGTGGACGATCTCGATGATGCCCCGGAGGACCTCCGGCGCCAGGATGCGGATGAGCGGCCGGATGCCCCAGTTGTGCTCGTCGTACGTGATCTTCACCAGGTCGGGACGGTGGCCGAGGTGGGCACGCAGCCGTGCCTCGTCGTCGGGCAGGGCGTCGACGGCCACGTGCTCGGCCAGCTCCGACCCGTGACCATCGGTGCAGGTGACGAAGGGGCCGGCGCAGTGGATGCGGGGGGACAGCACGCCGCCGCTCCGCTCCTGCTCGCGCAGCGGCCACATCAGCGTGGCGAAGTTCCCCGCGTCATAGATCGAGGTCACGCCGCAGAAGAGGTACCCGTGGAGGACGGGGAGGAGGTCTTCGACGGCGGGCACCGTTCGCTCGGCCCGGCGGCTCGGGTCCGAGTGCGGCCCAGCGTGCGGCGTGGCCCGCAGGTGCACGTGGGCGTCCGTCAACCCGGGCAAGAGGTACCGGCCCCCGCAGTCGAGGACCTCGGCCGTGGCGAGCGCGCCCTCAGCGCCCGCGCCGTCAGGAGCCGCGCCGTCGGCGCCGTCGACGACGCGCGTGATCCGACCGGCGTCGACGTGCACGGAGCGGCCCGGCAGGAGACGGCGGCCCTCGACGTCCACCACGGTCACGTCGCGGAGGACGAGCGTCACCGGTCCCCTCCCCCGCCCGGGGCCGGCTGCCAGCCAGGCCCGATCGGGACCAGGGTCCCCCGTACCATCACCGCCCGGGGGCGGGTGTAGGCCTCCACGTCGGCCAGGGGGTCACCGTCCAGTGCCAGCAGGTCGGCGGAGAGCCCAGGAGTGATCGACCCGGTCACGTCGGCGATCCCCAGCGCCTCTGCTGCCACCGTCGTGGCGGTGGCCAGCACCTCGCCCAGGGGCATCCCGATCTCGGCGAAGACCCGCAGCCCTTCGGCGTAGAGGTCGGGCGTCGTGGTCGGGATCCCCATGTCGGTGCCCGCCACCAGCCGCACCCCGAGGTCGTAGAGGCGCCGCAAGTTCGCCAGCGCGATGTCCTTCGGAGCCCAGGGCACGCCCACCGTCAGCCAGTAGTTGTTCGTGGTCGGCACCACGAAGGTCCCCCGCTCGGCGATGGCGCGCACCAGGTCCTCGTCCAGCACCGCGTGGGGCTTCGCTGCGAACGAGCAGTGCTCGATGGTGTCGATGCCGGCCTCGAAGGCCACGGCGATGGCGTCCCGGCTCTGGCAGTGGGCGGCGGCACGCATCCCGTAGCGGTGCGCCTCGTCGACGACGGTCCGCATCTCGGTCAGGTCGAAGAGGGGGAAGTACGGGGCGTCGCCCTCCGAGCGGCGGACGTTGACGAACCCTCCCGACGCCATCACCTTGACCCAGTCCGAGCCGTCCTTGACCAACTGGCGAACGGCGTGACGGAGCGCTCCGACGTCGTCGCACTCCATGCCCATGTGGTGGCCGTGACCGCCGGTGACCGTGATGACCCGGTTGGCGACCAGCAGTCGGGGGCCGAGCAGCAAACCGTGGTCGATGGCGTCACGCAGGTCGGACCCGACCGTGAAGGGGCCGCCGAGGTCCCGCACGGTGGTCACCCCGGCCCGGAGGAAGCGCTGGGCGTTCGCCACGGCATGAAGGAGCAGACGCGACTCCTCGAGCACCCCGCCGAATCGCGGACCGCAGTCGCTGGCCAGGTGCACGTGGGCGTCGATCAACCCGGGCACGAGCGTCGCATCACCCAGGTCGATGTCGACGGTGTGCTCCGGACCGCGCCGCTCGACCGCACTGATGCGGCCGTCGTCAACGACGACCACCGCGTCGTGCATCGGCTCGAGGTCCGGGCCCGCCACCACCGTCCGGGCGCCGAGCACGGTGCGTCCCCCCGTCACGGCAACCGAGCTGACGGGGTCCCCGAACAGGCGGACGTTCCCCTTGCTCCCGTCGATGCCGCCGCGGGCCCCCGCCTCAGCCACGCAGCCCGCCCGCTTCCTTCACGAGCACGGCGAGGACTTCGTTGAACCGGTCGATCTCCTCCAGCGTGTTGTAGTGGGCGAGACCGATGCGCAGGGCCGTTCCCCATGCCACTCGCTCGTACAGCCCGAGGGCGTAGTAGTTGTCGCCGCTCCACACCCCGAACCCTTCCTTGCCCAGGGCGACGGAGAGGTCGGCCGACGCCGCCCCCTCGAAGTTCACGAGGAACGTCGGCACCCGGTTGTCCATCGTGGGGGAACCGTAGAGCGTCGCGCCCTCCGGCAGCCCGGCGAGCAGGCGCTCGCCGAGCGACCGCTCCCACGCCGCCACCTCGTCGATCCCGCCGATGCCCTCGAGGTAGTCGTAGGTGGCCACGAGGGCAGCCAGCAGCTCGTACGGGAGCGTCCCGGTCTCGAATCGGTGGCCCACCGGGTCGTCTCCCACGGGCCGCGCCTTGTAGGGCCGCCACGACTCGAGCAGATCCCTGCGCCCATAGGCGATCCCCAGGTGCGGCCCGCAGAACTTGTACGAGGAGCAGAGGAGCACGTCGGCGTCGAGGGCGTGCACGTCGATGGGGTAGTGCGGCGCGTACTGCACGGCGTCGACCCAGACGAGGGCACCGGCGGCGTGCGCCAACTCGGCCACCCGGGCGACGTCGACGGTGGTCCCGACGGCGTTGGAGGCCAGCGGGAGGGCGACGACCTTGGTCCTCGGCCCGAGGAGGCGCTCGAGGTCATCGAGGTCCAGGGTCGTGTCATCGCGGATGTCGACCTCGTGGACGACGAGGTCACGATCCCTGGCGAGCTCGAGCCAGGGGGCGACGTTCCCATCGTGGTCGAGCCGCGTGACCAGGATCTCGTCCCCTGCCGACAGGCCGCGGCCGAGCGTGCGCGAGAGCATGAAGTTGAGCGAGGTCATGTTGGCGCCGAAGATCACCTCGTCGGCCGTGCAGCC
>JAJYVT010000112.1 GCA_021791845.1 Actinomycetes bacterium | reverse complement strand
AGGCTTCGGCGCCAGGCCGGGTGCCCCGGCCGGCGGCGGCGCCCCCCCCGGTGGCCGCGGCGGACTGGCGGGGAGGCGCCCGCCCCAGCGCCGGGCCCGGCGCCGCCGGCGCAACCTGGAGGAGCTCGAGCCGACCCAGCTCACGACGTACACGCCGTCCACCGCGCCCGTCCCCGAGGGCGAGATCATCGTGGAGCGTGGTTCCACGGCGCGCGACCTCGGACCGAAGCTCAACCGGTCCGCCGGTGACGTGGTGCGGTTCCTCCTGCTCCAGGGCGAGATGGTCACGGCCACCCAGTCGCTGACCGACGACATGATCGAGCTGTTCGCCGCCGAGCTCGGAGCCGAGGTGCGCCTCGTGGACCCGGGCGAGGAACGCGAGGCCGAGCTGCTCGCCCGGTACTTCGACGACGAGGAGGAGGAAGAGGAGCGCGAGGAGGACCTGCGCCCGCGCCCGCCCGTCGTGACCGTGATGGGCCACGTGGACCACGGCAAGACGCTCCTGCTCGACCGGATCCGCCAGTCCAACGTGGTGGCGGGCGAGGCCGGTGGGATCACCCAGCACATCGGTGCGTACCAGGTCTCCTGGCATGGCAACGCCATCACCTTCATCGACACCCCGGGCCACGAGGCCTTCACCGCCATGCGGGCCCGGGGGGCGGAGGTCACCGACATCGTCGTGCTGGTGGTGGCGGCCGACGACGGTGTCATGCCGCAGACGGTGGAGGCCATCGACCACGCCAAGGCCGCCGACGTCCCCATCATCGTCGCCGTCAACAAGATGGACCGGCCCGACGCCAACCCCGACCGGGTGCTCCAGCAACTGGCTGAGCGTTCCCTCGTGCCCGAGGCGTGGGGCGGGGACACGATCGTGGTCCAGGTGTCGGCGCTCGCGGGCACCGGCATCGACGACCTGCTCGAGCAGATCACGCTCGTGGCCGAGGTGGAGGAGCTCCGGGCGAGCCCCGAGGGCCGGGCCCGCGGCACCGTGCTCGAGGCCAACCTCGAGGCCGGGCGCGGCCCGGTGGCGACGGTGATCGTGGAGTCCGGGACGCTGCGCGTCGGCGACTCCGTGGTGGCCGGCGCGGCGTGGGGTCGGGTGAAGGCGCTCGTGGACGACCAGGGCGACCACTTGAAGGAGGCGCTGCCCTCCATGCCCGTCCAGGTGCTCGGGTTCTCCGAGCCGCCGCAGGCCGGGGACGAGCTGCGGGTGGCCAAGGACCTCTCGACCGCCCGCACCCTGGGCGAGGCCCGGGCCCAGCGGTTCCGCCTCTCGGGGCACCTGCCGGCGCTCTCCGCCGCCACGGGCGCCCGCCTGGAGGACCTCTTCGAGCAGATCCAGCGGGGCGAGACCGCCACCCTCAACCTGGTGCTGAAGGCCGACGTCCAGGGGTCGCTCGAAGCGGTGACCGAGAGCCTGCGCAAGCTGGAGCGCGAGGACGTGAAGCTCTCCTTCGTCCACCGGGGCGTCGGCGGGATCACCGAGAACGACGTGCAGCTGGCGAGGGCGTCCAACGCCACCATCATCGGGTTCAACGTGCGCCCGGACCGCCGGGCGCGCGAGCTGGCCGCCACCTCCGACGTGGAGGTCCGGACCTACGAGATCATCTACAAGCTCCTGGAGGACATCGAGGCCGCCATGCTCGGCATGCTGACGCCCGAGACCGAAGAGGTCGTGACGGGCGAGGCGGAGGTCCGCGAGGTCTTCCGGATCCCCCGGGTGGGCGCGGTGGCTGGCTGCTACGTGCGCGACGGCACCATCACCCGTGGCTCCAAGGTCCGCTTCCTCCGGGAGGGCGTCGTCATCTGGCGGGGCACCGTCAACTCGTTGCGGCGCTTCAAAGAGGACGTCCGCGAGGTGCAGTCGGGCTTCGAGTGCGGCGTGGGCCTCTCGGACTACCAGGACCTGCGCCAGGGCGACATCATCGAGACCTTCGAGGAGCGAGAGATCGCGAGGACCTGAGGCCGTCCATGCCCGCCGGACGTGACTACCCCCGCGCGCTGCGCGTGAACGAGGTGCTCCGCCAGGTGGTGGCCGAGGAGCTCGAGCGCCTCGCCGACGCCGACGAGCGGCTGCGGCTCGTCACCGTCACCTCGGTGGAGGTGAGCGCCGACCTGCGGGCGGCCACGGTCTACGTGGGATCGCTCGACGACGACGCGGCCGACGCGCTCGAGGAGCGCCGTGGCCAGGTGCAGCGGGCCGTGGGCCGCCAGGTGCGCATGAAGCGCACGCCCCGCCTCCACTTCATGGCGGACCCCGCCGTCTCGGCCGGGGCCCGGGTGGACGAGATCCTGCGGCGGCTGCACGACGAGCGCGCCGGGCGCGACCACGGGTGAGCGGGTGACGCGCCCGGCCACCGGCCCGACCGGGCTCGTCGTGGTGGACAAGGAGCCGGGCTGGACGTCCCACGACGTCGTCGCCCGCGTGCGCTCCCTCTTCGGGCAACGACGCGTCGGCCACGCCGGCACCCTCGATCCCGACGCCACCGGGGTGCTGCTCGTCGGCCTCGGCCGGGTGACGAGGCTCCTGCGGTTCTTGAGCGGGCTGGGCAAGGAGTACACCTGCGAGGTGGTGCTCGGGGTCGCCACCGACACCCTCGACGCCTCGGGCGCGGTCACCGGCGAGTGGGACATGACCGGGGTGACGCTGGAGGAGGCGAGCGCGGCGGCGGCCCGCCTCACCGGCACCATCGAGCAGGTCCCGCCCATGGTCTCCGCCGTGAAGGTCGGGGGCCGCCGCCTCCACGAGCTGCACCGCAAGGGCATCGAGGTCGAGCGGCCGTCGCGCTCGGTGCGGGTGGACCGCTTCGACCTCGAGCCGGGAGACGGGCCGGGCGTGCTCCGGGCCCACGTCGAGTGCTCCTCGGGCACCTACGTGCGGACGCTGGCGGCGGACCTGGGCGTCGCCCTCGGGGGCGGGGCCCATCTGCGCGCCCTCAGACGGACGAGGGTGGGGTCGTTCACGGCGGAGGAGGCCCAGCCGGTCGGCGACCTCGGGCCGGAGTCGCTGCGGTCGCCCGCCGAGGCGCTCCGGGACCTCGACCGGGTCACGGTCGACCCGAGCCTCGCCGTGGTCGTGGCGCGGGGCCGTCCGCTGGACCGGGTGCCGCTGGGCGCGACCGGCGAGGGCCCGTGGGCGGTGGTGGACCCGACGGGGCGCCTGCTGGCCGTCTACGAAGCCACCGCCACCGACGCCATCCGGCCGGCCGTGGTGCTCGCCTCGCGCTGAGCGCCGGGAGCCGGGGCCCCTCCGGGCGCCGTCTATCCTCCGGGAGCGTGCAGGTCCTGTCCCCCGAGGAGGCTGCCGCCGCCACCGCAACGGGGACGGCGGTCACGATCGGCGCCTACGACGGCGTCCACCTCGGGCACCGGCGGACCCTGCGCATCCTGGCCGGCGAGGCCCGCGCCCGCGGGGTGGCGACGGCGGTCGTGACCTTCGACCGGCACCCGGCCACGGTCGTGCGCCCGGAGTCGGCGCCCGCCCTCCTCACCGACCCCGAGCAGAAGCTCGAGCTGCTGGCCGCCTGCGGCGTCGACCTCACCGTGGTGGTGCCCTTCGACGAGCGTCGGGCGGCCGAGCCGGCCGAGGACTTCGTGGACGAGGTCCTGGCGGGCGCCTTGCGGGCCCGGGTCGTGGTCGTGGGGGAGAACTTCCACTTCGGCAACGCCCGCAAGGGCGACGTGGCGCTCCTGCGCGCGCTCGGGGCGGCCCGCGGCTTCGACGTGGTGGGGGTCGCGCTCGCCGGATCGGGCGGCGTGCCGGGCCCGGGCGGGAGGGCCGCAGACGACCGGGGCGACGACCGGGGCGACGGGGCCGCCCCGGGGGACCCCGCCGTCCAGGTGGTCTCCTCGACGAGGATCCGGGCGCTCGTGGCCGCCGGGGACGTGGCCCAGGCCGCCGCCCTCCTCGACCGCCCGCACGAGGTCCGGGGGCCGGTGGTGCACGGGGACGGCCGGGGCGGAGGGCTCGGCATCCCGACGGCCAACGTGGCCGTGGCGGAGGGGATCGCCGTGCCCGCCGTGGGCATCTACGCCGGCTGGTGCCGCCGCGCCGACGGGTCGCGGCACCCGGCGGCCATCTCGGTCGGCCACCGGCCGACCTTCTACCAGCACGGGCCGCCGGGCGGCGCCCCGCTGGTGGAGGCCCACCTGGTGGACTTCGACGGATCCCTCTACGGGGAGCGGGTGGGGGTGGCGTTCGCCGAGCGCCTGCGGGCCGAGCTCCGGTTCGACCGCGTGGAGGACCTGGTGGCGCAGATGCACGCCGACGTGGCCCGGACCCGCAGCGTCCTGGGGGTCTGACACCGCCGCCCCGGGCTGCTAACCTGGACCGACGGTCGCGACGTACCGCGACCGACGCCCTGAAGGAAATTCGAGGTCTGGTCGTACATGCCCGAGAAGCAGGCAACCATCGCCGAGCACCGGCTCCACGAGACGGACACGGGATCCCCCGAGGTCCAGATCGCCTTGTTGACCGAGCGGATCGCGCACCTCACCGAGCACCTGAAGATCCACAAGGGCGACCACCACACCCGCAGGGGCCTGATGAAACTGATCGGCCGCCGGCGCCGGCTCTTGGACTACGTCCGGGACAACGACGTCGAGCGGTACCGGACGATCATCGGACGCCTCGGGATCCGCAGATAGCAGCGCCACCGCCCGACCAGCCGGTCGGGCGGTCGCACAGAGAGGCGGGCACGCCGACGAGTCGGCTGCCAGTCGCCGATCACCCGGGAGAACGACCGGGGTGATCGACCACTGGGAACCGGCCGCACGTGCCCCGTGAAAAGGAGCTCCGTTGGCCGAGGCCATCACCGTGTCGGTACCCATCAGCGGCACCGACCGCACCCTGACGTTCGAGGCGGGCAAGCTCGCCCAGCAGGCCGACGGCGCCGTCGTCGGCCGGATCGGCGACACGGTCGTCCTGGCGACCGCCGTCGCCGCCCGCTCGGTGCGGGAGGGCACCGACTTCTTCCCCCTCACCGTCGACATCGAGGAGCGGGCCTACGCCGCCGGCAAGATCCCCGGCTCGTTCTTCCGCCGAGAGGGCAAGGCGTCCGACCAGGCCATCCTCACCTGCCGGCTCATCGACCGGCCGCTGCGGCCCTCGTTCCCCAAGGGCTTCCGCAACGAGGTGCACGTCGTGGGCACCGTCTTCGGGGCCGACCAGGTCAACCCCCACGACGTGCTGGCCATCAACGCCGCGTCGGCCGCCCTCATGCTCTCGGGCATCCCCTTCGACGGCCCCATCGGGGCGGTGCGCATCGCCTACTCGACCGAGGGGATCTGGATCCCCCACCCGAGCTTCGAGGAGGGCGACGCCTCGACGTTCGAGCTGGTGGTGGCCGGCCGCGCCCTGGGGGACGCCCCCGACGCCGACGTCGCCATCATGATGGTGGAGGCGGGTGGCACCGAGCGGTCCTGGTCGTTCTACGAGGACGGCGCGCCGCGGGTCACCGAGGAGGTGCTGGCCGACGGGCTGGAGCAGGCCAAGACCTGGATCCGCGAGTCGATCGCCCTCCAGCGCCAACTGGTCGAGAAGGTCGTCGAGGCCCGCGGCCCGATCCAGGCGATCCCCTTCCAGACCTTCGTCGACTACGGCGACGACGTGTGGGAGCGGGTGCAGGCGTTGGCGACCGACCAGATGGCGAAGGCGGTCACCATCGCCGACAAGGCCGAGCGCAACGCCGCCACCGACGAGCTCACCGCCTCGGTCGTGGCCCAGCTCGGCCCCGAGCTCCCCGAGCGCGAGCGTGAGATCACCGCCGCCGTGCGGGCCCTCAACAAGAAGCTGGTGCGCAAGCGCATCGTGGAGGACGGGGTCCGCATCGACGGGCGGGGCACCGCCGACATCCGGCCCCTCTCGGCCGAGGTCGACCTGTTCCCGACGGCCCACGGCTCCGCCCTCTTCCAGCGGGGCGAGACCCAGGTGCTCAACGTCTGCACCCTCGGGATGCCCCGCATGGACCAGATGCTCGACACCATCACGCCCGACGACTCCAAGCGCTACATGCACCACTACAACTTCCCGCCGTACTCGACGGGGGAGACCGGGTTCATGCGCGGCCCCAAGCGCCGGGAGATCGGCCACGGCCTCCTCGCCGAGCGGGCGCTCCTGCCGGTGGTGCCCTCCAAGGAGGAGTTCCCCTACGCCCTGCGACTGGTCTCCGACGTCCTGTCGTCGAACGGGTCCACCTCGATGGCGTCGGTCTGCGGCTCCACGCTGTCGCTCATGGCCGCGGGCGTGCCCATCAAGGCGCCGGTGGCCGGCATCGCCATGGGCCTCGTCTACGACGAGGGCCGGTACGTCACCCTGACGGACATCCTCGGCGCCGAGGACGCCTTCGGCGACATGGACTTCAAGGTGGCCGGGACGGCGGACACCGTGACCGCCCTCCAGCTCGACACCAAGATCGACGGGCTGCCGGCCGAGGTCCTGGCCCAGGCGCTCCGCCAGGCCAAGGACGCCCGCCTCACCATCCTGGGCGTGATGCACGACGCCATCGCCGAGCCCCGGGACCAGGTGGCCGCCAGCGCCCCCAAGATCGTGTCGATGGAGATCCCCATCGACAAGATCGGCGAGGTCATCGGGCCCAAGGGCAAGGTCATCAACACCCTCCAGCAGGAGACCGGCGCCGACATCGCCGTGGACGACGACGGCGTCGTCGGCACGGTGACGATCGGCGCCAAGGACGGCAACGCCGTCGAGGAGGCCCGCCGGCGGATCGCGCTCATCCTGACACCGCCCACGGCGGACGTCGGTGCCGTCTACTCGGGCAAGGTGGTGAACGTCACGAAGTTCGGGGCGTTCGTGAACATCCTGCCGGGACGGGACGGCCTGCTCCACATCTCCAAGCTGTCCGCCCTCAACGGCGGCAAGCGGGTGGACCAGGTGGAAGACGTCCTCACCCTGGGCCAGCCGGTCGACGTGCGGGTCGACGACATCGACCCGCAGGGCAAGGTCTCATTGTCCCTCGTGGGCGCCGCCGGCGAGGGCGCCGAGGAGGCCGGTGAGCCCAACGGCCGCCCGGCACCGGCGCGGGTGTCCTTCGAGGACGCCTTCGAGGCGGAGCTGACCGCCGACCTCGGCGACTTGGGCCCGGCCGCGCCCGCAGCCCCGCCCCGGGGCGGGGACGGCGGCGGCCAGGGGGGCGACCGTCGTGGCGGCGGCCGCAGGCGGCCCCGCCGCCGGTGACGCCGCGGCGCCCGGCGGGCGCCGGTGCCGCAGGCACCGCCATCGCCACCGAACTGCTTCCCTCGGGGATCCGCCTCGCCACCGAGACCATGGCCGACGTGCGCTCGGTCGCCATCGGTTTCTGGGTGGGCACGGGGTCGCGCGACGAGCCGGCCGAGCTGGCCGGCGCGTCGCACTTCCTGGAGCACCTGCTCTTCAAGGGGACGGCGGCCCGGTCGGCGGCGGCCATCGCCGAGGCGCTGGACGAGGTGGGCGGGGACTGCAACGCCTTCACCACCAAGGAGTACACGGCCTTCTACGTGCGCCTGCTCTCCGAGCACCTGCCGCTCGGGCTCGACATCCTCGGCGACATCATGGAGGACCCGGCCCTCCGGCGTGAGGACGTGGACGCGGAGCGGACCGTCATCCTCGACGAGATCCTGATGCACGCCGACGAGCCTGCCGACCTGGTGGCCGAGCAGGCGATGGCGGGGCTGTACCCGGGGCACCCGCTGGGCCGGGACACCCTGGGCACGGCCGAGAGCGTGCGGGCGATCACCGCCGACGACGTCCGTCGGTTCTTCGAGCACCACTACCGACCCGGCAACATCGTGGTGTCGGTGGCGGGGGACTGCGCCCACGAGGACGTGGCGGAGGCGCTGGCCCAGCGCTTCGGCGACCGGCCGCCCGGGGGGGCGCCCGACCGCCAGCCGGTGGGCGACGCCGTGGACCCGCTGTGCGTCGTGCGGCGCCCGACCGAGCAGGCGCACCTGGTGCTGGCCATGCGCTCGGTCTCGAGGTTCAGCGAACAGCGCTGGGCGCACGGCGTCCTGAACGTGGTGCTGGGGGGCGGCCTGTCCAGCCGCCTGTTCCAGAAGGTGCGCGAGGAGCGGGGCCTCGCCTACTCCATCTGGTCCGACCGAAGCGGGTTCTTCGACACGGGCTACGTGTCGGTGGGGGCCGGCACGGCCCCCGAGCACGTGGACGAGGTCCTGCGCATCGTGACGGGCGAGATCGAGTCGCTGGCGGCGGACGGCATCACCGAGCGGGAGCTGGCCGTGGCCAAGGGCAACCTGCGGTCCGAGGTCCTCCTGTCGTGCGAGGACTCCGGGGCTCGGATGAGCCGCCTGGGCTCCTCGGTCCTCCTCTACGACCGGGCGTGGACCATCGACGAGGTCCTCGGCCGCATCGAGGCCGTGGACTTGGAGGCGGTGCAAGAAGTGGCGCGCTCGCTGGCGGTGGCGCCCCGCACCTTGGCAGCGGTCGGTCCGTTCGACGCCGAGTCGTTCGACGGGGCTGCGCTGGGGTTGGCGGGCCGGGCCGCCTGAGGTTCTCGTGGCCAGGGGCGCGCCCGGCGGCGCCGGTCGCCGGGCGCTGCACCCCTGGACGCAGTCCCCCGACCTCCGCTCGGTCGGGGTCCTGGTCGTCGTGCCGGCCGTGCTGCTCGTGGTGCCGGCCGTGCTCGGCCACCCGGCGATCACCGGCGACAACCTCATCCAGAACTTCCCCCTCCGGGTGCTCACGGGCGTCCAGCTCCGCCAGGGCCACCTGCCGCTGTGGAACCCCTACCTCTGGGGCGGGAGCCCCTTGCTGGGAGGGTTGAACTCGGGGTCGTTCTACCCCTTCACCTTCCTCTTCGTGGTGCTGGCGCCGGTAGGCGCCTTCGTGGCCAACCTGCTGGTCGTGTACTGGGCCGGCGGCCTCGGGCTGTACGCGCTGGCCCGCCAGTACCGGGTGCGGCCGTGGGCCGCCCTGCTCGGCGCCCTGACCTACATGCTCTCGGGCACGATGGTGGGCCAGATCGTCCACCTCGGCGTGGTGCAGGGGATGAGCCTCGCCCCCCTCCTCGTGCTGGCCGAGCTCCGTCTCTCGTGGGCCGTCCTCGGGACCGGGCCGGTGAGGGCGGGCGCACCCGACGCGGCGGCGCCTTGCCCGGCGGCGGTCGGCGTGGAGGCGCCCCGGCGGCGGTGGCGGGGCGGCGGCCCGTGGCCGTGGGTGGCCCTGCTGGCGGCGGTGGTGGGTCTGGAG
>JAJYVT010000111.1 GCA_021791845.1 Actinomycetes bacterium | reverse complement strand
GCTGGGTCGGTTTGGCGCGCCTCTCAACCGTCGCTGAACGCCATCAGGACTCGCAGCAGTGGAAAAGGAGTCGGCCCGAAGGGCCGACACTGCACTTGACACGAGGCGCTCCTTCAGGAATGACTTCATGTCGACTTGAAGTCGTATCGTCCGCTCGACGGGCCGCGGCGGCCCGGGCGAGGAGGGCCGTCACCATGCACGTCGACGCCGGGAGCGTCGAGGACCTCCGCAAGGCCGGGTACCTCACGACCAAGGTGGGGAGCCAGCCCGTCTGCGTCTTCTGGCACGACGACCGGGCCTACGGCATCGACGACCGGTGCCCGCACCTCGGGTTCCCCCTGCACCGCGGCACGGTCGAGAGCGGCCTCGTCACCTGCCACTGGCACCATGCCAGGTTCGACCTGTGCACCGGCGCCACGCTCGACCCTTTCGCCGACGACGCCCGGTCCTACGACGTCGCGCTGGTGGACGGGCGGGTGCTCGTCTCCGCTCCCGTCCCGTCATTCGACCGCGCGACGACGATGCGCCGTATCGACGACGGCCTCGAACAGGGGCTCACGCTGGTCCTGGCCAAGGCCGTGCTGGGGCTCCTGGCCGAGGGTGAGGACCCTCGCACCGTGCTGGCCGCCGGGGCGCGCTTCGGATGCCGCTTCCGGGCCCATGGCTTCGGGCCGGGCCTCACGGTCCTGTGCGCGATGGGCAACATCCTCTCGCACCTCGCACCCGAGGACCGCCCGCTGGCGCTCGTGCACGGCCTGCGGTTCGTGTCCGACGACACCCGCGGCCGCGCCCCCCGGTTCCCGTTGCCGCCCCTCGGCGGCGGACCGGTCCCGGCGAACCGGCTCCCCGGATGGTACCGGCGGTTCGTGGACACCAGGTCGGGCGACGCCGCCGAGCGAACCCTCGTCACGGCCGTCGCCGGCGCCTTTCCGCTCCCGGCGCTCTGCCGGATGATGGCAGCAGCCGTCACGGACCACGTCTTCGTGGACGAGGGCCACGTGATCGACTTCACCAACAAGGCGTTCGAGCTCGTCGACCACCTCGCCGGGGTGGAGCCCGCCGCCGCCCAGCTGGTGCTGCCCACCCTCGTCCACCAGACGGCAGACGCCGTGCGGCACGAGGAGGAAGGTGCGTGGCGCCACCCGCACGATCTCGCCGGCCTCGCCGCCTCGGCGGCCGACCGGCTGGAAGACGTGCTCGGCGCCGGCCGCTCCCGCCCCGACCCGTCGGCGGCGCCGGCGTTCGAGGCGGGCGGCCGCGTCGGCGCACTCGGGTGGGAGCTCCTCGGCGAGGACCCGGCCGAGGTGGTCGAAGCCCTCTTCCGGGCCATCGGGGACGGTGCGTCGGCCGAGCAGCTGGGCCGGGCCGCCGCCTTTGCTGCCGCGCTGCGGCTCACCCGGTTCCACGTCCAGAACGACCATGGCGACTGGGACGTGGTGCACCACGGGTTCACGAGCGCCAACGCGCTGCACCAGCTCTTGGTCCGCGCTCCGGACCCGCTGCTCGTGCGGGGCGTCTTCCACGTCGCCCTCAAGGTGTTCCTCGACCGCTTCCTGAACGTACCGGCCGCTCGGCTGCCGGCGAGGCCGGCGCCGGACGCGGTCCCCGACCTGGCCGCGCTGGGCGCGTGCTGGGACCGCGAGGGCGGAGTGGACGAGGCCGGCGCCGTCGTCTACGGCTTCCTCGCCTCGGGAGGGCGGCGCGAGGACGTGGTGGCCGCCCTCGGCCACGCCCTCCTGCAGGAGGACGCCGGGTTCCACTGGTTCCAGACCTTCGAGGCCGCGGCCCGCCAGGCCTTCGCCTGGCCCGAGGGATCGGACGAGGCTGCCCTGATCCTGGCCGGCGCGGCCCGGTTCCTGGCCGCGCACACCCCCACCCGCCGCGAGCTGGCGCAGGTGGTGCGAATCGCCGGCCGCCTCCGACGAGGGGAGGCGCTCTACGCCGAGGACGTCGACGACGGACCCCGCGCCTGGACGGGGCCGCCCGAGGGCTCGAGCTGAAGCTGGCGGCCCAGCGGTCGGAGGGGTCACACTGGCGGAGTGACCCGGCCCCGCCCGCAGCACTGGATGTGCGACATGGACGGCGTCCTCGTGAACGAGGGCGTCGTGGTCCCGGGGGCGGACCGGTTCGTCGAGGCGCTGCGCCGGGCCGGCTTGCGCTTTCTCGTCCTCACCAACAACTCGATGTACACCCCCCGGGACCTTGCTGCCCGGCTCGAGGCATTGGGACTGGACATCCCGACGGGCGCGCTGTGGACGTCGGCTCTCGCCACCGCCCGGTTCCTCGACAGTCAGCGGCCCAAGGGGACGGCGCACGTCGTCGGCGAGTCCGGGCTGACGACCGCTCTGCACGACATCGGCTACGTGCTCACCGACCGCGACCCCGACTACGTGGTCCTCGGCGAGACCCGCAACTACAGCTTTGACGCCATCACCAGGGCCATCCGGTTGATCGACTCGGGCTCGCGGTTCATCGCCACGAACCCCGACCCGATCGGGGCCACCGCCAACGGCAACGTCCCGGCCACGGGGTCGGTGGCCGCCCTCATCAGCCGGGCCACCGGCGTGGAGCCCTACTACGTCGGGAAGCCCAACCCGCTCATGATGCGCGAGGGGCTCAACGCGCTGGGCGCGCACTCCGAGAGCACGGTCATGGTCGGCGACCGCATGGACACCGACGTGGTGGCGGGGCTGGAGGCCGGGCTGGAGACGATCCTGGTGCTGTCCGGCGTGACCCGTGCCGATCAGGTGGACCGCTTCCCCTACCGCCCCTCCCGGGTTGTGGGATCGGTGGCAGACCTGGTGGAGGAGCTGGAGGCGCCCGACGGTCCGCGCTGACCCCGCGGCGCCCGCCGGGGGCGGCGGTCAGGTCTTCTCGTCGCCCCCCTCCGCCTGGTCGAACACCGGGATGCAGTCGTGCACCGGCGCGCCGGGCCCCTGGGCGGGGCGGTGGAACACCGCGTGCGTCGGCCGGACACGCACGACGACGCCACCCTCCGGCGCCATGGAGATCGCCGTCACGTCCCCGTCGACGATCAGGCTGTAGCCGCTCGTCGCCGCGCCCTCCTCGGCGCCCTCCTCGCCGGCCGCCCGAGCGGGCTCCGGTTGCGGTGGGGCGAGCAGCGTCACGCCGGGACGGGCGTCGGCGTTGCGCGCCGAGGTGGTCCCGGTGCGGATCTCGAGCTCGTCGTCGCGCCATCCCAGCCGCACGGCGACGCAATGCGGGCGCCCGCTGTCGGCCACCGTGAGCAGGTACACGACGGCAGACCGCCGGTCGAGCTCGGCCCGCAGCTCCTCCAGGGGGACGGCGACGGTCACGGTCGCGAGCCTATCGAGGCCGGCCGGCTCGCTCTCACGCCGGCGTGCCGGTGCAGTGGTGGCGACGGCGGCGCGACGAACGCGCCCGGGGACTCCGAGCCGGCCGCCGACCGTCGTGCGCAAGGCCCCGTGGGCGCCTGGGAGATCGAGGACCGCAGCGCCGGCTGACGTTCGCTCACGGGGAGAGGAACCGGCGCGCCTTCTTGCTGGTGGCCCGGCGCCAGGCACCCGGCCACCGGCGCTCCACGGCGCGGACGGACGCTCGTTCCTGCTCGGCCATCAGGCCGTAGGTGAACCCGTTGTGGGCGACCTGCACGCCGACGCGCGCCCCTTCGCGCACGAGGAGGCGCCTGGCAACCGCCGCGTCCTGGCGTTCGCCCAGGACGTCCTGCAACACCTCGAACCGGCGGCCGAGCCGTCGTGCGCCGGTGGGTGCGAGCGGGCGGACGGTCTCGGCTGCGTAGCGGACCCGCTTCGCCGCCTTTCGGACGTCGTGGAAGGCGGCGTCACGGCGGGGCCCGGGAGCCTGGGCCTCGGCCCGGTCGGCCCGGCGCACCGCTCGTCGGACCTCCTTGCGCACGCATCCGAGCAGCGTCTCGGCGTCCCGACCGGACCGGCCGGCCCGGTAGGGCGGGCACGCGGCGACGGCGGCGAGCTCAACGAGCAGGCGGCGGAAGCGCACGGTCTCGAACGCTGCCAGCACGGCGGCGCGGCCGCGGTCGGCCTCGGCGCGGCAGTCCCCCACGAGCTCGCGGCGAACGGGCCCCATCCGCTCCTCGACGTCCAAGCGGTCGAGCCGCCGGGCCAGGCGGCGGGCCAGCACCTCCGGATCGCGGGCTGATCCGAGCATCGTGGTCATCCACCCGAGCTCGCGCCGCAGCCGCTCCGTCCGGTCGCGCTCGAAGAGGGGTCGGAACGTCCGCAGGCAGGCTCGGCCACGCCGTATGGCGACCCGGAGGTCGTGGACCCCCTCCGGGCTCCCGGCGAGAACCTCCCCGGTCGCGTCCTCGACCGCGGCGACGATCGACGCCAGGCGCCTCGCGACGACGTCGTCGGACTGGCGGGCGTCGGGAGGGCGGGAGGGGTCGGAGGCGCCCACCGTGCGGGACCTACCCTCCCCCCGCACGTCCGAGACATGGGAAGGCTCCGGGTCCCCCGTCTCACGCCTGCGGCGACGGCCGGCGGCGTTCCCTGCGGCGCCGGCCGGCGACGTTCCCTGCCGCGCCCCCCGCTAGCGTGACGGTCGGGGGCCACGAGGGGCGGCACCGAGCGGGGGCCACCGGGCGGTGGACACGAGCGGGGGCGCCGAGCCGTGGTCCGGCTGGCGACGGCGACGAGCGAGGAGACGAGATGGCAACCGGGCAGGGGGTGACGGCGGCCGACGTACGCGACGCCGCGGCGCGGATCGCCGGCATCGCCCACCGGACGCCGGTCGCGCGGTCGCGGACGCTGGAGGGGCGCGTCGGCGCCGAGGTCTACTGCAAGTGCGAGAACCTGCAGCGGGCCGGTGCGTTCAAGTTCCGTGGCGCCTACAACGCCGCGTCGCGGCTCGCTCCCGAGGACCGGGTGCGGGGGATCGCCGCCTACTCCTCGGGCAACCACGCCCAGGCGGTGGCGCTGGCGGCCCGGCTCCTCGGGACCACGGCGGTCATCGTCATGCCCGAGGACGCCCCGCGCTCGAAGCGCGACGCCGTCCTCGGCTACGGCGCCGAGGTGGTCGACTACGACCGGTACACGGAGGACCGTGCCGCCATCGCCGAGGGGATCGCCGCCGATCGAGGGCTGGCGCTCATCCCACCGTACGACCATCCCCACGTGATCGCCGGCCAGGGCACGGCGGCGTTGGAGCTGCTGGAGGACGTGGGCGAGCTCGACGTGCTCGTCGCGCCGGTCGGCGGCGGCGGATTGGTCGCCGGGCTGGCGACCATCGCCACCGACCTGGTCCCGCGCATCCGGGTGGTCGGCGTCGAGCCCGAGGCCGGCGACGACACGAAGCGCTCGCTCGAGGCGGGCCGCCGGGTCACGATCGAGCCGCCCCGCACGATCGCCGACGGCCAGGCCGTCCAGGCGCCCGGCCAGCTGACCTTCGCCATCAACCAGCGCTTGCTGGCCGGGGTGGTGCTGGTCACCGATGACGAGATCCGTGACGCCATGCGCTTCGCATTCGAGCGACTGAAGCTGGTGGTCGAGCCCAGCGGTGCCAGCGGCCTGGCGGCGGTGCTCACGGGCAAGGTGGGAGACGCTGGGCGCGTGGGGGTGGTGCTCAGCGGGGGGAACGTCGACGCGGCCCGCTTCGCCGAGCTCATGGGGTCCCGAGCCTGAGCCCGGCCGGACCGCCGGCCGCTCGTGGCCGGTCAGCGAGGGGCTTTGTCGAGGAGCGTCGCCACCGCGCCCAGCGAGACGACGTCGAGCAGGCGTCGGACCGGGCACTGCGACCCGGCCACGACTTCGAGGTGCGTGCGGCGGGCCACGTCGAAGAGCACGTCCACCCCCGCGCTGTCGAGGTACGTGAGCTCCGAGAGCTCGGCCACGACGGGCCCGGCGCCGGCCGCCCGGGCGAGGGTCGCCCGGAACTGGTCGACGGTGGTCACGTCGACCTCCCCGACGAAGGAGACCAGGCTGCGCCCGTCGGCGAGCGACCGGACCTCGCTCCAGAGGTCAGCAGCCATCGCGCACCCTCGACGTCAGCACGACGGTCGTCCCGTGCTGCTCGGACTCGACGCTGACGTCGTCCATGAGCCCCCGCATGATCTGGAGCCCCCGCCCGCGCTCGTCGGACGGCTCCCTGGCCGGTCGCCACATACCCCGGTCGGTGACGCGCATCTCGATGGTTGTCCCTGCCACCCGGGCCAGCACCTCGACCTGGCGACCCTGGTCGAACCCGTAGGCGTGCTCCATGGCGTTGCTCACCGCCTCGCCGGTGGCGATGAGGATGTCGGTCACGAGCTGGGGCGGAGCCCCGTGGGCGCGCAGCCAGGGGTCGAGGCGCCGGCGTAGTCCCGCCAGCTCGTTGGAGTCCGCCGGGAGGGAGGCGGCGAACACGGGGGGCGTCAGCGCCGGGTGGCGGTAGACCACCATTGCGACGTCGTCCTCCTGGCCGCCATCGGGGATGAGGCTGCTCATCAGGTGGTCGGCGAGCGCGTCGGGCTCGAGTGCCCGGCCGTCGACCACGGCGCGCCGCAGCCGCTCCAGGCCGACGTCGAGGCTCTCGTTGCGGCGCTCGACGAGGCCGTCGGTGCACAGGACGAGGGCGGACTCCGGGTCCAGGTGCGCCGCCGACTCGGTGCGGGCGACATCGGGGACGACGGCGAGCGGGACCGATCCGGGTTGCCAGAGCACCTCCACGGATCCATCGGACCGGACGAGCACGCCCGGGACGTGGCCGGCGCTGCACCACTGCAGCTGGCCCGCCCCGTGGTCGATGATCCCGCAGAAGACGGTGGTGCACCCGCCGCCGGGGATCCGGTCGGCGAAGGCGTCGAGCGAGGAGACCACGGCAGCCGGGTCTTGCGCCTGCAGGAGGAGCGCCCGGCAGGCGCTGCGCAGCTGGCCCATGACCGTCGCCGCCGGGAGCCCGCGCCCGACGCAGTCACCCACCACGATCCCGAGCCGCTGCCCGGGAAGCTCGACGACGTCGTACCAGTCGCCGCCAACCTCCAGCGGCTGCACGGCCGGCAGGTAGCGAACGGCGACGGTGTCCGGCGTGTCGGTCGGCCCGAGGATCGACCGCTGCATGGCCGTCGCCACCCTCCGGTTGTCGTCGAAGAGCTGCGCCCGGCGCAGCGCCTGGCCGATGGAGCCGCTCAGGACGGCGAACAGCGAGCGCTCGTCCGGGGTCACCGGCCTCGGCCGGGGGAAGTGGAGCCAGACGACACCGGCGTCGGTCGCAGGATCGAGGGGCGCCGCCATGCCGACCACCGCCCGGCCGCCCGGCGAGCCTCCCGGCACCGGATCCGGCACCGGAACCGGTGCCGCCGTCACCTGGCGATTGCGCCAGGTGGCGGCGATGGCCGTCACCAGGGCGTCCGACGGGCGGTCGTCGGCACGGCCCGCGGGCGACGTGCCCAGGACCTGCCGGCTCTCGGGATCGGCCGCACCGTCCTCGGCCCGGCTTCGTTCGACCCCGGCGCCGGATGCCTGGAAGATCCGTCGCAGCTCCGACAGGGCCGCCCTCACCACCTCCTCGACGTCGCCGGACTCGGCCAGGCGGATGCCCACCTGGGCGAGCGCCGACTCGCGCTCGGTGGCGAGCAGCTCGGCCGTCACGTCGTGGAACGCCGCCACGTACCGTCGCTCACCGGCGATCTCGACCGAGTCCACGACGCACGACACGTGCACCGGCCGGCCGTCGCGATGGCGGACCTCCACCATGCCCTCGAACCGCCCCTCGTCGAGGATCCGTCGGAACACGGCCTGCACCTCGGCGTTGGCCCTCGGTGTCTCGTCGGCCAACGGGAACCAGGGGAAGGGGGGCTTGTAGGGGAGACCGCTCCGGGGGAACCCGAGCATGCGCTCGAACGCGGCGTTCACCTCGACCACCGATCCCGCCGCGTCCAGCACCAGGACCGCTTCGTCGAGGGCCTCGACCACCGCGGTCCGCCACGCCGACTCCTGGTTGCGCATGCCGGCGAGCTCGAGGTTGGACCGGACGCGGGCCAGCAGCTCGAGAGAGGAGAACGGCTTGACGAGGTAGTCGTCCGCGCCGGCATCGAGCCCTTCGACCGCCGCGTCCTCGCCGGCCCTGGCCGAGAGGAAGACGACCGGGATCGTCGCCGTCTGCTGGTCGCCACGGAGCGCTCGCAGCAAGCCGAAGCCGTCGAGCTCGGGCATCATCACGTCGGTGAGGACGAGATCAGGCCGCGCCCGCCGCACGGACTCGAGCGCCGCGACGCCGTTGGTGGCCACCGAGACCTCCCAGTAGGGCTCGAGGACGTGCGCCACGTGGCGGCGCATGTCGGGGTTGTCGTCCACGACGAGCACCCGCGCCCCGCCCGTGCGACCGATCCGGGCGACCGATCTGGGCTGGTCCGTCTCGGCGGACGTCACCCACTGCAGCGCCTCGTCCAGGTACGCCTGCCGCGAGGAGTCCCGCTGGACCGGCCCTGTGGCGGTGCCGTGGGTGCCGACCGGGATCGTGACGGTGAAGCTGGTGCCGCGTCCCTCGGTGCTCGTCGCTTCGGTGGTGCCGCCGTGGAGCTGCACGAACTGGTGGACCAGGGCGAGGCCGATGCCGGTCCCTTCGTGGGAGCGGGCCTGGTGGCGCGGGCCGCGGTAGAAGCGTTCGAAGAGCCGGGGCAGCTCGTCAGGGGGGATCCCGACCCCGGTGTCGGCGACCGTGAGCACGGCCGCGTCGGCGTTGCCCCGCAGCCCGACCCGGATCTCCCCCGCCAGCGTGAACTTGAGCGCGTTGGAGAGCAGGTTCAACACGACCTTCTCCCACATGTCCCGGTCGACGTGGACCGGACGGTCGAGGGGCGGACAGTCCACGACGAAGGAGAGACCGGCCCGCTCGATCGCGGGCGCGAAGGAGTGAGCGATGTCCTTCGTCAGCGCCGCCAGGTCGGTCGCTTCCGTCTCGGCGTGCAGGCGGCCGCCCTCCACCCGGGCGAAGTCGAGCATGTCGTTGACCAGCCGCCGAAGCCTCCGGGCATTGCGGCGGACCACCTCGATGCGGGCCGACTGCGTGGCCGGCAGCGGCTCGGCATCGTCGCTCAACGCATCCTCGGCCGGCCCGAGGATGAGGGTGAGCGGCGTGCGGAACTCATGGCTCACGTTGCTGAAGAAGGCCCTTCCGGGTTCTCCGTGGGTCGCCCAGTTCACGGGGTGACCGGGTAGAGCTGGAGTCCGCCAAGATGGAACCAGATGGCGGTTTTGAAGTGCTCTCGGTTGCGATACCCGCGTGCTGAG
>JAJYVT010000110.1 GCA_021791845.1 Actinomycetes bacterium | reverse complement strand
CCTTCCGGAACCCGCTGGGGGCGAAGGGCATCGGGGAGTCGGGGACGATCGGCTCCACGCCCGCCGTCCACAACGCGGTGGTCGACGCGCTGGCGCACCTGGGCGTGCGCCACGTGGCCATGCCCTGCACCCCTGAGCGGGTCTGGCGGGCGATCGACGCCGCCCGGCGGGGGAGCCCCGACGCCGCGGGCGGCGGGCGGCCGCTGTGGCGCGAGCCGCCGGCCGTGTTCCGCACCCTCCCCCGCTACGACGAGGGCGACCAGCCCGAGGCGGCCGGCGCCGACATCTGAGGCGCCCAGAGCTCGCCGGCGGTGCGCCGCCAGCGACCGGAACGGCGGTGCGCCGCCACCGGCAGGTCACACCACCTCTCTACGCTCGCGACCGTGACCCGGGGTCGATGGAGGGCGGCGGCGCCGCCGTGCTGAGGGCGCTCGTGCCGTTCGGGCTGCTGGTCGCCGTCTCGGCGGCCCTCGATGCCGTGGTCGTCCGCGGCTCCGGCACCCTGGCGCCCGACGGCGCGCTCGCCGACGTCGCGCTGGCCCTGTCGGCGGCGGGCGCCCTCGCCGTGCTGGGCCTGCCCGGCGCCATCCGGAGCGTCCGGCTGCGGCGGGCGGGCATCCGAGACGTTGACGCCATGTCGGGCGCCGAGTTCGAGGCGCGCCTCGCCTCGCTCTACCGGTCGATGGGCTTCGAGGTGCGCCACACCGGCCGCCGCGGTGACTTCGGCGCCGATCTCGTGCTGGCGCGCGACGGCGAGCAGTCCGTCGTGCAGGCCAAGCGCTACCGCGGCGCGGTCGGCATCGAGGCGGTGCAGCAGGTGGTGGGCGCCGCCCGCTACTACGGCGCCGACAGTGCCGTCGTGGTCACGAACTCGACGTGCACGCCCGCCGCTCGGGCCCTGGCGGACGCGAGCGGGGTCGAGCTCGTTGAGCGGGCCGCCCTCGTCCGCCTGCTGGCCGCCCATGCCGAGGTGCGCACCGGCATGGTGCGGACGCTGCTCGCCCAGTTGGCCGAGGGGGCGCGACTGTGCGCCTTCGCCTCCGGGATGCTCGCGCGCCTGGCGTGGTGGCTCCTCCGCCTGGCGTGGTGGCTCCTCCGCCTGGCCGGGCGGAGCCTGCGGGCAGTGCGGCGCGCCGTCGGCTGATCGACCGCATGCGGGTTGCCGGCCGGTCGGAGCGCCGCCGCGCCGGCGTCCGCCGCTGGCCCGCACCGCCCGTGTAGCGTGAGCCGGGTCGGCACGCCTCCGGCACGGGCGCGGGAGGGTGAACATGAGCTCGAGTGACGGCGGGCTGATCCTGCGCACGCTCGTCGATGCCAATGTGCAGTTCGTGGTGGTGGGGGAGCCGGCTGCCGCGGGCGCGCTCCGGCTGGTCGTGTCACGCCATCCGACCAACCTGGAGGCACTCGGACGCGCCCTGGACGCGCTGGGGTCGTCGCTCCGCCGCGCGCCGGGGGAGGGGCCCTCCGGGCTCCACCGCATCGGCGACCCGGCCGGCACGGTGGCCGTCCGCACGGCCGGCGGCGACGTCGACCTCCTCTTCGGCGGGGTGCACCGCTCCCTCTACGCCGACACGTTCGATCAGTCCGAAGAGCGCGAGGTCGACGGGGTGGGCGTCCGATGGTGTCGGGAGCCGGCGCCCGTCGAGCCTCCCGGGCGGGCGACACCGAGGATGCTGGGGCAACGGCTGCTCACGGTGGCCGACGAGCTGGCGCAGCTGATGGAGCGGCGCGACAACCGGACGGAGCCCGGGGGGTCGACGCCGACGACCGCAGCAGAGCCCGGGCCGTCGGCCCCGACCGCAGCAGAGCCCGGCCCAGACGGCGACCGCCCGCCGGCCGGCTCGAACCGGTCGACGGGCGGTACCGAACGGAAGCGGGAGCCCGGGACCGCCGGCTGAGCGGCGCCCGAGCCGGTGCTCAGCGGCGAGCGGTCCGCTTGGCCGGCGTGCGCTTGGCCGGCGTGCGCTTGTCCGGCGTGCGCTTGGCCGTCGCCTTCGTTGCAGTGGTCTTCTTGGCCACACTCTTCTTGGCCGCCGTCTTCTTGGCCGCCGGACGGGTGGCGGTGGACTTCTTGGCCGGCGTGCGCTTGGCCGTCGCCTTCGTTGCCGCCGTCTTCTTGGCCGCGGTCCGGGTGCCGGTCGCCGTGCCGGCGGTGGCGCGCGCCGCGGGGCGGGCAGCTTCCTTGCGGGCCGCGGCCTGCTTGGTCAGCAGGTCGGGGTTGGTCGGCCACACGCCCCGGTCGAGGCGCGGCGCCTGACCCGGTGACATCACCATGTCCTTGAACGCCTTCATCGGGCTGACCCGGACGCGCTTGGACGCCTTGATGCGGATCTGCTCGCCCGTGCGCGGGTTGCGGCCCATGCGGGCGGCCCGCTCGACCTTGGCGAACTTGGCGAATCCCTGGACCGTGACCGCTTCTCCCTTGGCGACCACGGCGGTGATGACATCGGTGGCGCCGGCGACGACCGACTCGACCACCTTCACGTCCTGTGCCGTGTGGGCGGCGACGGCTCGAATGAGCTCCCGACGGTTCATGTGCTCCGTCCTTTCGTGTGTTCTAGAGCCATCTGTTGAGCGGCTTCGGACACGATACAGGGATCACACGCCAGCAGTAGGGAAATTGGCGCAAACGTCTCGCCCCGCCGGTGCCGCTGCTGCCGTCACCGGCGGGCGGCGGTGCGCGTCAGGGGGCGCTCGAACCGCCGGCCGCCGCCGGCGGTGAGCCGGCAGGAGAGGACGCCGACGTCGAGGGCGCGCCCGGTGCTGTCGCCGGCGGGCTGTCGGGCCGCCCGGGCGCGTCGGCCAGGATCTCGACGCCGGGGACGAAGGCGCGCAGCGCGGCCACGACGCCGTTCGAGGTGTCCACGCAGTACTCCGGCGGCAGTTGGAACCCCTTCCCGCTCGAGAGGTAGAGGTGCACGGGGACGTCGCCGTGGTGGGCGGCCAGCACGTCCTTCAAGGTGTCCAGCACGGTGTTGCTCAACGCCCCCATGGGGAGCCGGAGCCGCAGCGGCTCGGTGCCACCGGCGGCGACGGCGAAGCTGGCGACCTCGGACGCGATCAGCTTCGGCTGGTCGTCACGGCGGTCCACCCGGGCGCGCACGGTCACCACCGCGTCGTCGGCGATGGTGCCGGCGTGCTGGCTCATGGTGCGGGGGAAGACGGTCACCTCGACCGCCGTGTCCAGGTCCTCCAGCATGAAGACCGCCATCTGCTCGCCCCGCTTGGTCCACTTGAGCTGGAGGCCGGTGATCACGCCGCCAAACGTCTTCATCGTCCCCTCGGGGAGGTCGGGCACGTCGGAGAGCGAGCCGTCGGTGCGCCGCTTGAGGGCGCCCTCCAGGCCGAGCAGGGGATGGTCGGAGACGTAGAGGCCGAGCATCTCCTTCTCGTGGGCGAGGCGCTCCTTCTTCTCGAACTCCCACTCGGGGACGGCGAGCGGACGTTCGAAGGCGGGGGCGGGGCCGTCGATGCTGCCGAAGAGGGAGAGCACCCCTTGCTCCCGCTCGCGGCGCCGGGCGACGATCTGGCCCACGATCGCCTCGTGCACGGCCAGGAGACCCTTGCGGGTGTGCCCGAGGGAGTCGAAGGCCCCGGCCCGGATCAGCGCGTCGAGGGGCTGCTTGTTCAGCGAGCCGATGGGCACCCGCTCGCAGAAGTCGTAGAAGTCGGCGAAGGGACCGTTGTCCTCCCGCTCGGCCACGATGCTCTCCGCCACCGCCGACCCCACGTTGCGCACCGCGGCGAGGCCGAAGAGGATCGTGCCGCCGCCGTCCTCTCCCACCACCGGGGTGAAGTCGGCTGCCGAGCGGTTCACGTCGGGCACCGAGACCGTGATGCCGCGGGCACGGCACTCGGCCAGGTAGACCCCGGCCTTGTCGAGGTTCTCCCGCACGCTCGTGAGGAGGGCGGCCAGGTACTCCGTCGGGTAGTTCGCCTTGAGGTAGGCCGTCTGGTAGGCGACGAAGCCGTAGCCGTAGGCGTGGGCCTTGGGAAAGGCGTAGTCGGCGAAGGGCTCGATGATGTCGAACCACTGCTCGCCGAGCTCCCTCGAGTAGCCGTTGGCCTCGCAGCTCTCGACGAAGCGGGTCCGCTCCTTGGCCATGACCGAGCGGATCTTCTTTCCGCACGCCTTCCGGAGGCTGTCGGCGTCGGCCAGCGAGTAGCCGGCGAAGCGCTGGGCCACCCGCATCAGCTTCTCTTGGTAGATCATGAGGCCGAAGGTGTCCGCCAGCACCTCCTCGGCGTCGGGGTGGAGGTACTTCACCTCCTTGCGCCCGTTCTTGCGGTCGGCGTAGTCGTTGTGCATGTTGGCCGCCATCGGCCCGGGGCGGTACAGGGCGACCAGGGCGGCCACGTCCTCGAAGCAGGTGGGGGCGAGCGAGCGCATGAGGCTGCGCATGGGGCCGCCCTCGAGCTGGAAGACCCCGACGGAGTCGCCTCGCTGCAGGAGCTCGTAGGTCGGCGCGTCGTCGAGGGGGACGTGGTCGATGTCGAGGCGGACGCCCCGGGTCCGCTCGATCAGGTGCACCGTGTCGCTGATGACGTCGAGGTTGCGCAGGCCCAGGAAGTCCATCTTCAAGAGCCCGAGGTCCTCCACCCCGTGCATCTCGTACTGGGTGACGACCGGGGCGTCCTCCGGGTCCCCGCCCGGGTCGGGCTTGCGCTGGACCGGGAGGTACTCGGTGAGGGGGTCCTTGGTGATCACGACGGCGGCGGCGTGGATCCCGTCCTGGCGGCGCAGGCCCTCGAGCCCCGTCGCCACCGAGGTCACCCGGGCCACGTCGGGGTCCTCCGCCATCATCGTCCGCAGCTCGGCGGCGATCTTCCACCCGTCCTCGTGGCCGGCGGGGGCGGACTCGGCGATGCAGGCCCACAAGGGCGTGTCGCGGCCCATCACGAGGGGCGGCATGGCCTTGGCGATGCGGTCGCCCAACGAGTACGGGTAGCCGAGCACCCGGGCGGCGTCGCGCACCGAGGCCCGGGCCTTGATGGTCCCGAAGGTGATGATCTGGGCGACGTGGTCCCGGCCGTAGCGCTGGGCCGCGTACCGGATCATCTCGTCCCGGTACCGGGAGTCGAAGTCCATGTCGATGTCGGGCATCGAGGCGCGCGACGGGTTGAGGAACCGCTCGAACAGGAGGTCGTAGCGGATGGGGTCGAGCTCGGTGATCCGCAGGCAGTAGGCCACGGCGCACCCGGCGGCCGACCCCCGTCCCGGGCCCACCCGGATGCCGTTCTCCTTGGCATGGCGGATGAGGTCCCACACGATGAGGAAGTAGGCCGAGAACCCCATGTCCTCGATGACCTTCAGCTCGTAGGCGATCCGCTCGACGATGTGGTCCGGGACCGGGTCCCCCCACCGCTGCCTGGCCCCGGCAAAGGTGAGGTGGGAGAGGTACTCGCCCGCGGTCGAGAACCCGTCGGGCAGCGGGAAGTCCGGCAGCTTCGGCTTGCCGAGCTCGAGCTGCACGTCGGCCCGCTGGGCGACGAGGAGCGTGTTGTCGCAGGCCTCGGGCAGCTCGCGGAAGAGGGCGCGCATCTCGGCCGCCGACTTCAGGTAGTGGCCCGTGCCCTTGAACTTGAACCGGTTGGCCTGGTCGATCGTGGCCTTGGTCTGGACGCACAGGAGGGCGTCGTGGGCCTGCGCGTCCTCGGGCCGCGTGTAGTGGCTGTCGTTGGTGGCCAGCAGGGGAGCCCCCAGACGCCGGGCGATGTCGACCAGCTGGGGATTGGTGCGGTGCTGCTCGGGGATGCCGTGGTCCTGGAGCTCCACGAAGAGGTTGTCGCGCCCGAAGATCTCCTGGAGGCGTGCCGCCTTGGCCAGCGCGTCGTCGACGTTTCCGGCGAGGAGGGCCTGGGCCACGTGGCCGCCCAGGCAGCCGGTGGTGGCCACGATGCCCTCGGCGTGGTCGGCCAGGAGGTCCCAGTCGACCTTCGGCTTGCGGTAGTAGCCCTCGAGGAACGCCCGGCTCGACAGCTTGATCAGGTTGGCGTAGCCGGCGTTGGACTGGGCCAGCAGCGTCAGGTGGTACCAGGCCTTGCGTCCGCCCTCGACGTCGCCGCCCGTGTCGTCGACGGTCGAGCCGCGGAGCTGGAGCCGCTCGTCCCGGCGCTCGTAGGCCATGTAGGCCTCGGTGCCGAGGAGGGGGGTGACCCCGGCCTTCTGGCACGCGGCGTAGAAGGGCAGGATCCCGTACATGTTGCCGTGGTCGGTGATCCCGAGGGCCGGCTGGCCGTCGGCGGCTGCTGCGGCGACGAGGTCGTCCACCCGGCTCGCCCCGTCCAGGATGGAGAACTCCGTGTGCACGTGGCAGTGGGCGAATGACGGCTCTCCCACGTGGTCCTGCGTCCTTTCACCTGGTCAGAGGGCAATTCTGGGCCAGGTCCTCGAGCGCACGTGCGGTGGCGGGGCGAGGAGCGGTCCGTCCAGGCACTCTATCGACCCGTCGCGCCGCCAGCGTTGGACCCCGCCCGCCCACCGTTCTGGGGGGCGGGCGGGCGGGGGTGGGCCCAACGCCGCGCCGGCGCCTCGGCGGCGCAATGGGTGCAACGGGTGGTCGTGGGCAGGGCGGCGAGCCGCTCGGGGTGGATCGGCCTCCCGCAACCCGCGCAGGTGCCGTAGGCGCCACCGTCGAGCCGCTCGAGGGCGGCGTGGATGTCGGCCAGGGCGCGCTCGGCCCGCTCGAGCAGGCCGCCGACGCGAGCCCGCTCGTAGCCGACCGTGGAGCCCTCGGCGTCGTGCTCGTCGTCGGGGCTCGCCTCGGTGGACTCGCCGATGGCCGCCAGCTCCGCCCGCAGGTCCTGGACCAGGCGGCCCGCGTCGCTCCGTGCCCGCTCGAGCGCCAGGCGTGCCGCACCCGACGCCGAAGCCCCGAACGAGTCGTCCATCGCCGCCACCGGCCACCCACCCTAAGGTTCGCACCGTGACCACGGTGCTCACCGACGCCGACGTGGCGCGGCATCTCACGCCGGCCGACGCCGTGCGCTGGATGGGCGAGGCCGTCGACCACCACCGGGGCGAGCTCGTCGCGCCGCCGCGTGTCCACGCAGAGCTCGGGGACGGCCGTCTCGTGTTCACCACCGGCCGGTTGTACGGCGCATGGTTCGGCTGCCGCTCCTACAACACCTTCCCCGGAGGGCCGGGCGCGCAGGTGGTGGCGGTCCACGACGAAGCGGGCGGCGCGCTGCGGGCCGCCGCGGTTGGCAGCGAGCTGGGGCCGCGCCGGGCCGGAGCGATCGGTGGGGTGGCGGCCGACGCGCTCGCTCGCCCGGACGCCGCGACCGTGGCCGTCATCGGCAGCGGGGTGCAGGCCGGCATGCAGGTGTGGGGCCTCTCGGCGGTCCGCCGCATCCGGGAGCTCCGGGTGCATTCGCGCCACCTCGACCGCCGCGACGCCTTCGCCACCCGCGTGGCGCCACTGGTGGCCGGCGTGGTCGTCCCGGTGGCGGACGCGCGGACGGCTCTCGAGGGCGCGGACATCGTCGTCCTCGCCACTTCGAGCCCCGTCCCCGTCGTGGAGGCGTCGTGGCTCTCGCCCGGCGCCTACGTGACGACGGTCGGTCCCAAGCAACAGGGCCGGGCGGAGTTCGGTCTGGACCTGCCCGCCGCCGCCGACGTCGTGGTGGCCGACTCGCTGGCGCAGGTTGCCGCCTACGACCCGCCCAACGTGCTGGTGGGCTCGCCGCACCTCGACCGGCTCGTGTCCCTGGGCGCGGTGCGCGCCGGGTCGGTGGCCGCTCCCGCGCCGGCGTCCGTCCGGGTCTTCTTCTCGGTCGGCCTGGCCGGGACGGAGGCGTACCTGCTCGACCGGCTGGCGTCCTCGCTCCGGGGGTCCTGACCTGTGGTCCGGCGGCGGACGTGCTCAGCGGTGGACGTCGATCTCGGCCCACAGGGTCGTGCCGCCGTCGTGTGCGAGCACTCCCCAGGTGCTGGCCAGGCCTCGGACCAGGACGAGCCCCTGGGCTGACCCGTCGCCGTCCGGGACTGGCGGGTCGGCGCCGGGCGGGTCGCCGTCGGGCGTGGCGGCGCTGACCTCGACCCGGACGCGGGCATCGCGGCGCGACAAGGCCACGGTGAACCCCTGGGCGGCGCGCGCGATGGCGTTGGTCGCGAGCTCGTGGGCCACGAGGACGGTCTCGTCCGGCACGAGGTCCCACGCTGCGAGCGTGGCCCGCGCGAATGCCCGGACGGCCGCCGGGGTGGTGGTGGCGGGCTCGAAGCGACGCGAGGCCACCGAGACCGGGTCGGAGCGCTCACCCGAGTCGGTGGTCCCGGATTCGTTCATGTCCGGAAGTAAAGGGGAACCGGCGGGTCCTTCGATAGGGCAATTGGTCCCTGGTCCGCGCCTCCTGCCGCCCGCCGCTGGGCTGCAATGGCCGTGTGACGTGTCGGCTGCCGTGTGACCGTCCCGGGCCGGCCCGCGTCAGGTGACGGGGACCTCCCCGGTCGTTCCGGGCCGGAGCGGGCGCTCGAGCACCACGTACTCGACGAGTGACCCTTCCTGGAGGGCGGGGTGCCGCCCGACGACCTCGAACCCCAGGCTCCGGCAGAACCGGAGGCTGCGCTCGTTCCAGGCTTGGACCACGGCGCGGAGCCGCGCCGCATCGGACCGGGCGGCGACCCAGTCGAGCACCGGACGCACGATCGCCGCCCCTCGTCCCTGGCCGACGATGGCGGGGTCGAGGCCGACGCCGAGGTCCACGACGTCGGGCTCGGCGTCCAGACCGGGCACCCTCGCGTCGGCCCCGAGGCAGAAGTAGCCGAGGAACCTGCCCGTTGCCCGCTCGGCGATCGCGTGGTACCCGAGCTCGGCCGAGATACGTTCGGCCTCGTTGCCGTCGTAGACCGACCACGGGCCCTCGTAGCGCCACTGCGTGACGGCGTGCGCGTCGAGCGGCGTGAGCGCTCTCACCACCATGCCGTCGGCCGTCGGTTCGGGGGCCATCTCGCGATTGTGCGACACGCAACGCGGGCACGCAACGCGTGGCCCACAAGGCGGGCACGCAGCGGGGACGAGCGCCTACGGTGGTCGGTGGCCGGTCACTGGGGGTGACGTGAGCACGTGGCGGAAGCGCCGGGAAAGGGTCGCCGCAGCGCTTGCCGGCGCCATGGTCGCCCTGGGCACCGTGCTCGTGCCCGCACCAGCCGGCGCGGCGGCGACCCGCGTGCACGCCCCGCTGGTCGGCCCCGCCGACTTCCCGACGGAGCCGATCGGCGCCGTGCCGGTCGACGGCAACGGGCTGATCCCGAACGCGG
>JAJYVT010000109.1 GCA_021791845.1 Actinomycetes bacterium | reverse complement strand
CCTCTCGGCTTATGACGCTTCGTATGTCGCGTTGGCCGAATCACTCGGCTGTGCACTGCTTACTGCGGACGTACGGCTCGGTAGAGCTCCAGGACTCCGGTGTCCGGTGACCGTCGTCCCCCGGTAGTGGCGGTGCGCCTGGATGGACGTGATCGTCGATTGTCGGTGAAAGCATCACCGGGTTGCCCGAGATTGAGCAAGCGGCCGCCATGGCGCCGCCATATGCAAGCTCCGCCACCCAGCAGGTTCGTTCGATCAGAAGCGCGCAGACGCGCAAGCTTGCGATGTCACCTCCACCCGCTATCTGGCGTCTACGCGTCCCTCCGTGCACGGGCAAACGGACCGGCGCGCCTCGACGAGGCGTTGCGCAACGGATCCGAGCCGACGCGGTCCCGGTGGTGGCAGAGAGACTCCACACTCCCGTGCCCGACTTCCCCTCGGCACTCTCGTCGTGGAGCACCTCCGGGCTGCTCGCCGCCAAGTCGGCGACGCTCGAGTGGCCAGCGGTGATCCTGCAGCAGCAATCGCGCCTGCAGCTGGCGGTGGCGGCGCGCCGGATCAGATCAGCCGCAGGAGATCGTGGAGCCCGATGCCGACACCCGTGTAGGTCGCGGTGAAGCCGGCGGAGTACGCGAGGGACCCGAAGATGACACGACGCCGGTCGATAGGCGTGCCGCCCAGCAGGCGGATGACGGTGACGACGATCACGGTCCCTATCAGTCCGGCGGCGACCGTCACCCAGATATCCGAGTCGCGAGTGATCCAGCGGGCGGGATACTTCAGCAGTCGGCCCTCTCGCAGCCTCGCGAGCCGTGCTTCGAGCCTCGCGCCTTGTGTGCCGATCCAAGTGTCCCAGCGGCGCTGGACCCAGGTGCAGGAGACGACGTTGACGAACGTGAAGACCGCGGTCGCAACGCACAACGTCAGATACCAGGGAAAGAGAACGGCTGCCGTGACGAGAACCGGTGCGAACAGCAGGTCGTCCAGGAGGGCGTACACGGCGACGGCCGTACCGACGACGCCGTGCCGGAACCGCTTGACCGCGCGCGACGTCGGCTTCGCTGGAGGAACACCGTTGGGGTCCTCTCCGTCTCCGAGTGGGCGTGGGTCCACGCGCCCGTGCGCGCTCACTGGAGGGCGAGGACGTGGCACGGGTCTTGGGCGGCGAGCTCGCAGCGTGCTGGGCCGGGCAGGGAGCCCGAGCCGTAGCTCCGTGCCGATCCCTGCAGTGTGGCATGGCGCCGTGCAATCGCCTGGGGACGGGACTGCCCGCGCATGACCCCGGCGGTGCGCCGGTCGGTGCGGATCCTGTCCGAGCCGATCACCGTGGTCGCCATGAAGCGTTCAGTGGACACGAGGGCGAGGGCCTTTCGACTCCTCCCAGTCTCGGGTGGCGAACGGGCACCGGCAAGGGACCAACGACCCGGATGGATGCGAGGATGCAATCCACCCAGGTCAGGCGACCGTCCCGTCGCCGATCCGGGAGCCTTCGGTGGCGCCCCGAGTGGGCCCACAGGTCGGGCCGGTCTCCGATGACCGCCGCGGTGGTGGCCCTCGGCTTCGAGCGAGTCAGCCTGGTCCGACCACGAGGGACCGACCTCGGTGGGCGGTGCTCGTTCCAACGGGCCTGCGGCGTGCAGTCCAGGACAACTGGCATTGCAGGCGGATGGCGGGGCCCAGCTTGCCGAGGCAGACTGCCGGGGTGGGATCGCCCGCGTACCAAGAGGCGCTCGACATCCTCCCAGACTGTTCGCCAGCCGAGCTGCCCGCCGTGCTCGAGGTCGCAGCGCGGCCGCTCGGTGCCCGCGACCTCCGCCTCTACCTCACGGACTTCCAGGGGGTGTCTCTCCAACTGGCCGCGCCGGTGGGCGGGGACGACGCCGACGAGGTGGGCACCGTCGAGATCGAGACAGACGTCATGGGCTCGATGGCCGGCCGGGCATTCCGCTCGGGCGAGGCCGTCACGGCTGAGCGCGACGGCGCAGTGCGGGTGTGGGTGCCGCTGGTCGAACGGGGCGAGCGAACCGGTGTCGTGGCCCTCACCGTCGACCAGGCGAACGACGAGGTACTCAGAGACTGCATTCGGCTCGGCCGCTTCGCCGGGCTCCTGGTGCGCAGCTTCGCCCGTACGACGGATCTCTTCCACCTCCGCCGCCGGCGCCAGCCCATGACGCTTGCTGCCGGGATGCAGTGGGACCTCCTCCCTCCCTTGACGGTGAGGAGCGCCCGGGCGCTCGCCTGCGGCCGCCTCGAGCCGGCGTACGAGATCGCGGGCGACGCCTTCGACTACGCCATGAACGATGCGCACCTGCACGCCGGTCTGTTCGACGGGATGGGCCACGGCGTGCACTCGACGCTCATGACCGCCCTGGCGGTCGGCGCCTACCGTCACGCCCGGCGGGCGGGCGCAGGGCTGCCGGCCATCTACGACGCGCTCGACGAAGCGGTGGCCGGTCAGTACCACGGCGAGGCCTTCGTGACGGCGGCCTTCGCCCGCCTCGACCTCGGCGGCGGCCTCTTGGAGTGGACGACCGCGGGCCACCCGTCCCCCATCCTGCTGCGAGACCGCCGGGTCGTCCGTCAGCTCGCGTGCGTCCCCTCGCTCCCGCTCGGCCTCGGGGGAGCGTGCCGGGAGGTGGCGGCAGAGGCGCTCGAGCCGGGCGACTGCGTCCTCTTCTTCACCGACGGCGTGGTCGAGGGGCGCTCGGCCGGCGGAGCGGAGTTCGGAACCGACCGACTGGCTGAGCGCTTCGAGCACCACGCCGCGTCCGACGCACAACCCGACGAGGTGCTGCGCCGCCTGGTCGACGACGTGTTGGACTACAACGCCCACAAGCTGCGCGACGACGCGTCGCTCCTGCTCCTCCGATGGAGCGACCAGCCTGGCTGAGGCGGAATCGAGCCTGGGGGAAGGCTGGGAGCTGGTCCACCCCTTTCGTCTCCTCGTGCGATCCTCGGGCGCCGCCGCCGCCCCTTCGGCACTGCTCCGCCACTGGACCTGTGCCGGTTCACGTCGGCACTGGCGGGCGGGCTGGGTGCCCGGCTCGCCGGCCCGGCCGAGGTCATGTTGGGCGAGCGGATCGCTCGCACTCTCCGAGGCCGGTGCCAACGCGGTGGAGCACTCGGGTGCGGACGATCGCTTCGAAGTGTCGGCGGCGATCGGGCCCGTCAACGCAGAGCTGCGGGTGACCGACCGAGGGCGGGGTTCGACCACCGAGGCCTCGGCGCGGAGACGGCGTCGCGCGGCGCCGGGCGCGGCCGAGGCGTCTCCCGCATGCGCGCCCTCGTCGACCGGGCCAACGCCTTGGCGAGGGCGACGAGGAGTGGGCCCGAGGCAGCCCGCTCCACCACGGTCATCGCAGACCGGCTCGGTGCTCGACCGGCTGGACGCGGCGGCGCACCCACCGCTCGAGGTCGACGGGAGGGAGCGGCCGGCACAGGGCGAACCCCTGGATCTGGTCGCAGCCGAAGCCGGCAAGCCGTCGGCAGTCGGGAAGGGACTCCACCCCCTCGGCCACGACCGTGAGGCCCAGTTGCTTTCCGAGGGCGACGACTGAGCGGACGACGACCGAGCCCGCGTCACCCGCCTGGCAGAGGAACGAGCGGTCGATCTTCAGCTCGTCGAGGGGGATCGAGGCGAGGTAGGCGAGTGACGAGTACCCGGTGCCGAAGTCGTCGAGGCTGACCCGGATCCCGAGTGACCGCAGGCCGCGGAGCGCGCGCGTTCCAGCGACGGCGTCTGCCATGACCGCCGACTCCGTCAGTTCCACGGTGAGCAGGTGCGCGGGCACTCCGGCGGTCGCGAGCCAGCGACCGAGGTGCTCGCCGAGGTGCTCGTCTGCGAGATCCTTGGCCGAGACGTTCACGGACACGGGCAAGTCCAGCCCGACGGCGGACCATGCCGCGCACTGGGAGATGGCCTGGCGTGCCACCCAGGAGGTCAGTGAGCGGATGAGGCCGCTCGACTCGGCAACGGGGACGAAGCGGTTCGGGGCCAGGGGACCGAGACGCGGATGTGCCCAGCGCACGAGTGCCTCGACACCGGCAATGGCGCCATCGGCGGCGCGGATCTTCGGCTGATAGTGGAGGCTGAGACCGTTCTCGGTGATGGCTTGGCGCAGTTCGGCCACGAGGGCGAGGCGGTGAGGCTGAGGATGGCGCCTGCGGACCGCGGGGTCGTAGACGCGGTGAGGAACGGCAGCTTGCTTGGCGGCGTACATGGCCGTGTCGGCGTGCTGCATGAGCGCGTCGACGTCCTCACCGTGCTCGGGATAGCGAGCGATGCCGATGCTGATGTCCACGCCCACCAGCGCATGGCCGAGACGCAACGGCTTGGTGAGCGACGCCGCGACCCGGTCTGCCGCCGCGCACGCGCCCTCGAGGGACGCGCCTGTCAGGATGGCGGTGAACTCGTCCCCTCCCAGGCGCGCCACCACGTCTGCGTCGCGCAACGCGGCACGAAGGCGCTGTGCCGCCTCGAAGAGCAGGGCGTCTCCCTGCGTGTGCCCGAGCGTGTCGTTCACCTCCTTGAACCGGTCCAGGTCGGCGAGGAGCACCGTGAGTGTTCCGCCAGTCCGACGTGCTCGACGGATGGAGGCATCGAGGTGCTCCGTGAACGCCCGGCGGTTCATGAGGCCGGTGAGGGCGTCGTGGGTGGCGCGGTGGCGCTCGCTCTCCCGAAGCCTCGCGTTGTCGACGACGAGCGTCCCCTCCAGCGCCAGCTGATGCAGAAGCTCGCGGATGCCGTCCGGCCACTCGTACTTCGGGGCTCGGTCCCCGCACAAGATGAGCCCGATGGGGCCGTCGCTCGACAGCAACGGGATGGTCGCGAGGAAGCGGAGCCCGAGCGATTCGGCCACGCCACCCTTGCGCACCGCCCCGCTCACCCGGGCGTCGGCGATGAGGTCGGGACCGTCGTGGATCCCCTCCATCACGCGGCGCCACACCGGCGAGTCGGCCGCCGGCTGACCGATGAGATTGCGCCTGATGGCGGCGTCCTCGTCGGGAGTGGCCCCGGCGGTGGCGATCTCCCGGATGAGGCCGGCATGGTCCACGAGGTACGCCGCGCCGACGGGGACACCGAGGGCGGTTGCCGCGCAGATGGCGAGGGCTTCGGCCGCCTCGAGCGACGAGCATGCGCGCACCCCCATCTGCAGCACGTGGCGCAGGGCGTCGGCGGTGGCCAGGCGCCGCGCCGCTTCCCCCACCTCCCGCTCGCGCCCGATGCAGCCGGCCAGCTGGCGGGCCGTGGCTTCAACGAGGCGAAGGTCGTCGGGATCGAGCTCCCGGGGCACCGCGCCGTCGAGCACCAGGACGCCGAGAGGCTCAGGCTCCCACGGCAGGGGCGCGGCAACGGCCGCCGCCACCTCGAGCCGCGGCGCGACCCATCGCGAGAGGAGGGGTGTTCCCGCCCCGTTCGCCGTGACCGGGCTCGAGCCGTCGCGCCCCGCGGCGAGCAGCGCCGGGGGTCCGCCCACTTCCCGCAACAGCGCATCGGCAGCGGCGTCGCTGCGACCGCTGGCCATGGCGATCAGGTGGGGCGTGGTGTCACCGGGCCGCCCGAGGTAGAGCGTGGCGCGCCGTAGCCCGAGCGTGCGGGCGAGGGCGGCGCAGATGTCGACCAGTGCCTCGTCGCCACAGCCCCGCTGGACGGCCTCGGCCAGGTGCAGGAGGAAGGCGGCCCGCGATGCCGTTCGCCGGTCTTCGAGCACGGCTCCCGTCCCCTCGGGCAGACCGACCTGCGCTTGCTGCGGCACGATCAACCCTCCCCAGTCCCGCCGGGAAGCATAGTTGCACTCGGGCAATGCAGCGCGCTGGCGGCGTCGCGTGCGGCCGTGTCGTGGGCGTGATCGACGAGAACGGGCGCGTCGAGTTGCACCAGGCGCGCCACCGAGCGAACCCCCGGCTGAGGGCGGCTGGCTTGGGCAGCTGCCGGAAGCAGGGCCCGGCACCCCAGCGAACCGGGCGCCTCAGGCGGGGTCGGGCAAGCCCTCCGCCCACTGCGCGAGCGTGGCATTGAACCGCTCGGCCTCCTCGTAGAACGGGCAGTGGCTGGACTCCTCGAAGACCTCGAACCTGGCCCCGGGAACCTGGCTGGCGATCCACGCTCCCGCCTCGGGTGGGGTGAGCTTGGGGTCGCGCCCGAACATCACCAGCGTCGGACAGTCGATCGTGCCGAGGAACGGCCGGTAGTCCTGCAACGTCTGGTCGGCCACGATCGTGCTCGCCACCACCGCCGGCACCCGAAGGACTTCCTCGGTCATCCAGGCCGTGACGTCGTCGCGGGGTTCGTGCTGCATGAGGGCGGCGAACTCGGCGGCGACCGCCTGCTGGTCGAGCTGCAACCCCTCGACCATCTCGGCCAGCGCCTGCGGGGTGAGGACGCCGAAGGGGTACCCCTCCCAGGCGAAGTCGGACGGTGGCTGGTCGACCACGGCGATGCCTCTGACGGCGGAGGAGCCGAACGCCTTCAGGTACTCGTAGGCGACCATGGCGCCCATCGACCAGCCCACGAGGACGGGCCGCTCCACACCGACGGCCTCGAGGAGCCGGCCCACGTCCTGTGCGTAATTGGCGACGGTGTGGCCGGAGAGCACCTTGCTCGACCGTCCGTGGCCACGAAAGTCGGGGGCGATCAGGCGATGGCCGGCAAGGGCGCCGCCGAACTGTCGCTCGAAGAACCTGCTGCTCATCATCACGCCGTGCAGGAGCACGATGGGTGGCCCGCTCCCCTCGTCCTCCACATGCAGCACCACACCCTGACCCAGGTCCTGCTCCACCGCGCCTCCAGGGGATCGGCCAACGTTCCGTCCTCTGGCGCCGTCCGTGGACGGACGACGTCCAGAGCGACCGATGGTACTCAGGCTGCTCTCGAGGGGCTGCGGAAGAAGCCGCGGTTGCGGACCATCGCCATGAGCACGGAGCGTGGAGCCTGGACGGGTCAAGATGGTCCCGATGGCTGACGCCCACAAGCTCGAGTTGCCCGCAAGCTACCGAGAGCGGCTGCCGCATTCCTGGCGAGGCTGGCTCGAGCAGGTGCCGGACCAGGTCGCCTCCTGCGTCGAGCGCTGGGAGCTGACGATCGCCGGAGAGCTCCCGCTCTCCCACAGCTACGTCGTTGCCGTCGAGCGTGCCGACGGACGCCCCTGCGTCCTCAAGCTCCAGCCGACCGAGGTTCCCGAGCTCCCGGGCCCCGCAAGGGAGGTGCTCGGTCTTCGTCTCGCCGGTCCGGTGGCCGTGGAGGTGGTCGAGGAGGACGTCGCCAGCGGAGCGTTGCTGCTCGAGCGGGCGCTCCCGGGCACGACGCTCGGTCCGTTGGCGGCGCAAGACGACGACGCTGCCACCACGAGCCTGGCGACGGTGATCCGGGCGTACGGACGGCGCATCGACACGGGATCACTCGGGCTGTGCCCGTTCGAGGAGCTCGCGGAGGCGTTCGAGCGGTTCGATCGTAATCCGCACGGGGGGATCGCCCGTCGGAAGGCTGCGGCGACAGCGGGGAGCCGCCTGTCGATCGTTCTCGGCGTGGACGAGCTCGGCACGGCGGTCGAGGCGGTTCGATCGGCACGCCACACGGCCGAGCGGGTCCTGGCCGAGCTCGCCGCCGACCACGGTGAGCCGCACCTGCTCCACGGCGACCTGCACCATGGCAACGTGCTCGACGACGAGCGGCGGGGTCCACTGGTCATCGACCCCTGGGGTCTCTACGGCGACCGCGCGGCGGACGTCGCCCCCGCACTCCACAACCCGCTCGAGATCGTCACCGGCGCCGCTGACGTTGACGCCCTGATCCGAAGGCGCCTCGCCATCTACGCAGAGATCCTCGAGATCGACCTCGAGCGGCTCACGGCCTGGTGCTACGTCTACGTCGCCATCCGCGCGCTGTGGGCCATCGAGAGCAACGCAGAACTTCCGGACGACGACGCCCGTGTGCGGACGGTCACGGCGTTGCGACGCCTGATCTAATCCGCACCGGCGCTGAAGGGCCGCCGGCCCCGGTCAGGCGGCCTTCTTGGCCTTGCCCCCCTCGAAGAGCTCCCGCCAATCCGAAGCGGAGACGTCCACGTCGAAACGGCGGGCAGCCGACCGGATGCGCCGCCATGCCTGGTCGCGTTCCCTGTCGCTCACGCCCTCCACTTGGTCGAAACGTGCCAGGGCGCTACGGACGTGCTTGGCGTCGACCAGAGGCTCCTTGCGCTCCTTTGGGAAGGCGAACGCCGTGTCGGGGAGACGGTTCTCTTGTCGGGTGCTCATGCCAGGGGAGTCCCGGGGAACCCGCTTGCCTTGGCGGCGGGCGGCCTGCGTGGCGCGGGCTTTCTCCAAGTTCCGCCGGGCCGCCGCTTTCTGTCGTTCGGTAGCCATGACTCTCCGATACCCACGCAGCGCACGTCGAGCACCTCGGGGCGCGGCCCCCTGGCAGCGAGCTCGACGCTGCACCCCGCCGCCCGGCTGCCGGCGCAGCCCGGCGACGTGCGCGCCCGACAACTACCCTTTGGCTCGGTGGACCGCGGCGAACTGGAACAACGCGTCCGTGCCATCTGTCTCGCCCTGCCCGGCGCGACGGAGCGGCTGAGCCACGGCGCCCCGGCGTTCTTCGCCGGCAAGCAGTTCCTCATGCTCTGGCCCGACGGCCACCACGACCGTGCGTTTCCTCACTTGTGGTGCGCTGCCCCACCGGGCGGGCAGGACGTGCTGGTTGCCAGCGACCCGGACCGCTTCTTCCGACCTCCCTATGTCGGTGGACGGGGCTGGGTTGGGCTCCGCCTCGATCACCCGATCGACTGGGAGGAGCTCGCCGGCCTCTGCGAGGAGGCGTTCCTCGCCGTTGCACCCAAGACGCCTGTCGCGGGCCTCGCCCGAAAGAACGGGCGCAGCACGCCGTAGCGTCCACGCGCGCCGCCCGGCGGATGGGCCTTTTGTCCCTACTGTGGCGCTGATCCGCGAACGAGCATGGAGTGGGCGAGGAGGAGGTGCTCCATGTCCGTCGCGACGTACCCCGTACGCGTAGACGCCACCTTGGACCCGGGGATGACCCGCTGGCTGTGGCTCGTGAAGTGGCTGCTCGTGATCCCGCACTACTTCGTGTTGTTCTTCCTTTGGATCGCCTTCGTCGCGGTGAGCGTGCTCGCGTTCTTCGCGATCCTGTTCACCGGCCGGTACCCCTCCGGCTTCTTCGAATTCAGGCGCTTCCGGGTTTTGAGTGGGTAAGTGTGTCGAACTGACGTTCGCTAGAACGGTGTAGAGGTCCTCCGCGACGATGGCGAGATGCGTGACACCGAGCTCTACCGCCACCTGTTGGGACTCGTCG
>JAJYVT010000108.1 GCA_021791845.1 Actinomycetes bacterium | reverse complement strand
GCCGCTCCGACGGCCTGGAGGAGCTCGTCCTTCGTCATCTTGGAGCGGCCGGCCACGTCGAGCTCGGCGGCGCGGTGGAGGAGCTCGTCCTTGGTGAGGGACGCGAGGTCGCCCGGCCCCTCGCCCGCCCGGCTGCCCGATCCTGCGCTCGCCCGGCTACCCGTGGCCTTCTTCGCCGGCGTCGAGCGGCGGCTCGCCCGGCCCGACCCGGCCGACCCGGCCGACCCGGCCGACCCGGCCGACCCGGCCGACCCGGCCGACCCGGCAGCCTCCGGTGCGGCCGAGCCGCGGGTCGCCCGCAGGCTGGCCTCCAGGGCGCTCAGCAGGTCGACCACCGGGGCCGCCTGGGGCTCGGGCGGCTCCACCGTCGCCGTCCCGCCGGCCCGCTTCTGGTCGATCAGGTCCTCCAGGCGCTCCCGGTAGGCGTCGTGGTAGCGCTCGGGCTCCCAGTCGGTGGTCATCGACTCGATGAGCATGTCGGCCATCGAGAGCTCGCGCTCGTCGAAGTCGGCGTCGACCGGGAGCGTGTCGATGTCGCCGGCACCCCGGACCTCGTCGGCGTAGTGCAGGATCTCGAGCACCAGCACGTCCTGGCGCGGACGGACGGCCACCAGGTGCTGGCGCTCACGCATGACGAAGGTGGCCAGCGCCACCTTGTTGGCCTGGACCATGGCGTCACGGAGCAGGGCGTAGGCGCGGGCCGCGCCCTTGGTCGACCCCTTCCCCGGTGGCGCCAGGTAGTAGGCGCGGTCGAAGTAGACCGGGTCGATGTCCTCCAGGGCGACGAAGGCCGACACGTCGATGGTCTGCGAGCGCCCGGGGGCGACGCCCGCCACCTCGTCGGGGGTGAGGATGACGTACTCGCCGCCGCCCAGGTCGAAGCCCTTCACGATCTCCTCGTAGGGGACCTCGTCGCCGGTGCGCTCGTTCACCCGCTTCATCCGGACCCGGTCGGTCGTCCCCGCCTGGAACTGGTTGAAGCGGATCGCCTTCTCCTCGGTGGCGGTGTACAGCGCCACCGGCACGTTGACCAGGCCGAAGCTGAGCGACCCCGACCACACGGCTCTGGGCACGGCATGTCCTCCCTCGATCCCGACCCCACCAGTCTTCCAGGTCCGTACCCCTTGTGACCAGGGGCAATACCTCGAAGGGGGGGCGGGGCCCGGGAGGCGCCCCCATCCACCACCGCGTCACACCCCCTTGCGACACTGGACGCATGTCGCCCATCGATGCGTCGAGCCCGAGGCCCCGGCTCTCGCTCCTGCTCGGTGGCGGGTACCCCAGTCGGGGGGCCGCCGCCTTGGAGCCCGCCGCCCTGGCCGACGACGACGACCTCCTGGCCAGCCTGGCCGGGGACATCGCGGAGCTCCTGGCGGCCGCACCGGACACCGACGCCATCCAGGCCCCGCTCGCCCTGCCGCTCGGGCTCTCGGCGTGCATGGTCCGCCACTGCGTGGACCCCGAGGGGCTCATCGAGGCCATGCTCCCGCTCCGCCGGGCGTTGATCGCCGTCTCGGCGCTCGACGCCGCCAGCGAGCCGGTGCCCCTCACGGCCGGTGCGCCGGAGGACGCGGCGCTGCACCTGGCCGCCTACCTGCACGGCCTCCTGGCCCGGGCGTCGGCCGCCAGCGAGATCCACCGCCACGCCCTGGCGTCGGCGGCAGCCGAGCATCTGCGCACCGCCTGAGCCGAGCGGCCGGGTCTGCCCTCTCGGCACTGGAGCACCTCGGCGGTCTGTTCGACGCTGATGTCCATGGAACGGCGCAGGACGAGCAGCTGGCAACCGGGGCGGGGAGCGCTCGGACGTGCCCCCAGATCCTCTCGACCTTGGGAACGAGCCGCTCACCCGCCGGCGCTCCGCCGCCCCTCTCCTCGCAGACCATTTTGCGACCATGCTTGACAATTGCTTGCTGCGAGTTAGATTGGGTCCATGCCCAGTAGGCCCACGATTGGCCTCTCGCCGAGGGGCGCCCTCTTCGACGCGCTCGAAGCATCGACGGCTGGCGAGTGCGCCAAGCACCTCGAGCCGGTTGCACTGCGCTTCCACATGTTCGCGGAGGCGATGCCGAATGCCCTTCGGGGGGAATGGGGAGCGGTGACCGTTCTCGTGACCGGCTGGCACGGACTGGTGATCGATGTGCTGGAGACCGCCTCCGCTGCAATGCCCGATCTGGTGCATCGGCTCGATGACCACTTCGGGATCCTCACGGCCTCGAAGGTCTTCAGCCCTGATCCCGTTTCCTACCTGGACCATCTGATCAGCGAGGCTCCGTTCTCGCCGCTGCTCGCCTGCTTCGGCGAGGAAGTCGGGATCGGTGTGGTGGCGATCCACGCGCTGAGGGAGCTCTTGCCGGGCCACCGCCCACTGCAACTGGAAACGTCCTGCGGCTGGCGGGACCTCCCCGAAGGGGCCGATCGGATTCGGTACCAACGTCTCGTCGACATGGCGTTGCGGTCGTTGGAGCCGCCACTCGCTCGCGTCCGGGAGCTCTTCAACCTCACCAATGCAGATCTCGGCGCCCTCTTCGGCGTGACGCGCCAGGCGGTCGACCAGTGGGATCAGACCGGCGACGTCCCGTCAGCTCGAAGCCAGAAGCTGCTGGACCTCCTTGCCGTGGGCGAGCTCTTGAACCGGAAGCTGAAGCCGGGACGGTTGCCGCTCGTCGCCCGGAAGCCGGCCGCCGACTACGGCGGCATCACCATGCTCGACATGGTTCGGGCCGATCGCTCGACGGAGCTGAGGGAGCTGACGGAGCGGGCCTTCGACTGGTCCGTGACGGCCTGATGGAGCTCATCGAGCGGGGTGGCGAGTACGTGCGCGTCGCGGACCCTGGCTGGCCGAACCCTCTCGAGGGCTCCTTCTCGATGCGGCATGGCGGACGCTGGAACGCCCCCGGCACCTTCCCAGTCGCCTACTTGAACCGAGATGTTGGAACGGCTCGCGCCAACGCTCGACGCATGCTGACGGAGAAGTTGCAAGGACAGCCGTTCGGAGCAGAAGATCTCGACCCCTCCGAGCTGCCTGTCCTTGTGACCGTCGACGTTCCGACCCGTGACCATCTTGACGTGGTGACGCCCAAGGGCATCGTCGAGAATGGGCTCCCCGCGACGTACCCAACCGGCTTGGACGGAGCTTGCGTTCCATGGGACCTGTGCCAACCGGTCGGGCAGATGGCCTGGGATCGGGGTCTCCCTGGAATCGCCTGTCGTTCCGCCGCCGAGCACGCACCCCCGGATGGCGAGGAGCTGGCATGGTTCGATCGCCAACCCGGGGCGATCCAATCGCGGTTGGCGCCGGCGAACTTCGAGGCGTGGTACGGGCCGTTTGACTGGTGAGCGCCGAGGCCGACCAACCAGTCCAAGGCATCGGTCGCGACGCTGCGGCCGTGCGCCGACGGTCGCCAGCCACCGAAGCACCGGGGCGTGGCAGGGTGCCCGTAGAGTGACCGGACGGCACTCGACGCCTATCGCAAGAAGCGCGACCCTGGGCGCACCCCCGAGCCCGTGCCCCCGGCTGAGGAGCCGCGGCAGCCTGCCGCCGACGGCGAGCCGCTGACCTTCGTCGTCCAGGAGCACCACGCCCGCCGGCTGCACTGGGACCTGCGGTTGGAGCGCGACGGGGTGCTCGTCTCCTGGGCCGTGCCCAAGGGGCTGCCGGTCGACCCGCACCGCAACCACCTGGCGGTGCACGTGGAGGACCACCCCTTCGAGTACGGCTCCTTCGAGGGGACCATCCCCGCCGGGGAGTACGGGGCGGGCTCGGTCACCATCTGGGACCGGGGCACCTACGAGGCCAGCCTCTGGACCGACCGGGAGGTCAAGTTCCACCTCCACGGCAGCCGGGTGGACGCCCGCTTCGTCCTCTTCCAGACGGACGGGGACAACTGGATGGTCCACCGGGAGGACCCGCCCCCGAGCGGGTGGCGCCCGCTGCCCGAGCTGGTCCGGCCCATGCTGGCCACGGCCGGCCCCCTGCCCGCAGGCGGCGCCACCACTGCCGCCGGCGGCGGCTGGGCGTACGAGCTCAAGTGGGACGGGATCCGCACGATCGCCTACGTCGAGGGCGGCCGGGTGCGCCTCATGACCCGGGGCGACCACGAGGCCACCGCCAGCTTCCCCGAGCTGCGGGGCCTGGGCGAGGCGCTCGGGTCGCGCACCGCCGTCCTCGACGGCGAGGTCATCGCCCTGGGCGACGACGGGCGGCCCAGCTTCGAGGCGCTCCAGCCCCGGCTGCAGGTGACGGCGGCGGAGCGGGCCCGGCGCCTCGCCGCCCGCACCCCGGTCACCTACATGCTCTTCGACCTCCTGTACCTGGACGGGGAGCCCACCCTCGACCGCCCCTACGAGGAGCGGCGGCGACTCCTCGAGGGCCTCGGGCTCCAGTCCGAGCGCTGGCTGGTGCCGCCGTCGTACCCGGGACCGGGTGACCAGGTCCTCGATGCGGCCCGGTCGACCGGGCTCGAGGGTGTGGTGGCCAAGCGGCTCGCCAGCCCCTACGTCCCGGGGCGCCGGTCCAGGGACTGGGTCAAGACCAAGCTGGCGCGGACCCAGGAGGTGGTGGTCGGCGGCTGGACGGAGGGGAGCGGTACCCGCAACGGCCGGATCGGCGCCCTCCTCGTCGGCATCCCCGAGGACGGCGGCCTTCGCTACGCGGGCAAGGTGGGCACCGGGTTCGATGAGGCCATGCTCCGGACGCTCCGGGACCTCCTGGCCGAGCGCCGGCGGGACGACCCCCCCTTCACCGCCGGGCTCACTGCCGCCGACCGGTCGGGCGCTTCCTGGGTGGAACCGGACCTGGTGGGCGAGGTGCGCTTCACCGAGTGGACCAAGGCAGGGAAGCTCCGCCAGCCCTCGTGGCGGGGCCTGCGGCCCGACAAGGAGCCGGCGGAGGTCGTCCGGGAGTCCTGACCGCCCACCGGCCCCGCCGCCGCTCGCCGGCCTCCATCCCGCCGGCCCCCGCCGCTCGACCGGCTCGGGCTTTCGCCGGCAGGCGGGGCGCGGCCAAGCTGTGCGCCGGACGTCCACCCGACCGGACCGGGTTCGCCCAGCGGACGGGGTGGGCGGGTGGGCGGGTGGACGGGACAAGGAGGGGATCCGTGAGCGTGGTGCAGACCGAGCCGGGCGCGTCGGGGCGCGGCGGCGGAGCCGCGCCGCTGCCGGAGCGGGCCCAGGTGGTGGTGATCGGCGGAGGGATCGCCGGCTGCGCCACCGCCTACCACCTGACCCGCCGGGGCTGGCGCGACGTCCTCCTCCTTGAGCGCCGGCGACTGACCTCGGGCACCACCTGGCACGCGGCGGGGCTCGTGACCACGGCCCGGCCCACCCACGGCATGCGGGCCATCGTCCGGCGCAGCATCGAGGTGTTCGAGACCCTGGAGAAGGAGACGGGCCTCAGCACCGGCTACCGCCGGACCGGCACCTTGCACCTGGCCTTCGACAGCAACCGCTGGGAGGAGCTCCGGCGCCAGGCGTCGGCCTGCCGCGGCAGCGGGATCGAGGTGGAGACGGTGGACGCCGCCCGGACGGTGGAGCTGTTCCCGCTGCTCGACCCGGCCGGGTTGGTGGGGGCCCTGCACTTCCCCGACGACGGCCGGGGGAACGCCGCCGACAGCACCATGTCCCTCGCCCGGGGCGCCCGGCTCGGGGGCGCCACCGTGCTGGAGCAGGTGACGGTGCAGGAGGTGGTGGTGCGCGACGGCCGGGCGGTCGGCGTGCGGACCGACCGGGGCGAGGTGGAGGCCGAGTACGTCGTCAACTGCACCGGGATGTGGGGGCGCGAGGTGGCGGCCCGCTCGGGGATCGCCCTGCCCCTCCAGGCCATGCACCACTACTACGTGGTGACCGAGGACGTGCCGGGGCTGCGGCCCGACATGCCGACCCTCAAGTCCGGCGACGACTCCTCCTACGTGAAGGACGACGCCGGCAAGCTCATGGTCGGCTTCTTCGAGCCGGGCAGCGAGCCCTGGGCGTCGGCCGGGATCCCCGAGGACGCCGAGTTCACCACCCTGGGCGAGAACTGGGACCACCTCGCCCCCTTCTACGAGCAGATGGTCCGGCGGATCCCGGTCCTCGAAGAGCTCGGGGTCCGCCTGTTCTTCTGCGGCCCCGAGAGCTTCACCCCCGACGGCGTCTACCACCTGGGCGAGGTGGCGGGCGTGCGCAACTACTTCACCGCCTGCGGCTTCAACTCCATCGGGTTCCTCTCGGGCCCGGGCGCCGGCCAGGTGCTGGGGGACTGGATCGTCGACGGACGCCCCCCGCTCGACCTGCTCGAGGCCGACCCCCGGCGGGCCGCCCCCCACCAGGTGAACCGGCGCTACCTCGAGCGGCGGGTGACCGAGACGCTCGACGTTTCCTACCAGGTGCACTGGCCGTACCAGGAGCGCGAGCAGGCGCGGGGGATCCGCCGGAGCCCGCTCCACGCCCAGGTGGCCTCGGCCGGCGCCGTCTTCGGCGAGGTGGCCGGCTGGGAGCGGGCCAACTGGTACGCCGTCGGCGGGCACCGGGAGCGGGCGGGCGACGGGCCGTGCTTCGGCCGCCAGCCGTGGTTCGAGGCGGTGGGAGAGGAGCACCGGGCCGTGCGGGAGGACGTCGGGCTGTTTGACGTGTCCTCGTTCGGCAAGCTCCTCGTCACCGGGCGCGACGCCCTCGGCCTGGTGCAGCGGGTGTGCGCCAACGACGCCGACGTGGCACCGGGGCGCGTCGTCTACACCCAGTGGCTCAACCGCTGGGGCGGCATCGAGGCCGACGTCACCGTCACCCGGACGGCCGAGGACGCCTTCCTCGTCCTCACCGCGGCGGCCACGACCGTGCGGGACCTCGACTGGCTGCGGCGCCACGCCCGGCCCGACGAGCACGTGGCGGTGGTGGACGTCTCGGGCTCCATGGCCATGGTGACGGTGATGGGGCCGGCCTCGCGCCGCTTCCTCCAGCCGCTGACCGACGCCGACCTCTCCAATGAGGGCTTCGCCTTCGGGACGTCGCGGGAGATCGACCTCGGGCTCGGTTTCGTCCGGGCCAGCCGGATCACCTACGTGGGCGAGCTGGGCTTCGAGCTCCTCGTGCCGGTGGAGATGGCCGCCCACGTCTACGAGGTGTTGGCGGTCGCGGCGGCCGACCGCGCCGACGCCCGCGCCGGCGCCGGTGACCCCGCCGCTGGCGCAGGCGGCCTCCGCCACGCCGGGTACCACGCCCTCAATTCGCTCCGGATGGAGAAGGCGTACCGGAGCTACGGCCACGATCTCGGGCCCCTCGACACCCCGCTCGAGGCGGGCCTCGGGTTCGCCGTCGCCTGGGACAAGCCCGGCGGCTTCGTCGGCCGCGACGCCCTGGCAGCCGCCCGCGACGCCGGGCCGCCCCGTCGGCGCCTCGTCCAGTTCCTGCTGGAGGACGCCGAGGCCACCCCGCTCCACGACGAGCCCGTCTACCGCGGCGGCGTCCTGGTCGGCCGGGTCGGCTCGGCCGCCTTCGGCTACACCCTCGGGCGCCCGGTGGCCCTGGGGTACGTGGACGCCGCCGCCGTCCTCGGCGAGTCGCCCGCCCCCGACCGGGCCTTCTTCGAGTCGGAGCCCTACGAGATCGAGATCGGGTGCGAGCGGGTGGCCGCCACCGGCTCGCTCCGCCCCCTCTACGACCCCACCTCCGAGCGGGTGCGGGCCTGACCAGCGCGGCTGGCTCGCAACGCACGCCACTTCACCTCGCTCGGTTGCGACCGCTCCAGCGCGCGCCGGCGGCTGGCTCATCGCCCGTCACCATCACCGGTGCAACCGCCGTGCCGGCGTGAGAGGCAGAAGGCGAAGGCCGAACGCCGCGCTGAGCTCGTGAAGACCCACCAGGGTTGTGCCCCTTGTCAAGGTGGTGCGACAGTTCGCCAACTCTCTCGCTCCAACATTTCACGAGCTTGGCAGCAAGGAGCCGCAGTTGGACGGCTTCTCCGCCGTGCCACACGATCCGTCGCACCACTGACGAGCCGGACCTCAGGCTCAGGGCCTGTGTACGAATAGTTCGCGACTGCACCGTCGGCTCGCCTTGCCACGGTCCGGGTCGTGGCCTACGCGACCGACCTCACGGATACGCAGTGGCGCCTGGTGCGCGACCTCTTCGACCCACCGGGAAGAAGAGGAGCCCCGGCTCGCATCCCGAGGCGACGGATGGTGAACGCCCTCTTCTACCAGGCCCGCACGGGCTGCCAGTGGCGCTACCTACCTCAGCAGTGCGGACCCTGGGGTGCGATCTGGCAGCAGTTCCGCCGGTGGCGTGACAACGGGACCTGGGAAGCTGCACTCGACCGGCTCCGTCGTGCGGCGCGCCGAAGGGCCGGTCGCCATCCCGAGCCGTCCATGGTCATGGTCGACTCCCAGACGGTGAAGGGCGGTCGCTCGGGACCAACCTTCCACGAAGCCGGTGGGAAGTTCGGCGCCACGTTCGGGGCCAAGCGCACCGTGCTCGTGGACTACTTGGGCCTTCCTGTGGCCGTCCGGGTCGACAGCGCCCGGCCGCACGACAGCGTGGCGGGGCGCCGCCTGTGCGACGCGGCACTTCCCAAGTTGCACCGGGTGACCGATCTCCTGTGCGACCAGGGGTTCGGGGCGCTCGTGGCACCCCTCGCCCGCCGACACGAGGTGAAGGTAACCGTGAAGAAGTGGACGCCCAAGCCCAAGGGTTTCAGGCCCCTCGTCCCGCTGTGGCGGGTGGAAGACTGCTTTGCCCAGCTCGGTCGCTGGCGCCGCCTGGCTCGGTGCTTCGAGGCGACGACCGCCTCGGCAACGGCGTGGCTCCAGGTGGCCTGCGTGGGCTACCTGCTCACGAAGGTCTGAGGGCCCCGGTGCCCGTGGGCGCGGCGGTGCCGGTGCCGACCTCGGGTCAGCCCGTCGGCTCCTCGGCCACGAGCTCGACTTCGAAGCCGTCGACGTTCTCGAGATACGCGGCGTAGTGCTCAGGACCCCCCGCATAGGGGTGGCGGTCTGCAAAGAGCAACTGCCAGCCGTGCCGACAAGCCTCCTCTGCGAGATCCTCCACCTGTGCGCGCCCCCCGGCGCAGAACGCGAGATGATTGAGCCCGGGGGCGCTCCTGTCATGACGCGACGCGCCTTTCAGTGCAGCGGACTGCTCGACCACGATGTAGCTCGTGGCGAGCCGCCAACTCCGCCCACCTTCCCAGCGCTGGAAGGCGACGTAGCCCAACGCCTCGAGCAGCCACCCCAGGCTGTCGTGGGCGCGGTCGATGTCGGGCACCCAGATCTCGACATGGTGCAGCGCGCCGCGCTCTCCGGCGGGAAAGCTCAGATCGGTCATCGCTTCTTCGTGACCTACAAGGCTGAAAGTGCCGGTCGGTCGGTCGAGCGGGTGTTGGCGGCAACGCTGTCTGCACACGGATCGGCAACGCTTGATGACCATCGGACGGCAGTGCTCCATGAGGACGCCGCCGGCGATGCGAACGACGAGGCGTGAAGTCTGGACCTCTCGACCCAG
>JAJYVT010000025.1 GCA_021791845.1 Actinomycetes bacterium | reverse complement strand
CCGGCGTCACCCCAGCTCATCTCCTCGTTGACCAGGGCCATCTGCAGTCCGGTCGGGTCCAGGAAGCAGTTGGCGACAAAATCGAACGAGTAGAGCCCGATCTTGGCCGCCTCCTCGATGATGGGCCACGGGGTCTCCTCCCGCTCGTCCCACTCGTGGGCGGCGGGCCGCACGACGTTCTCGGCGAAGTCGTGCACCCACTTCTGGATCTGCAGCTGGTCCTCGTTGAGCTCGAGCGAGAACTCACCCATCGTCTGCTTCCCTTCAGGCTCGGGCCGGCGCCGGCGGGCACCGGTGCTCCACAGGAGCGTCGTACCCGATATTACTCAGGAGTAACCAGACGTCGGTGCACCGTCCGAGGACGCACGCGGCACGGGCCGGGCTCGTGGGGTGACCGGCGCGAAGGCGCGCGGCACCGCCCGCTGGTGCATCACCGGACGAAGTGCCGACGCCCGCGCGCGCCCAGCGCGGCAGGCGGTCGGCGGCGGTGCGACCCCGGCGTGGCCGGGGAGGGACAGCAGGATCAGGCGAGCGTCGGGCGAACGTCCTTTGCCATGAGGCCCTTCGGGCCCTCCTCGACGACGAACTCGACCGCTTGCCCCTCTTCGAGCACGCGGTACCCGTTCATCTGAATGGCGGAGTGGTGGACGAAGACGTCAGCCCCCCCGTCGGGCTGCGAGATGAACCCGTAGCCCTTCTCCGCATTGAACCACTTGACCGTCCCCGATGCCACGGTGGCGATCCCCTTTCACTCCTGCTTGCTGTTGCGCCTACGGGCGTGGGCATTGGCTGCCTGCCCGCCGGGTGCCCCGGCACGCACTGCCGGCCGGGGTTCCCGTTGACGATGGGACGCTAGCAGCCGCCGGCACCCTGGACCGGGTTGGACGCGCACCCCCGCCCGCGCCCGATCGCGCGGCGCGGCGCGGCGGGGCGGACCCCCCCTCCTGCACCTGGCCGCGCCGGGCGACGTCAGCGATGCACCACCGTGCCGCCGGCGCCGTCCTCCACCACCCAGCCGGCGGCGACGAGCTCGTCCCGGATGGCGTCGGCGCGGGCGAAGTCGCGGGCTCGACGGGCGGCATCGCGTTCGTCCACGAGCCGACGCGTGCCCTCGTCCACCTCGGCGACACCCTTCCGGAGCGCCAGTCCCACCGCGCCGGCGAGGACGGCCACCGTTGTCCCGAGCCGGCTGGCCGTCTTCTCGTCACCCTCGTCGGCCGCGGCGTGGGCCCGGCTGACGAGGTCGAACACGCCGGCCATGGCGCCGGGCGTGTCCAGGTCGTCGTCCATGTGCTCGCAGAAGCGATCGACCGCGTCCTCCTCCACACCGGACGGCGCGGCGGCCACCGCCTGCGCCCGCACCAGCGCGCCGCCCGGTGCCGCCGCCAACGGGTCCGGCAACGAGAGCCGGCGTGCCAGGCCGTCCAACCGCGCCAGCCCCCGCTCGGCGTCGGCGATCGTCTCCTGCGTCACCTCGACCGGCCGGCGGTAGTGCGCGCGCAGCACCAGCAGCCGGTAGGCACGCGAGTCGTGCGACGCCAGCAGCTCGGCGATCGTGGAGAAATTGCGGAGCGACTTCGACATCTTCTCCCCGCCCACCGTCACCATGCCGTTGTGCACCCAGTAGTGGGCGAAGTCCTTCCCCTCGGCGACCGCCTGCGCGCGCTCGTTCTCGTGGTGGGGGAACATCAGGTCCTGGCCCCCGCCGTGGAGGTCGAACCCCTCGCCCAGGAGGTCGAGCGACATGACCACGCACTCGGTGTGCCAGCCCGGCCGCCCCGGCCCCCACGGGGAGCGCCACTGGGGCTCGCCGGGCTTGGCCTTCTTCCACAGCGCGAAGTCGAGGGGCGAGCGCTTGCCCTCCGTGGCCTCCACCCGGGCGCCGGCCCGCAGGGAGCTCAGGGGCTGCTGCGCCAGGAGGCCGTAGTCGGGCACCGCGTCGACGCGCATGTAGACGCCGTCGTCGGTCTCGTACGCCGCTCCCCGGGCGACGAGGTCGGCGATGAGCGCCACCATCCCGGGGACGTAGGCCGTGGCGTGGGGTGCGTCGTCGGGGCGCAGCGCGCCCAGCGCGTCCATGGCCGCCCACCACTCGGCCTCGCACTCGGCCGCCACCTCGGCCTCGGTGCGCCCCTCCCGGGCCGCCCGCTCGATGATCTTGTCGTCCACGTCGGTCACGTTGGACACGTGGCGCACCCGGAGCCCCGAGAAGGCGAGGTACCGGCGCAGGATGTCGAACACGAGGGTGAACCGGCCGTGGCCGATGTGCGGGGGGCCGTAGACGGTCGGCCCGCACACGTAGAGCGACACCTGGCCGGGCTCCCTGAGCTCCAGGGGGCGGACCGATCCCGTCGCCGTGTCGTGCAGCCGCAACATGAAGGTACGGTAACGCGGACATGTCCGCTCCCGACTCCAGCCCCGATCCCGCCGCCACCTCCGGCCCCACGGACGGCGCCGACCCCCGCAGCGCCCGAGGTGCAGGAGCCCCGGTCGACCCCGACCCGGCCGCCGACCCTCCCGAGACCGGCGGGGACGGCGTCGCCCCCGGCCTGCTGCCGGTGCTGCGGGTCCCGGAGCGGCCGTCCATCGACGGCCTGGAGCAGAAGTGGTCGGCCGCATGGGAGGCGCAGGGCACCTACCGCTTCGACCGGACAGCGCCCAAGGAGGCCGTCTTCGCCATCGACGCGCCGCCGCCGACGGTCTCGGGCTCCCTTCACATCGGTCACGTCTTCTCCTACACGCACACCGACGTGGTGGCCCGGTTCCAGCGGATGCGGGGCAAGGCGGTCCTCTACCCCATGGGCTGGGACGACAACGGCCTGCCCACCGAGCGCCGGGTCCAGAACTACTTCGGGGTCCGCTGCGACCCCGAGCTCCCCTACGACCCGGGGTTCGAGCCGCCCGCCCAGCCGCCCGAGGACCCGATCCCGGTCTCGCGGCCCAACTTCATCGAGCTGTGCCGGCGGCTGACGATCGAGGACGAGCGGGTCTACGAGCACACGTGGCGCACCTTGGGCCTCTCCGTCGACTGGTCCTACGGCTACACGACCATCGGCGACGCCTCGCGCCGGGCGTCGCAACGCAGCTTCCTCCGGATGCTCGCCCGGGGACAGGCGTACCAGCACGAGGCGCCCACCCTGTGGGACGTGGACTTCCGGACGGCGGTGTCCCAGGCCGAGCTGGAGGACCGTGAGCGCCCGGGCGCCTACCACCGCCTCCGGTTCCCGCTGACCGGTGACGGCGCCGGCGCGGCCGACGGCCCGTCCTTCCTCGACGTCGAGACCACCCGCCCCGAGCTCCTTCCCGCCTGCGTGGCGCTGGTCGCCCACCCGGGGGACGACCGCTACCGGGGCCTGGTCGGCCGGGAGGTCGTGACCCCCCTCTTCGGGGTGCGGGTGCCGGTCGTCGCGCACGAGCGGGCCGAGCCCGACAAGGGCACCGGCATCGCCATGATCTGCACCTTCGGCGACACGACGGACGTCTTGTGGTGGCGGGAGCTGGACCTGCCGACCCGCACGATCATCGGCCGGGACGGGCGGCTCGAGCCCGTGCCCTGGGGTGCGCCGGGGTGGGACTCGGTGGACCCGGGGGCGGCACTGGTCGCCTACGGCGAGCTGGCCGGGCGGACGGTCCGGCAGGCCCAGGCCCGGATCGTGGAGCTGCTCGCCGGCGCCGGTGCCCTCATCGGCGAGCCGCGCCCCATCACGCACCCCGTCAAGTTCTACGAGCGGGGCGAGCGCCCGCTCGAGATCGTCTCGTCCCGCCAGTGGTTCGTGCGGACGCTCGCCATGCGCGACCGCCTGCTCGCTCGGGGCGAGGAGCTCCGCTGGCACCCTCCCTTCATGCGGCACCGGTACCGGGCCTGGGTGGAGGGGCTCAACAGCGACTGGAACGTCAGCCGCCAGCGGTTCTTCGGCGTGCCCTTCCCCGTCTGGTACCCGGTCGGCGAGGACGGGACGGTCCGTCACGACGAGCCGGTCGTGCCCACCGAGGACCGGCTGCCGGTCGACCCCTCCACCGACGTGCCCGACGGCTACGACGCCTCCCAACGGGGCCAGCCCGGCGGGTTCGTCGGGGACCCGGACGTGATGGACACGTGGGCGACCTCGTCGCTCTCGCCCTTCATCGTGGCCGGATGGGAGGAGGACCCCGACCTGTTCGCCCGGGTCTTCCCGATGGACCTCCGACCGCAGGCCCACGACATCATCCGGACCTGGCTGTTCTCCAGCGTCGTGCGGGCCGAGCTCGAGTGCGACAGCCTCCCGTGGACCGACGCCGCCATCTCCGGGTTCGTGGTGGACCCGGACCGCAAGAAGATGTCCAAGTCCAAGGGCAACGTCACCACCCCCCTGCCCCTGCTGGAGCGCCACGGCACGGACGCCGTCCGCTACTGGGCTGCCGGGGGCCGGCTCGGCACGGACACCGCCTTCGACGAGGGCCAGATGAAGGTCGGGCGCAAGCTGGCCATCAAGGTCCTCAACGCCACCAAGTTCGTGCTCGGCCGGCTGGGCGAGGCCGGCGCGGCAGGGACCGGCGCCGCCACCGAGCCCTTGGACCGGGACCTCCTGCGCCGCCTCGGCGGGGTCGTCGCCCAGGCCACGGCCGCCCTGGAGGCCTACGACCACACCCGGGCCCTGGAGACGGTCGAGGGGTTCTTCTGGGGGTTCTGCGACGACTACCTCGAGCTGGTGAAGTCCAGGGCCTACGGCGCCCCCGAGGAGCCGGCTGCCCGGTCGGCCCGGACGACCCTCGCCCTCGCCCTGTCGGTGCAGCTGCGACTGCTGGCCCCGTTCCTCCCGTACGTGACCGAGGAGGTCTGGAGCTGGTGGCGGTCGGGGTCCGTCCACCGGGCACCGTGGCCGGAGGCGACGGCCGAGATCCTGCCCGCCCTGGGAACGGCGGCGGCGGCCGAGGGCGACGGCAAGGCCGAGCCGGCGGGGACGGGCGACCCGTGGGGGCCGACGCCGGTCCTCCAGGCGGCCTCCGAGGTGCTCGCAGCCATCCGCCGGGAGAAGACGGCGAACAAGCGGTCCATGCGGGCCCGGGTGACGCGGCTGCACGTGGTCGACCGCCCCGACCGCCTGGCCTCCTTCGAGCAGGCCAGGCGGGACGTCGTCGACGCCGGCGTGGTGGACGACGCGGGCATCGAGCTGGCCGAGGGCGAGCCGTCGGTGACCGTCGAGCTGGAGCAGCCCGACGCCGCCGGCTGACCCGGGCGTTCGACCCGGCGTTTGAGGTGCGGCCGTCCCGGAGACGTATCTCACCGGGACCGTCCTGCCGGCGGTCGCCGGAACCACGGCACCCGGGCAGGACGGCGTACGGCAGTGCGGCGTCCAGGGACGGGGCGCCGCACGAATCGGAAGACACATGGGGACCACGACGGCAACCGCCGACCGAGCACATGGCCACGCTGCAAGGGCCGATGCCGTCGCGTTCCGTCCCCGCCTGCGGGTGGCGGGGGACGCGTCGTCGCTGCGTGACGCCCGGCACATGGTGGCCGATGCCCTCGGGGCCGCGCCCGAGGGGGTCCGGGACGCCGCCGTGCTCCTGACCGGTGAGATCCTGACCAACGCCGTGGTCCACGGAGGGGGGTGGTTCCTCCTCCAGGTGGAGGCCTCACCCGTGCTGATCCGCGTGGAGGTGGCCGACGCCGCCGGGGGGCGCCCCACGGTCCTGCACCCGAGCAGCGACCGCGAGCACGGCCGGGGCATGGCCATCGTCGACGCCATGGCCTCGGCGTGGGGGGCGGAGCAGCGGGGATCCCACAAGGTCGTGTGGTTCGAGCTCGCCGTCGACGGCGGGGCGGGACCGCCGTCCCCCCGGGCGCCCTGCCCGGCGTAACCTTCGTCCGTCGCCGGGCGCGACCGGGTGTAGCGAGTGCTCGCCCGGGGTACTGGGAACCGGTCGGGCAATCGTGGTTGCAGATCGTGCGCCACGAACCCCTGCAGGCGCCGCCGGCGCCGGCAACGCAACCGGTCGATGAGCACGGGGGCCTCGAGGAGAGGTCCTTCGAGAAGGAGCCACAGCATGGACCAGAGCTTCCAGATCGCCGACGAGGAGGTCAACGGCGTCCCCGTGGTGTCTGCCACCGGCGAGATCGACGTGGCCACCGCCCCCCCGCTCCGGGACCGGCTGCAGGCGCTGGCGACGTCGGGGAAGTCGACCGTGGTGGTGAACCTCCTCGGCGTGACGTTCCTGGACTCGACGGCCCTCGGCGTGCTCGTCGGGGCGCTCAAGCGCTGTCGCGAGTCCGGAGGCGACCTGCCGCTCGTCATCACCGAGCCGCGCATCCTGAAGGTGTTCGAGATCACCGGCCTCACCGGCGTGTTCCCCATCTACGCCAGCGTCGACGACGCGGTCCGGAGCGTGGCGTGAGCACCGCCGGCGGGCAGACCGCCACGCTCGCGGTGGACCTGTCCATCCCCGTGCAAGCCGATCTCGTGGTCCTGGCCCGGCTGACCGCGGCGACGGTTGCCGGGCGTGCCGGATTCGGGGTGGAGGACATCGAGGACCTCCGCCTCGCCGTCGAGGAGCTCTGCCTCTCCCTCGTGGGCGGGGCGAAGGACGGGAGGCTGCACCTCACCTACGAGTGCGAGGGGGACGCCATCACCGTGGCCTGCCGCTACGAGGACGCCGGGACCCCAGCCGGCCCCCCCGGCCAGGGCGCGGACGACCTGTCGCTGCGCATCCTCGACGCGCTGGTCGACGAGCACGGCCGCCAGATCCGTGACGGCCACCCGAGCGCGTGGCTGTGCAAGCGACGGAGCGACCAGCCGGCGTGATGACCGACGAGGCGCGCGTGCAGGGCGAAGACACGAAGGCGCTCTTCCTGGAGCTGGCGGCCACCCGCGACACCGGGGTGCGGGACCGGCTGGTGACGGCGCACCTCGGGCTGGCGCACCAGCTGGCTCGTCGCTACGCCAACCGGGGCGAGCCCTACGAGGACCTCGTCCAGGTGGCCTCGCTCGCCATCGTGAAGTCGGTGGACCGCTTCGACCCCGAGCGGGGGGTGGAGTTCACCACCTTCGCCACCCGGACGGTGATCGGCGAGCTGAAGCGCCACTTCCGGGACAAGGGGTGGGCCGTCCGGGCCCCGAGGCGGGTGCAGGAGCTCTACCTCGAGCTCGGCAAGGTCACCGAGAGCCTCTCCCAGGAGCTCGGGCGGTCCCCGACCGTGGCCGAGCTGGCCACGGCCACCGGCGCCTCCGAGGAAGCCGTGCTGGAGGCGCTCGAAGCCGGGCAGGGCTACCGCACCTCGTCGATCGACGCCACCGACCGCAACGAGGAGACGCTCGCCTCCCACATCGGGGGCGACGACGCCTCGATGGACACCGTCGAAGACCGCGAGCTGCTGGCGCCGGCCCTGGCCAAGCTGGCTCCCCGAGAGCAGCGCATCCTCCAGCTCCGGTTCGGCCAGGGCCTGACCCAGTCCGAGATCGCCGCCCGGGTGGGCATCAGCCAGATGCACGTCTCACGCCTGCTCGCCGCCAGCCTCGAACGGCTCCGGCGAAGCGTCACCGAGGCCGGGGCGGTCGAGCGCCGTTGACGGGCGGCGGCATGGACGTTGTCGTCGTCGGGGCCACCGGCAACATCGGGACCGCCGTCCTCGACGCCTTGAGCGCCGACCCGTCGGTGGCGTCGATCCGGGCGGTCGCCCGGCGGCCACCGCTCCGGACCTGGCCCAAGACCACCTTCCGTGCCGCCGACATCGCCGGCGACGACCTGACACCGGTCGTCGCTGGCGCGGACGCCGTCGTCCACCTGGCGTGGCTGTTCCAACCCACCCGTCGGCCCGCGGTGACCTGGAAGGTCAACGTGGAGGGCGCCATCCGACTGTTCGACGCCGTCGCCCGCCAGGACGTGCCGGCGCTCGTGTGCTCGTCGTCCGTCGGCGCCTACTCGCCCGCCGACGGGCGGGAGGTGGACGAGTCCTGGCCGACCGACGGCCTGCCCACCGCCCCCTACGCCCGGGAGAAGGCCTACGTGGAGCGGGTGCTCGACGCCATCGAGGCCGCCGCCCCTCGGCGGCGGGTCGTGCGCCTGCGGCCGGGGTTCGTCTTCCAGCGCGCCGCCGGGCCCCAGCAGCTGCGCCTCTTCGGCGGCCCCCTCGCCCCGGCGGCGCTCCTCCGGCCGGGGACGCTCCCGGTCCTCCCCTTCCCGGCCGGGCTCCGGTTCCAGGGCGTCCACGCCGCCGACCTGGCGCAGGCCTTCCGCCTCGCCGTCACCGACCCCGCCGCCCGCGGTCCCTACAACGTGGCCGCCGACCCCGTCCTCGACGCCGACGCGGTGGCGGAGGCGCTGGGGACCCGGGCCGTGCCGGTGCCCCGTCAGCTCGTGCGGGCGGCGCTGGCGCTCGGATGGGCAACCCGCCTCGTCCCGGTGCCTCCGTCGATGCTCGACATGGCCTTCGCCCTGCCGTTGATGCGGACCCGCCGGGCGCGCGAGGAGCTCGGCTGGGCCCCGACCCACTCGGCGACCGACGCGCTGGCCGAGGCCCTCGCCGGCATGGCCGAGGGAACGGACGGGAGCACCCCGGCCCTCGCCCGCCGGGAGCGGGGAGCGGGCGGCGCGGGGCGCCCGGGGGCGGGGTAGGGTCGGCCGCGACCTGCCCGCCCCGCTCGTGACCCCGCCGGGCGCGAGCCCGCTCTCGGAGCGTTCGCCCCGCCAATGACCGGACTGCCCGCGACCCTGCCCCTCCGTCAGCGACCCGCCTTCGCCGACCTCGAGCGTCACCACCACGAGATCGCCGGCGCCCACCTGCGCGCCCTGTTCGCCGAGGACCCGGGCCGGGTGGAGCGCTTCTCGCTGGAGGCGGCCGGGCTGTACCTCGACTACTCGAAGAACCGGATCGTCGACGAGACGGTCCGCCTGCTGCTCCAGCTGGCGCGTGAGTCCGGCCTCGAGGCGATGCGCGACGCCATGTTCGCCGGGGAGCACGTGAACGTCTCCGAGGACCGGGCCGCCCTCCACGTCGCCCTTCGCATGCCGCGGACGACGACGCTCGTGGTGGACGGCACCGACGTCGTGGCCGAGGTGCACGCGGTCCTCGACCGCATGGCGCGCTTCGCCGACCAGGTCCGCTCGGGCAGCTGGACCGGGTTCACCGGCCGCCCGATCAAGAACGTCGTCAACATCGGCATCGGCGGCTCCGATCTCGGCCCGGCCATGGCCTACCAGGCGCTGCGCTGGTACTCGCGGCGCGACATGACCTTCCGCTTCGTGTCCAACGTGGACGCCACCGATCTCGTCTGGGCGGTGGCCGACCTGGACCCGGCCGAGACCCTGTTCATCGTCTCCTCCAAGACGTTCTCCACCCTGGAGACGATCGAGAACGCCACCTCGGCCCGGCAGTGGGTGGTGGACGCCCTCGGCGACGACGCGGCGGTGGCCCGCCACTTCGTGGCCGTCTCGACCGAGGCGGACCGGGTGCGCGCCTTCGGGATCGACCCGCAGAACATGTTCGGGTTCTGGGAGTGGGTCGGCGGCCGGTACTCGATGGACTCCGCCATCGGGCTCTCCACCATGGTGGCCGTCGGCCCGGACCACTTCGCCGACATGCTCGCCGGGTTCCACGCCATGGACGAGCACTTCCGCACCGCGCCGCTCGAGGCGAACATGCCGGTGCTGATGGGCATGCTGGCGGTCTGGTACAACGACTTCTTCGGCGCCCAGGCGGTCGGCGTGATGCCCTACAGCCAGTACCTGGCCCGGTTCCCGGCGTACCTCCAGCAGCTGACCATGGAGTCGAACGGGAAGCGGGTCACCCGCGACGGCGAGCCCGTGGACGTCGACACGGGGCCTCTCTACTGGGGCGAGCCGGGCACCAACGGCCAGCACAGCTTCTACCAGCTCCTGCACCAGGGCACCCGGTTGGTCCCCGTGGACCTGATCGGGTTCGCCCGGCCGCTCGACGCCCTGCGCGAGCACCACGACCTCTTGATGTCCAACGTCTTCGCCCAGGCGCAGGCGCTCGCCTTCGGCCGGACCGGAGAGGAGGTGCGGGCCGAGGGAACGCCCGAGGCGGTGGTCCCCCACCGCGTGATGCCGGGCAACCGCCCGACCAACGTCCTGCTGGCGGAGGCGCTCACCCCCCGGGTGCTGGGGTCCCTCGTCGCCTTGTACGAGCACAGCGTGTTCACCCAGGGAGTCGTCTGGTCGATCGACTCCTTCGACCAGTGGGGCGTGGAGCTGGGCAAGGTGCTGGCGAAGGCGATCGTGCCCGAGCTCGAGACGAGCACCGAGCCGGCGCTGGCGCACGATGCGTCCACCAACGCCCTCATCCGGCGGTACCGGGCGATGAAGCAGCGCTGAACGGCAGCGGCACGGGGTCGCGTGGCGACACGGGGTCGCCTGGCGGCCGGCTGGACCGTTGCCGGCCCTCCGTGCCTAGGCTCACCGCATGCCCACCGACTCCCCGATGCAGCTCGGCATGGTCGGCCTCGGCCGGATGGGGGCGAACATCGTCCGCCGGCTGATGCGCGACGGCCACCGGGCCGTCGTCTACGACGTGAACGCCGACGCCGTCCGCCAGCTCGAGGGCGAGGGGGCCACCGGCGCCTCGTCGCTCGAGGACTTCGTGTCCAAGCTCGAGGCCCCGCGTGCCGTCTGGCTCATGCTGCCCGCCGCGATCGTCCAGGGCACCCTGGACGACCTGGCGGGCCACCTCGAGCCCGGCGACATCGTCATCGACGGCGGGAACTCCTACTACCGCGACGACATCGCCCGGGCCCACCAGCTGGCCGGTCGCCAGCTCCACTACGTGGACTGCGGCACCAGCGGCGGCGTGTGGGGCCTGGAACGGGGGTACTGCCTCATGATCGGGGGCGAGGAGGGCCCGGTGCGCCACCTCGATCCCATCTTCCGCACGATCGCGCCGGGCCGCGGCAGCGCCGAGCCCACCCCGTCCCGGACCGGCGAGGGCTCGTCCGGCGGCACCGCCGACCAGGGCTACCTCCACTGCGGCCCCAACGGCGCGGGCCACTTCGTGAAGATGGTCCACAACGGGATCGAGTACGGGATGATGGCGGCGCTGGCCGAGGGGCTGAGCATCATCGGGCATGCCGACGCCGGCGCCAGGGCCCAGGAGGCGGACGCCGAGACGGCGCCGCTCCGGGACCCCGAGGCATACCGCTACTCGATCGACATCGGCGAGGTGGCCGAGGTGTGGCGCCGGGGCTCCGTGGTGAGCTCGTGGCTGGTGGACCTCATCGCCGACGCGTTGGCCCGGACACCGGGGCTCGACTCGTTCGCCGGGCGGGTCTCGGACTCGGGGGAGGGTCGCTGGACGGTGCTGGCGGCGGTGGACGAGGGGGTCCCGGCGCCCGTGATCACGGCGTCCCTCTTCGAACGGTTCGAGTCCCGTGGACTGGGGGAGCTGAGCGGCAAGATCCTCTCGGCCATGCGCAGCGAGTTCGGCGGCCACGCCGAGAAGCCGGCCGGCTCGTGACGAGCGCGTCGTCCCCCGCGTCGATGCACCACGAGGTGCAGGTGTTCGACGACCTCGACACCCTGTCGACGGCGGCGGCCCACTTCGTGGTCGGGCGCGCCCGGGACGCGGTGGAGGCGTCCGGCTCCTTCCACTTCGCCGTGAGCGGGGGCCGCTCGCCGTGGCAGATGTTCGCCCGCCTCACCGGCATGGACATGCCGTGGGACGGCACGGTCATCTGGCAGGTGGACGAGCGGGTCGCCCCCGACGACGACCCCGACCGCAACCTGGCCCACCTGCGCCAGGCCCTGGGTGGCCGATCGACCGAGATCCGCCCCATGCCGGTGGACGAGGCGGACCTCGACGACGCCGCCCGCCGGTACGGCGACGCCTTGCCGGCGCGCCTGGACCTGGTCCACCTGGGCATCGGGCCCGACGGCCACACGGCCTCCCTCGTGCCCGGCGACGCCGTGCTGGAGGTGGCCGACCGGCCCGTGGCCCTGACCGCCGGCGAGTACCAGGGGCGGCGCCGGATGACGCTCACCTACCCCGCCCTCGCCCGGGCCCGCCAGCTCCTGTGGCTCGTGACCGGCGAGGACAAGCGGGTCGCCCTGGATGCGATGCTGGCCGGTGACCTCTCGGTCCCCGCCGGCCGCGTGGTGGCCGAGGCGTCGACCGTGATGGCCGACTGCGCCGCGCACCCGGGCTGAGCCGCCGCCTGCCCCTCCGGCCGGCGCAGCCGGGGACGGGCCAGCGGGCGGCCGGGCGACAGGCAGCGCGGGCGGGCTCAGCCCGGGCGGGCTCAGCCCGGTCCGGCCACCCGACGCCACTCGACGCCGTCGCCGCGGCCGATGACGACGTCGGCCACCAGGCCCGGGGGGAACAACCCGTGCTCGACGACGCCGGGCACCGACCCGAGGGCGCCGGCGAGGGCGCCGGGGTCCTCGACCGCCCCCAGGTAGTCGCAGATGACGCCGCCGTCGGGGCTGGGCCCCGCCCCCGGCCGCACCCGCACCGGACCGACCGCGGCCAGCCGGCGCAGGGTGGACGCCGTGCCGAACGCCAGCAGCTCGAGGGGGACCGGGGGCCGGAGGGCCGGCACGGGCTTGGTCGAGTCCACGATCACGACGAACCGGTCGGCCGTGGCCGCCACCACCTTCTCCCTGGTGTGGGCGGCGCCGCCCCCCTTCACCAGCCAGCCCTCCGGGACGACCTGGTCGGCACCGTCGATGGCCACGTCAAAGTGCTCGTGCGAGCCGAACGGCTCGACCGCCAGCCCCAGGGACCGGGCGCGCTCCTCGGTCCGGGGCGACGTGGCGACGTACCGCGCCGCCACGCCCCTGACCGCCAGGGCGTCGAGCAGGTGGGCGACCGTGGACCCGGTGCCGAGCCCGACCGTCATGCCGTCCTCCACCAGTGCGGCCGCCGCCCGGGCGGCGACCGCCTTCTCGTGCTCGACGTCCACCTCGGCCACGGGGTCCACCTCGTCCACCGGCGGGATTGTGGCACGGGCGGGCCCGGGCGGCGAGCACGCCGCTGGGGCCGTCAGCGACGGGACGCCAGGTCGGTGGCGACGAGCACCACGCACGAGCGGGCGCCCACGCGCCGCGTCGTGCCGGCGTGGACGACGCGGCCCCGCGCCCGCCGGGCACCGGCGAGGTCGAAGGTGCCGTCCTCCTCCGCCTCGGCCGTGTCCGCCAGCACCTCCCAGCGCCGGACGCCGTGGGTCGGCACGGTCCAGTCGATGGCCTCGTCGTGGGCGTTCAGCACCACGAAGAACCAGTCGTCGGTGATGTGGCGGCCCCGCTCGTCGCGATCGGGGACGGCCTCGCCGTTGAGGAAGACGGCAACCGACCGGGCGAACCCGGACTCCCAGTCGGCGTCGTCCATCTCCTTGCCGTCCGGCCGGTACCAGCCGATGTCGACCGTGCCCCGGATGGGGCGGCCCTGGAACCACCGCCGGCGGCGGAAGGCGGGATGGGCCCGCCGCAACGCGATGAGGGCGCGCGTCGTGGCCAGGAGCGGCTCGTCCACGTGCTCCCAGTCGTACCAGGAGAGCTCGTTGTCCTGGCAGTAGGCGTTGTTGTTGCCGCGCTGGGTGCGCCCGATCTCGTCGCCCCCGAGCAGCATGGGCACGCCCTGGGACAAGAACAAGGTGGCCAGCAGGTTGCGCTGCTGGCGCCGTCGCAGGGCGAGGACGATCGGGTCCTCGGTCGGCCCCTCGACGCCGCAGTTCCAGGAGCGGTTGAAGCTCTCGCCGTCGCGGTTGTCCTCCCCGTTCGCGTCGTTGTGCTTCTCGTCGTACGACACGAGGTCGGACAGCGTGAACCCGTCGTGGGCGGTGACGAAGTTGATGCTGGCCACGGGTCGACGGGAGTCGGACTGGTACAGGTCGGAGCTTCCCGTCAGCCGGGACGCGAGCTCGGGGACCGTGGCCGGCTCGCCGCGCCAGAAGTCCCGCACGGTGTCGCGGAACTTGCCGTTCCACTCCGACCACACCGGGGGGAAGTTGCCGACCTGGTAGCCGCCGTCACCGACGTCCCAGGGCTCGGCGATGAGCTTCACCTGGCTCACCACCGGGTCCTGCTGGATGAGGTCGAAGAAGGCCGACAGCCGGTCGACCTCGTGGAACTGGCGGGCCAGCGACGCCGCCAGGTCGAAGCGGAACCCGTCCACGTGCATCTCGGTCACCCAGTAGCGCAGCGAGTCCATGATGAGCTGGAGGCTCCGCGGGTGGCCGACGTTCAAGCTGTTGCCCGTCCCGGTGGTGTCGTAGTAGTGGCGGGGGTCGTCGGGGACCAGGCGGTAGTAGGCGTGGTTGTCGATGCCCTTGAACGACAGCACCGGACCCAGGTGGTTGCCCTCCGCCGTGTGGTTGTAGACGACGTCCAGGATGACCTCGATCCCGGCCTCGTGCAGCGCCCGGACCATCGCCTTGAACTCCTGCACCTGCTCGCCGAGGCCGCCCGAGGCGTAGCCGTTGTGGGGGGCGAAGAACCCGATCGAGTTGTAGCCCCAGTAGTTGCGCAGCCCCCGCTCCACGAGATGGGCGTCGTGCACGAACTGGTGGACCGGGAGCAGCTCCACCGCGGTGACGCCCAGGGTGGTGAGGTGCTCGACCGCGACCGGGTGGCCGAGGCCGGCGTACGTCCCGCGCAGCGCCTCGGGGATCCCGGGGTGCCGAACCGTGAAGCCCTTCACGTGGGTCTCGTAGATGACGCTCTCGTGCAGCGGGGTGGTCGGCGGCCGGTCGGTGCCCCAGTCGAAGTAGGGGCTGTGGACGACGCTCTTGGGCACGTGCGGCCCGCTGTCGAGGTCGTTTCGGGAGTCCTCGTCGCCGGGGAGGTAGCCGAAGCAGGCGGGGTTCCAGTCGACCTCGCCGGCGACGGCCTTGGCGTAGGGGTCCAACAGGAGCTTGGCCGGGTTGCACCGCAGCCCGCGCCTGGGGTCCCACGGCCCGTGCACGCGGTAGCCGTAGCGTTGCCCGGGGCCCGCGCCGGGGAGGTACGCGTGCCAGCAGTGGGCGTCCACCTCGTCCAGCGCGACCCGGGTCTCGGTCCCGTCGTCCGCCACGAGGCACAGCTCCACCCCCTCCGCCACCTCGGAGAAGAGCGAGAAATTGGTGCCCGCCCCGTCGTAGGTGGCGCCCAGGGGGTACGGCCGCCCGGGCCACGCCTCGATCGTCTCAGCCACCGTCTTCCTCCTGTCGACGCGTCTCGGCTCGGTCGGCCGCGGCCGGGGCGCACGGCGGGTGGGGCGCCACGGCGCCGGACCCGCCCGGCGCCGGGATCGCCTCTGTCTTACCCGATGGTGTGGGCCGGCACCCCCGGTAGCGGGACCGGCGCGGACCTGGTCGGCCGGCCCTCGGACGAGGCGGCCGGGACCGCCCGGCTCAGTCGGCCGGGGGCGGGACGCGGTAGGCGCGCCGCGCGTACTCGTCCACCATGCGGTGGGCCGAGAAGAAGGAGCCGTTGAGGGCGACGGCCTGACGGCCGACGGCGACGAGGCTGTCGCGGTCCTTGTAGTACGCCGGCACGACGACCTCTTCCAGGGCCGTGTAGAGCCGCTCCCCGTCGTGGGCCGGGTCCGCCTCCTCCGCCCGGGCGCCGGCGCCGCCCTGCGGCCCGATGGCCCATCCGGTGACGCCCTCGATCCAGCCCTCGATCCACCACCCGTCGAGCGTGCTCAGGCTCGGCACGCCGTTCACCGCCGCCTTCATGCCGCTCGTCCCCGAGGCCTCGTTGGGGGGTGCGGGCGTGTTGAGCCAGACGTCGCTGCCGGCGCAGAGGAGCCGCCCGAGCTCCATCCCGTAGTCGGGCACGAAGGCGAGCGTGAGGGCCCCGGGGCGGGTGGCCGCCATCACCTCCGCCACGTGGCCGAGCATGGCCTTGGCCCCGTGGTCCCCCGGGTGCGCCTTGCCGGCGAACACGATCTGGACCGGACCGATGTCGGCGATCGCCGCCAGCCGCTCCATGTCGGAGAGGACGAGGTCGTTGCGCTTGTACTGGGCGAAACGCCGGGCGATGCCCACGGTCAGCGCGTCCGGGCGGAGCACGGTCCCGGTGCGCCGCCGTACCGCGTCGCAGAGCGCCCGCTTCCCGGCGCCGTGCGCCGTGCGCAGCTCGTCGAGGGGGATGTCGCCGGCGTAGCGCAGGAGCTGGCTGTCGGCGCGCCACCCCGGGAGGTGGCGGTCGAAGACTGCGGCCATCGCCGGGGACACCCACGTGGCGGCGTGCACGCCGTTGGTGATCGACTCGACCGCCTGGCCGGGGAACATGCGACGGGTGACCTCGGCGTGCTTGCGGGACACCCCGTTCACGAAGCCGGCGAACCGCAACCCGAGGACGGTCATGTTGAGCGTGCCGTCGGCCTCCAGGCAGCCGAGGGCGCCCAGGGCGTCCACCAGCGGCCCGCCGAGCACCACCCGGGCGACGTCGGCGGAGAAGCGGTCGTGCCCGGCGGGCACGGGCGTGTGGGTGGTGAACACGCACGAGCGGCGGATGGCGCGAAGGTCCTCCTCCCCGGCCCCCGCCAGGTCGCCGGCCAGCACGCCGCTGGGGTCCCCGGCCGCCAGGCGGCGGGCGAGCAGCCCCACCGGAACGAGCGCCCCATGGCCCTCGTTGAGGTGGTGGGTCCGGATCGACCGGTGGCCGAGGGCATCCAGCACCGTCGGGCCGGCCAGGCCGAGCACGGCCTCCTGGCGGAGCCGCTCGTAGGGGTCGCTCGTGTACAGCCGGTCGGTGATGACCCGGTCCTCGGGGGCGTTCGACTCCAGGTTGGTGTCGAGGAAATGGACCCCGACCCGGTGCCCGTCGACCCCCACCAGCGTCTTGCGCCACGCCCGGACGCTCACCCGGCGGCCGGCGATCGTCACGGACACCCGGACCGGCAGCTCCTCCAGGTGGGCCGAGGGGTCCCACTCGACCGGGTCCTCGCGCTGGGCGCCGTCGGCCACGGTCTGGCGGAAGAACCCGTGGTTGTAGAGGAGGGTCACCGCCGCCAGGGGCAACCCGCGGTCGGCGGCGGCGCGCAGGTGGTCCCCGGCCAGGACGCCGAGGCCGCCGCTGAAGGTCGGCACCCCGTCCTCGAGCGCAACCTCCATTGAGTAGTAGGCGATCTCGACCGGAGCATCCCATCCTCGTGCCACGGGGTCCGACGCTACCGGACGCAGCGATCGCTGCACCGAGGCCCCCGCCAGGCCCAGGTCACCCCCCTGGACGCCCCTGGTCCGTTCGACGGCCAACTAGTGTCTCCGGCCATCGCACAGATGTCGGCCTCCCGTCCAGCTGTCGAGCCTGCGCCGGCGAGGGCCGACGCCCTCGCACCGGCTCGGGCTCCGGCTCGCCCGCTCGCTGGCGCCGCCCCCCGCCGTTGGGTCCACCTGGTGAGCGCCGCCGTCGCCGTCATCGGTTTGGCGGTCACCGGCGTCTTCGTGTGGCTGAGCGCCAGCGCCAACGCCCACACCCAGCAGCACCTCCTCCAGACCCAGGTGGCCGAGGCCGGCCAGGTCCTGGGCGAAGTGGTGCCCGCCATCCAGACACCGCTGCTCACCTCGGCGGCCATCCTCGGCGTCGACCACGGCGCGGCCGCACCGGTCCGCACCTCCGTCGGCAACGACGTGGGCACCACGAAGGGCAAGCTGTTCAGGTCGGTCACGGCATGGCGGGTCGGACCTGCCGGGCCCACCGAGCTCCTCCGGATCGGGGCGCAGCCCGAGCTGGCCGCCCGGCCCCGCCGGCTGCAGGCCTTCTTCGCCCGCATCCCGGGCCCGCGGGCCTTGGCGGTCGCGAACCTGCTCACGGGGCGTGCCCCCCGCCTCGGGTTCGCCGTCGAGAGCACCGGGACCGCACCCCGCTACGTCGTCTACGCCGAGCTGGCCGTCCCACCTTCGAGGCAGGCCCACGTGCCGGCGTCGTCCGCCTTCGACCGGATCGACTTCGCGCTCTACCTCGGCCGCCGACCCGTCGGCGCCAACCTCATCGAGTCCACGGTGACGGCGCTGCCGCTGCACGGGGGGACCTCGGTCCTCATTCCGTTCGGGACCAGCGACCTGGACTTCGTGGCGACCGCCAAGGGGCCGCTGGGCGGGAGCCTCCTTCCCGCCCTCCCGTGGATCGTCGGGGCGGGAGGCCTCGTGCTCACCGCGGCGTGCGTCTGGATGGCGGAGTGGCTGATGCGGCGGCGGCGCATGGCCGAGGCGTTGGCGGCGGAGAACCACCGGCTCTACGCCGAGCAACGGTCCATCTCCCAGACGCTCCAGCGATCACTGCTGCCGGCCGACCTGCCGCGGCTGGCGGGGATGGACCTGGCCGCCCGCTACCTGCCCGGGGACCCTGCGGCCGACATCGGCGGGGACTGGTACGACGTCATCCGCTGCGACGAGCGGAGCGCCATCTTCGCCGTGGGCGACGTGTCCGGCCGGGGCATCCCCGCCGCCAACACGATGGCCTCCCTGCACTACGCCATCCGGGCCTACGCCGCCCAGGGCGACGACGCGCCGACGATCCTGTGCAAGCTCACCGGGCTCCTCGACATCGGGCGGGACGGGCACTTCGCCACCGTGCTCCTCGGGCACGTGGACGTCGAGGACCGCACGCTGACCCTGGCCAGCGCCGGCCACCCGCCCGCCCTGGTCGTCTCGGACGGCGGCGCCCGGTTCGTCACCCCGCCGCCGGGCATGCCCATCGGCGTGATGCCGGGCTGCTCGTACTCGCCCGTGACCACGGTGGTACCGCCCGGAAGCTCGGTCCTGGCCTACACCGACGGCCTGGTCGAGCGGCGCGGCGAGCACCTCGACACCGGGCTCGAGCGGCTCCGGGCGGCGGCGACCGGTGGCGGCGCCACCGACGCCGCCACCCTCCTCGACGCGGTGGCACGCTCGCTCGCCACCGAAGCCCACGCCGACGACGTCGCCCTGCTGGCGCTCCACTGGACGAGATGACGGGTTGGCCCGGGACCCGGGACCCGGCACCCGGGACTTGGTGCGGACCGCCGGGACCCGGTGCCGGGCCGCCGGCTCACCGCTCGCCCGGCGGGTGGCCCGGCTGCAGGTCGCGGACCTGGCTGTAGGCGAGCAGCCCGGGAGCGCCACCGCCGCCTCCGGCCACCGGATCGACCAGGTGGCCGATGTGGTCACCCAGGTCGAAACGGTCGCGCACCGTCCCCTCCACCCAGGCCGCGCAGTCGTCGAGGAGCGGCGCGCCCGTCGTCCCCCGGTGCCAGCGGACGCCGGCCAGCTTGTCCTCCCGGTCCCCGGTGCGGGCGCCGAAGAGGGAGGCCAGGGGCCGCTGGTCGCGTCCCAAGAGGTGGACGCCCAGCGCGCTGGCCCCGCCAGCCACCACGGCGGTGTGGTTCTCCTTGGAGAGGCACACGAGCAGGCGGGCCGGCAGGATGCTGCACTGCGTGAGGAACCCGACCAGGCACCCGCTGGTCTCGGCGCCGTTGGAGGCGGTCACCACGAACATGGGGTAGTCGACCCGCCCGGCCAGGGCGCTCATGGCCGCCGCGGCCACGCCCCGGCGCTCGGACTTCTCGGGAGGCGCTTGCGCACCCGGTGCCTCGGCGTCAGCGCCGCTCCCGGCCGTCTCCCCCGGTGTAGTCGTAGAAGCCACGCCCCGTCTTCTTCCCGAGCAGCCCGGCGTCAACCATGCGGGCCAGCAGCGGCGGCGCGGCGTAGAGCGGCTCCTTGAACTCCTCGTAGAGCGAGTTGGCGACGGCCATCGTGGTGTCCAGGCCGATGAGGTCGGTCAGCGCCAGCGGACCCATGGGGTGGGCGCAGCCCTTCATCATGCCGGTGTCGATGTCCTCCGCCGTGGCGAACCCGGACTCCATCATGCGGACCGCCGAGAGGAGGTAGGGGATGAGCAGGGCGTTGACGATGAAGCCGGCCCGGTCCTTCGCCCGGATCGCCCGCTTGCCCAGGGCCTCGACGGCGAACCGCTCGGCCAGCGTCACGGCCTCGTCCCCGCTGAGGAGCGACGCCACCACCTCGACCAGGGGCAGCACCGGAACCGGGTTGAAGAAGTGCAGCCCGAGCACCTGCTGGGGGCGGCCGGTCGCCATCGCCAGCTTCATGATGGGGATGGACGACGTGTTGGACGTCAGCAGCGCGTCGGGCGCCTCCACCACCTTGTCCAGCGTCTCGAACACGCGCACCTTCTCGGCCTCGGCCTCCACCACGGCCTCGACCACCAGCTGGCGGTCGGCCAAGGCGCCGAAGTCGGTGGTGAGCTCGATGCGCGACAGGACCGCGCCGGCCTCGTCCTCGGCCAGCTTGCCCGCCTTGACGGCGCGCTGGATCGAGGACTCGATGCGCCGGCGGCCGCGGTCGGCCGCGCTCCCGTCCGCCTCGACCACCACGACCGAGCGGCCGGCCCGGGCGCACACCTCGGCGATGCCCGAGCCCATGAGCCCGCATCCGACCACGCCCACCCGTTGGAGCTCGTCCACAGCCACCGCGTCCTGCCTCCCGTGCGTCCCGATGTCCCGTACCCGCCGCGCCCAGCCGACCGTCGCGACCTGGTGCTTCGACGTCGAACCACCCTACCGCCCGGCACCGGCCGGCCTCGGGCTACCGTGCAAGCATGCCACTGCACGGCGAGTACGAGCCTTCGACCCAGTCCTGGGTGGCCGAGCAGGTCGCCGAGTACGAACGCTCGGGCGGCACCCGGGCCAACACCCTGCGCGACACCGGCCTCCCCGTCATCGTGGTGACCACCCGCGGCGCCCGCTCGGGGAAGGTCAGGAAGTTCGCCCTGATGCGGGTGGAGCACGACGGCGAGTACGCCCTGGTGGCGTCCAAGGGCGGGGCGCCGGACCACCCGGACTGGTACTTCAACGTCACCGCCGACCCCACCGCCCTCATGATCCAGGACGGGCCCGAGCCCTTCGACGCCGTCGCCCGGGAGGTGACCGGCACGGAGAAGGCCGAGTGGTGGCGACGGGCCGTCGCCGCCTACCCGCCCTACGCCGAGTACCAGGAGAAGACGTCCCGGGAGATCCCGGTCCTCGTGGCCCGCCGCGCCGACTGACGTCAGCGCTGCCCGCGGTCGGGGCGGCCACGCACCGCCTCCGTGGGGCGACGGCCGGCGCCGTCCCCGCCCCCACCGGCGTCGGCCCCGCCCCCACCGGCTTCGGCCCCGACCTCACCGGCTTCGGCCCCGACCTCACCGGCGCCCGCATCGGGCTCGTGGTCCGGTGACCGGCGGGCCAGCTCCTCGGCCAGGCCCGAGAGCCGCGCCGGGCGGGGCGTGCGGTGGTGGACGATCACGAGGGCGAGGCTTCCGATCCCCGCCATCCCGAGCGTGGTCACGAGCCGGTAGACGACCGTCGCCACGACTGCCGCGCCAGCCGAGGTCCCGGCCAGGGTGAGGGCACCGATCATCCCGCCCTCCACGAAGCCGATCCCGCCGGGCACCGGCGCCAGCGCCCCGGCCACCTGCGCCGCGGCGTAGGCGAAGAGGAGTGCCCGCCAGGGGACGGGCAGGTTCAGGATGGCGAACCCGGCGGCGAGCACGGCCACGTCGAGGACCCAGTTGGCGACGCTGAGGCCGTACACGAGCACGCCGCCGGAGACCGTCGCCCGAAAGCTCCCGACGTCGCCCATGGGGCGGACCACCCGCCGGGCGGCACGGAGGCCGGGAAGGCGGCGGTCACGTTCGAGCCAGCGCCGGACCGCCGCGAAGTGGTGCGCCGCCAGGACGCCGGCGACGCCCACCGCCACCAGGAGGGCGAGGAGGCCGACGAACACCCCCGGCCCCACCAGGCCGGCGATGAGCGCGCCCACCACGAGGACGAGCAGGACGGAGATGGCGGCGACAAAGCCGCCGGCCAGCACCGCCCACAGCGCCAGCGGCAGCGGCACCCCGTACCGGCGGTACTGGGTGACGAGCCACCCGCTGGACGGGGCGGTCCCGCCGGGCACGAGGTTGGCGATGCCGGTGGCCGCGACCGTCAGGCTGGCGACGGTGCGGTGACGCAGGTGCGCCCCGCCGGCGACGAGCAGCCGGTGCTGGACCTCGGCGTAGGCCAGGAAGGACGCCGCCTCGGCGCCGAGGGCGGCGGGGAGCCACACCAGCCCGCCCAGCGTGACGCGGTGGAAGGCGGTGGCGATCTCGCCCCGCAGCCGGTAGACGAGCAGGCCGAAGGCGACGAGGATGACCGCCACCAGCACCACTTTGGGCGAGGGGAGCCAGCGTGGCCAGTACCGGCGCCAGCCGCGCGCCCGCTCCGACCTGTCCGGCCCGCCCGGCCCGTCGGATCCGCCCGGTCCGTCCGAGCCGCCCGCTGGGCCGGGCGGGCCCGGCGGTTGCAGGCCGAGATCCCGTTCCCCCTGGTCGGAGCGCTCGCGGTCGCTCGGCAGCATGCGCGCGCTCTCCTCCCTGCTGGCTGCGTCGGGGATCGGCCGGGCGCCGGGTCCCGGGGGCTCGGCCGGCCGTCCTGACATATGCCCACTTTGGCAGCAGCCGCGCGCCCGCGCTCACGACCTGGGACGTTCGCGCCCGCCCGCTGGTACGGTGCGCCCGGTGGACGGGGCGAGCACGGTCGCCGCGGCGTGACCACGCCCGAGGGGGTGCCCTCCCTGGTCGGCCTCGCCGCCGCCCGGGTGGCGCTCCCCGGCGCGAACCTCGGGCCGGCGACGGTCTGGGTGGACCGGCACACGGGCCTCGTCGACGCCGTCGAGCCCGGCCGGCCGCAGCGCCCGTGCGGCGGGCCGGCCGCAACGGGCACGGCCCCCGGCCCGCTGGTCGACCTCGGCGACCGGATCCTCGCGCCCGGCTTCGTGGACGTCCACGTGCACGGGGCAGCGGGCGCCCAGGTGAACGGCGACTCCCCCGAGGAGGTGGCCCGGGCCGTCGCCGCCGTGGCCGGCTTCCACGCCGCCCACGGCACCACCGCCCTGCTGGCCACCACGGTCACCGACACCCCCGGCCGCCTCGCCGCCACGGTGGCCGGCGTGGCCCGGGCCGCCCGGTCGGCCCGGACCGGCGGGGCCCGGGTCCTCGGGTGCCATCTCGAGGGACCCTTCGTCGCTGCCGGGCGCGCCGGGGCCCAGGACCCCTCGCAGGTCCGCCGGCCCGACCGGGCCGAGCTCGCCCGGCTCCTCGAGCTGGGCGCCGGCACCGTCCGCCTGGTGACGCTGGCCCCCGAGCTCCCGGGCGCCGACGGGCTGATCGCCGACTGCCTGGCCGCCGGCGCTGCCGTCGCGCTGGGCCACACCGACGCCGACTACGACACCGCACGGCGAGCCTTCGCCGCCGGCGCCACCCACGTCACCCACCTCTGGAACGCCATGGCCCCGCTCCACCACCGCCGCCCCGGGCTCGTGGGCGCCGCCCTCGCCGACGACGCCGTCACGGTGGAAATCGTGTGCGACCTCCACCACGTCCATCCGGCGGTGGTCGCGCTGGTCGCCAAGGCTGCCCCGGGCCGGACCGTGCTCGTGACCGACGCCATCGGCGCCACCGGCGCCACCACCGGACGCGCCGCGCTGGGCGCGGTCCCGGTCGAGGTGGAGGGCGGGCGGGCCACCCTGGCCGGCGATCCTGGCGTGCTGGCCGGCAGCGTCCTCACCATGGAGGCCGCGGTCGAGAACGCCAGCGGCACCGCCGGGCTCCCGCTCGCGGCGGCGATCGCCGCCGCCACCTCGGTGCCGGCGTCGGTGGCCGGACCGACCGGGGCGCTGCTCGGGGCGCTCATGCCAGGCGCCCGGGCCGACCTCGTCGTCCTGGAGCCCACACTGGCCGTGGCCGCCACCGTCGTGGATGGGGTGCCCGTCCACGACCCACGCCGCCTCCTGGCATGACCGCCGGGGCGGCCCGGCCCGGAGAGGCCGGCGGGGGCGCACCGGGGCCTCACCCCCTGGGCCTCACCCCCTGAGCGAGGCCGCCTCCCGACGCGGCCCTCCCGGCGCACGACCGGCCGCTCGGCAGGCCAGCCAGGCGGTCGGCCAGGCGGTCGTCGGCGAGGCGGGACGAGAAGTACGGGTTCACGACGCCGCCTTCCGGATCGTCACGTCGCCGCTCACGGTGCGGCAGACGATCTCCAGCACGGCGTCGCCGGGGACCTCCTCGCTGAAGGGAAGTGTGGTCGAGGTGTCCCCCGAGACGGTCGTGATGTCGAGGTAGGCACCGACGCCGGCCGCCACGCCGACCGTCACGTCACCCGACGCGGTCGACACGTGGACCCGGCCCGACGACGCCCGGCCGATCGTGACGTCGCCCGACGCCGACTCGACCTTCACCGGTCCTTCGGCGTCGGCGAGCTCGAGGTCGCCGCTGGCCGACGCCACGTGGACGTCACCCGCCGTCCGACGGACCGAGACGTCGCCGCTGGCCGTGCGGACCTGCAGCGTGCCGCCGACCTCCCCGCACTCGACGTCGCCGCTGGCCGCCTTGACGGTGACGTCGGCCTCGACGTCGGCCAGCGCCATGTCGCCGCTCGCCGTCGTCCCCGAGAACCGCGCCAGGCGCACGGGGCAGCGCAGGTCGGCCGAGGCCGTGCGCGTCGTGAGGGCCGAGCCCGGCGGCAGCGACACGGTGCAACGGACCTCGACGCTCCGGAGCCGCCCTCCGGGCATCTCGACCCGGAGCGTCCCGTCGCTGAACGAGACGACGGTGGCGGCGATGAGCTCCTCCGCCCGGCGCCCCCGGCGCAGCGCTTCGAGCGTGACGCCGACCTTCCCGTCGGTCGCGGCGACCACGTCGACCAGGCCCGCCGGGACGCCGATGTCGGCGTCGATCGGCCCTGGTGCCTCGAACTCCCACTCCATGGCTGTGCCTCTCTCTCCGCGGCACCCTCGCCGCCACTCGTTGCGGTTGCTGCGGGCTCCTGCCGGCGCACCCTCGGGCGCGCCCCGGGCATCAGCCCTGGACGAACCCGGTCATGCGCCGGGGCAGCCGGCGGCCGGGACCGGGGCGTCCCGCCGGGGCGTCGACCGTCCGCGCCAGGGCGGACACGATCCACGAGTTGATGGAGGCGCCGCCGGCGGCGGCGGCCTGCTCGACGGCCGACTTGAGGCCCTGCGGCAAGCGGATCGTGAGCCGCAGCAGCTCGTCGTCGGCGTAGTCCCCCGGCCCCGCGCTCTCCCCGGGCTCCCCGGCGGCCTCCGGCTGGCGACCGACCACCAGCACCGGCTCGCGCCCGTCCAACCTCACGTCCACCCCGAGGCCCGGGACCGCCGCCTCGATCTCCCGGGCCGCAGCGTGCAGCGCCTCCAGGATGTGCAGGCGCAGCGAGGCGTCGAGCCCGGCGGCCAACAGGTCGGCGACGCGGGCCGTCTGCTCACCTCCGATGGCGCCGGCCCGTCGCAGGTCCTCGATCACCCCCTCGACGATGCCGGTCAGCTCCATGACGTCACTATGACATCACAATCGACGTCTGTCAATCCCACTATGACGTCATAGTGGATCGGGTGGGTGGCGCCGACGCCCGGGCTACGACCAGCGCTCGAGCTGCTCGACCACCTCCTCACCGGCCGCCAGCCGCCCCACCGACCGAGGCAGCGAGCCGGGGAAGAAGCGCTCCGTGCTGGAGGCGACCGCAGCGAGCGGGAGCCAGCGGAACCCCACGTAGTCCTCCACTTCGTGGGCGAGCTGCCCGCTCGTGTCCAGCCGCGGCCGGGACCCGGCGAGCCGCACCTCCACCACGACCTCATGCTGGAGGCGGCGCTCCCCCCGGGAGCGGTAGGTGACGGACCGGCACCACCGGGGCGGCCCGACGTCGCCGGGCCCGATGGCGATGCCGGTCTCCTCCCCCACCTCCCGAACCGCCGCCACCCGGTAGTCCTCGCCCGGCTCGAGCCCGCCACCGGGCAGCTCCCACCACAGGCCGAGCTCCGGCAACGTGACCTCGCGGGCCCGGAACACGAGGACCGCACCCGTGACGTCGGAGAGCAGGACGCGCACGGCGTGGCGCTCCACCACCGGGAGGTCACCGGGCGGCAGCGGGACGCCGGCCAGCGGGACGCCGGCCGCGCACAGGCAGGGGACCGGGAACGGGCAGACGGGCCGGACGGCCACCTCCCCGGCCCTGCCCCGGCCCGCCAGCGCTAGGAGGCCCCGGTGCCGGCCGCAAGCCGTGCCGGCCAGGCCTCCACGGAGCCGTCGACCTCGAGACGCACTCCGGCAGACTCGCGCACCGGGTGGCGTCCGGCGAGCCGGGCCACGAGCGCCTCGGGGACGCCCGGCTGGCCGTGGCGCACCCGCAGCCGGACCGTGGTGTCGTGGCCGTGGTACTCGCAGCGTTCCACCGTGGCCGGGACCCCTCCGGAGCCGCCGTCCTCGGGGCGGACGGCCAGCTGCTCGGGCCGCACGAGCACGGTGAGGGCGGCGCCCTCCGGCGCCGGGCGGACGAGCGGCAGCGCGCCGAGGGCGGTCTCGGCCAGGCCCCGCCGCGCCGCGCCGGGAAGGAGGTTCGCCTCGCCCACGAAGGAGGCGACGTCGGCGTCGACCGGGTGGTTGTAGAGCTGGTACGGATCGTCGACCTGGGCGACGACCCCGTCGCGGAGCACGGCGACCACGTCGGCCGAGGACAGGGCCTCGTCCTGGTCGTGGGTCACGAGGACCGCCGTGGTGCCGGCGCGCCGCACGATGTCCAGGACGTCGCCGCGGACCTGGGCCCGGAGGTGGGCGTCGAGGGAGGCGAACGGCTCGTCCAGGAGCACCAGCCTGGGGTCGGGCGCCAGGGCGCGGGCGAGCGCCACCCGCTGCTGCTGGCCGCCCGACAGCTGGTGGGGGTAGCGCGTCCCCAGGTCCGCCAGGCCGACCATGGCCAGCAGCTCGTCCACCCTCGAGCGCCGGCCCCGGCGGGCCAGGCCGAACCCGACGTTGCCCCGGACGTCGAGGTGCGGGAACAAGCTTCCTTCCTGGGGCACGTAGCCGATGCGGCGCTGCTCCACCGGGACGTGCCGTCGGCCGTCGTCCACCACCGTGCCGCCGATCACCACGGCCCCGGCGTCCGGGCGCTCGAAGCCGGCCAGGACCCGCAGCATGGTCGTCTTCCCGCTGCCCGACGGCCCGAGGACGGCGGCGATGGCCCCCTCGGGCACGTCGAGGTCCACGCCGGCGAGGACGACGTGCGGCCCGAACGCCTTGCGAACGCCGCGCAGGGAGACCGAACCGGCACGGCCACCGTCGGTCACGGCGCGGCCTCGGTCTGCGACGGGAGCCGGTCGAAGCGCCGGGCGATCACGTAGCTCGGCACGCAGGCGACGGCGATGATCACCAGGGCGAACGGGGCCGCCTGGGCGTACGAGAGGTTCTGCTGGTAGGCCCAGAACTGGGTGGCCAGCGTCTGCACCCCCGTCGGGACGAGGACGAGCGTGGCCGTCAGTTCGGTCACCGCCGAGAGGAAGACGAGGGCGAAGGCGGCCGCCAGGCCCGGGGCGACCATGGGCAGGGTGACGCGCAGAAGGACGGCCCCCCGGCGCTTGCCGAGCGAGCGGGCGATCTCCTCGTAGCGCACCGGGGCGTGGGCCAGCGAGGCGCGCACGCCGGTGAGGGCCAGGGGGAAGAACAAGATGGCGTAGGCCAGCACGAGCAGGGGCGCCGTCTGGTACCCGAAGCCGCCGCCGTAGTGCTCGGTGACGTACGTGAGGGCGAGGGCGACGACGAGGCCGGGCATCGCCAGCACCACGTAGGTGCTGCGCTCGAGCAACCGGCTCAGGGCGGAGGGGTGGCGCACGGCGAGGAGCGCCACCGGCACGGCGGCGACCGTGTCCACGAGCGCCGCCGCCCCCCCGTAGAGGGCGGTGTGCCATCCGGCGTCGAGCAGCGACACGCCGGAGAGCGCGGGCGCACCACCTTCGAACAGCCAGTAGACGTTCGCCGCCACCGGCACCCCGAGCGCCAGCCCGGCCAGGATGGCGAACGCCAGCACCACCGGCACCGCCCAGCGGCCGAGCCGGTTGCGTCGGGCGACCCGCTGGGCCAGCGCCCCCGACCGCGCCACGCGCCCCCGCGCCCGGGAGGCGGCAGCGTCGCCCCCGAGCACCACGACGCTCAGGGCGACGAGCACCAACGACAGCGCGCAGGCCGTCTGGACGTTGAAGGAGAGCTGGAACTCGGTGAAGATCTCGGTGGTGAAGGTCTGGTAGCCGAGGATCTCGAAGGCGCCGTACTCGGCCAGCAGCACCAGCACCACCAGCAGGCAGCCGCCGAGGACGGCGCCGCGGACCTGCCCGAGCGTGACCCGCAGGAAGGTGCGCACCGGCCCGACGCCGAGGCTGCGCGACGCCTCCTCCATTGCCGGGTCGGCGCTGCGCAGGGCGGCGGCGACCGGAAGGTAGACGAGCGGGTAGGTGCCGAGGGTCATCACCAGCACCGCCCCCCGGAACCCCTCGACCCAGGTGGACAGCGAGGCCCAGCCGAAGCTGACGACGAAGTCGGGGATGGCGAAGGGCACCACCACGAGCACCGCCCACAGCCGGCGGCCGGGGAGGTCGGTCCGCTCCACGAACCAGGCGGCGAGGGTGCCGATGACGGCGCACAGCGCGGTGACCACGACGGCCAGCCGAACGGTGTTCCACAAGAGCGTGGCGGTGAACGGCCGCCAGACGAGGCGGGCGACGGCCGACACGCCGACGCCGCTCGACTCGAGCAGGAGGAAGACGAGCGGGGCCAGGAGGACGGCGACCACGAGGACGCTGACCGCCGTCATGCCCGGTGCCCGGGGGCGCAGCCGCCGTGGCGCGCTCGCCGCTCGCCGGGCCCGGCGCCCGGGGAGGGCGGGGGCCGCCGACGCCGGTCCGCGCCCGGTCACAAGAGCCCCGCCTCTTGGAGCAGGGCCACCGCGTTCGATCCGTCGCCGAGCTGCCCGACGGTGACCGGGTAGGGCTGCAGCTGGTCGAAGGGCCGCTCGGGCGCCATGGTGGTCACGCCGGAGCCGATGGGGTACTCGAAGCTGGCCGACACCGCGGGGTCGGCGATGATCGACTGGCCGTCCTTGCCCACGAGGAAGGCGAGGAACCGCTGGGCCGCCGCCCGATGGTGCGACGAGGCCAGCACGGCGGCGCCCGAGACGTCCACCACGTACCCGGGGTCCCGGGGGGCGAAGTAGGCGATGGCCGAGTGCATGCGGGACCGGCCGATCTCGGCCCGCAACCGGTACCAGTAGTACTGGTTCACGATCCCGAAGGCCACCGCCCCCCGGTTGACCTCGGCCGTGACGGCCTCGTCGGAGGAGAATGTGTGCGGCCCGGCGTTCGCCTTGATGCCCCGCAGCCACCGAAGGGCCGCCGCCTTGCCGTCGGCCCTCGCCACGGCCTCCACCACGGGCTGGAAGTCGGTCTCCCCCGCCGCGATGGCCAGCTTGCCCGCGTAGCGGGGATCGGCCATCTGGAGCACCGTGGTGGGCAGGGCGGACCGGGCGATGAGGCTCGGGTCGTAGATGAGGACGCTCACCCGGGCCGATACCCCGACCCAGTCGCCCCGGGGCGAGTCGTAGCGCCGGTCCGTCCGCGCCAGGGTGGCCGGGTCGACCTTGGCCAGGAGCCCCTTGGACTGGAGGTACTCGAGCGCCGGCGAGTTCTCGGTCAGGACGACGTCGGCCGGCGTGCGCGCCCCTTCGGTCACGATCTGGTTGGCCAGTGTGTCCTCTGTCCCGCTGCGGACGTCGACGGTGATCCCGGTCTTCTTCTCGAAGGCGGCCACGATGGCGTCGGTCGTCTGCTCGTGCTGGCCGTTGTAGAGCGTGATGGCCGGCCCGTGGCGCCCCGGCCCCGACGAGCCGCAGGCGGCGAGGACGGCGCCGGTCACGCCCGCCGCCAGCATGACGGCCAGCGCAGCCGCCAGGTGCCGGACTCGCGGGCTCTGCACGCTCCCATTATTAGGGCAGCCTAACTTATGAAATCAAGGCAGCCTCACAACCCTGGCGACGGGCTCCTGCCGGGGGCTCAGCCGCCCTTGCGCTTGTGACGCTGGTCGACGACGTCGTAGAGGCCGTCGCCCAGGGCGTTGATGGCGATCACGGTGAGCACGATGGCGGCGGCGGCGGGCCACAGCTCCCACCAGTAGCCGTTGTAGAGGTTGTGGATGCCCTGGGTGAGCACCAGCCCCCAGTTGGTGGCCGGTGGGGGCACACTCAGGCCGAGGAAGCTCAGGGAGGCGAAGAGCAGGATGGATGTCGCCACGGTCAGGGTCCCGATGACGATGATGGACCCGAAGGCGTTGGGGACGATGTGGCGCCGGATGAGCGGGAAGTGCCGGCTCCCCACCCCGCGGGCGGCCGTCACGTAGTCGCGGGTGCGCAGCGAGAGCGTGTCGCCGCGCACGATGCGTGCGGTCGACGGCCAGCTCACGATGGCGATCGAGGCGATGATGAGCGGGAGGGTGGGCGTGAGCAGCGTGGCCAGCAACACCACGAAGAAGAGGAACGGGATCGACAGCATCATGTCGACGATGCGCATGAGGAACGAGTCGACGACGCCGCCGACGTAGCCGGCCAGCGCGCCCCACAGGGCGCCGAACCCGGTGGAGAGGACGGCCACCGCCAGGCCCAGCTCGATCGTGCTCTGGCCGCCGAGCATGAGGCGCCCCAGGATGTCCAGACCCTCGGGGTCCGTCCCCAGCGGGTACTGCGCCGAGGGGGCGAGGTTGGCGTTGAGGAGTGTGGTCGCCGACTGGTTCGTCTTGTAGATCATCGGGCCGACAAAGCAGAACAGCACCATCAGCACCAGGAAGACCGCCCCGACCAGGGCGAAGCGGTTGGCCACAAAGATCCGGAGGTTCTCCCGCCACATCGAGCTGCGTTGGGGGGACGCGGGCGAGACCAGCGGATCGGGGGGCAGGCTGGGCGGAGGTGGGGCGAGCGTGGCGTCCGTCGTGGCGTCCGCCGGGACGTTGGCGGTGGCGTCAGTCATAGCGAACCCTGGGGTCCAGGACGCCGTAGGCGAGGTCGGCGAGCAGGTTGCCCACGATCACCAGCGCGCCGAGCAGGAGCACGATGCCCAGCATGACGGGGTATGTCCTCTGCTGCTGGGAGTTCCAGTAGAGCAGGCCCATGCCCGGGTAGTCGAACAGGAACTCGATCAGCAGGGTCCCGCTCACGATTGTCGGGATGCTGATCCCGATGACCGACACCAGTGGCAGCAGGGAGTTCCGCAGGACGTGGCGGAAGAGGATCCGCTGACCCCCGGCCCCCTTGGCCCGCGCCGTGCGCACGTAGTCCTCCAAGAGGCTGTCGATGACCGAGCTGCGCACGAAGCGGCTGTAGTAGGCGATGCTGCCGATGGTGAGGCTGAGCACCGGGAGCACGAGCACCTTCACGTCGGTCCCGAAGCTCTGGCCGAAGTTCTGGGCCTCCGAGGGAAGCAGGTGGAACTGGATGTTCAAGAGGAGGATGAGGATCGTGCCGACGAGGAAGACCGGCATCGAGTAGAGGGTGAGCAGCCCGCCCGAGACGACGTAGTCCGAGGGCCGGTTGCGCCGGGCGCCCTGGAAGAGGCCGAGCGGCACGGCGACGACGATCGTGAGGACGAGCGCGACCCCGAACAGCAGCAGTGTCCGCGGCAGGTACTCGCCGATCAGGGTCGAGACGGGCGTGTTCTGCTTGTAGGAGAACCCGAGTGTGCCGCGCAGGGCGTGGCTCAACCAGATGCCGTACTGCACGGGGAACGGCTTTGTGAGCCCCTCCAGCTTGGTGAGGTGGGCCACCGCCGTGGGCGAGGCCTTCGGGCCGAGCTGGGCCCGCACCAGGCCGCCCGGGAGGACGTGGAGGAGACCGAACACCACGAAGCTCACCAGGACGAGCACGATGATCGCCTGGAGGAAGCGCTTGAGGATGTAGTGGACCACCGTTACACCTCCCCCGACTCGAACGCCACCTCGCCGCCCACGATGGTGCAGCAAACGCGGGCCTCGGGCAACTGGTCGGCGGGCAACCCGAACGGGTCCGCCGCCAGCACCACCAGATCGGCCAGCTTGCCCGGCTCGATGGTGCCCGCCTCATCGTCGAGGTGGTTGACGTAGGCGGACCCCGCCGTGAAGGCCTGGAGCGCGCCGGCCAGCGCCAGACGCTCCCCGGGCAGGAACGGCGGCGCGGCCGGGGCGCCGTCCCGTGCCGACGCCGGCAGCACCCGCTCCACGGCCACGGCGATCTCCTCCAACGGGTCGGCCGTGGACACCGGCCAGTCGGAGCCGCCGGCCAGCCGTGCCCCGGTCCCGGACAGGCTGGCGAACGGGTACTGCCAGGCCGAGCGGTCCGGCCCGAGGAAGGGCAGCGTGAGCTCTGTCATCTGGGGCTCGGCGCACGCCCAGAAGGGCTGGGCGTTGGCCACCACCCCGAGGCGGCGGAACCGGGGGACGTCGTCGGGGTGGACCACCTGGATGTGGGCCACGTGGTGACGCAGGTCGGCCGCCCCGCCGGCCCCCTCGCCGGCGGCCTCCGCCGCGTCGAGCGCCAACCGGACGGCGCGGTCGCCGATGGCGTGGAAATGGAGCTGGAAGCCTTCCGCCGCCAGCGTGGCCGCCGCCTCGGTCGCCACCTCCGGCTCCACGAAGAGGCGGCCGCTGCCAAGCTCGTGCCGGCACCCACCGTGCGCCGCGCCGGGCGGCGTGCAGTAGGGCTCGAGCATGGCGGCGGTGTGGTTCTCGACCACGCCGTCGAGCATCATCTTGACGCTCCCGGCGTCGAGCCCCAGGGATGCCAGCCGCGCTCTGCGCTCCAGCAGCTCGGGCACCTGGTCGAGCCCCCGCTCGCGGTCCCACCACAGGGCGAGCCGGGTCCGTGCGCACAGCGCTCCCCGCCGGGCGACGAGGACGTACGCCGCTTCGGTCTCGGCGTCGACCGCCGCGTCCTGCCACCCGGTCACCCCCAGCCGGAGCAGGTGGGTCTGGGCGTCGAGCAGGGCGGCGGCGAGGTCCTCGGGCGAGGTGGGGGGGAGGAGACGGGAGACGAGGTCCATGGCGCCCTCGTGCAGCGTGCCCTGGGGCCTCCCCGCCTCGTCGCGCTCGATGCGCCCGTGCGGGGGATCGGGGGTCGACGCGTCGATCCCCGCCAGCTCGAGGGCGCGGGAGTTGACCCACGCGCCGTGGCCGTCCCGGTTGACGAGGAAGGCGGGCCGGCCGGCGGTCACGCCGTCGAGCTGGGGCGCGGCGGGCGTCCCTCCGGGGAAGGTCTCCATCGACCATCCGCCGCCGGTGACCCACGGCGCGTCCGGGTTCCGCTCGAGGAAGTCCGCCACCGCCGCCTGGCACGCCTCGACCGTCCGGGCGTCGCCGAGGTCGCAGGTTCGCCCGTAGAGGCCGCCGCTCACCGGATGGCAGTGCGCGTCCTGGAACCCCGGGAGGACGGCACGCCCGCGGAGGTTCACCGACTGGGCCGCGGGCCCGACGGCCTCCCGCACCTCGCGGTCGGTCCCCACCGCAACGATCCGCCCCTCACGGACCGCCACCGCCTCGGCGGCGTCCCCGTCGACGCCGGTCCAGACGGTCCCGCCGAAGAGGACGAGCTCGGCGCCGTCAGTCATCCCGCACAGTCATCCTGCACAGTCATCCCGCACCGCTACTCCGGGAGGCGGGCCCACGTCGTCCGGCCGGGACCGGAGGAAGGGGCGGACGCGCCCGTCCCCGGCGTCGGCGCAGGCGCAGGCGTCGGCCTCGGCGCAGGCGTCGGCCTCGGCGCACGACCGTCGCCGGCACCGGCCGGCCGGCGAGACCGGGTCCGCCGCGTCGAGCTTCGCGCCAGCGTGGCGTTCATGGCTGCGCCCCCCCAATCAACGACCCATTCGTACTCAATGGTGGGGGTGAACCTTACGGTTTCCTGCTCCACAGCGTCAAGGCGCGCCCGATTTCCCATCCCCAGGGTCACCGGAGCGGTGATTCCCGTATATTTGCAGGCCGGATACGACTATGGCCGACGCGGCCGGCCGGGGGTGGAGCGCCGGCCGGGGGTGGAGCGCCGGCCGGGGGTCGGCGGGCGGTGCGGGAGGGGGCCGGGGCCGGCTCCGGGGGTGCGGCGCGTGCCGGGGCCGGCTCCGGGGGTGCGGCGCGTGCCGGGGCCGGCTCCGGGGACCGGGCGCTGGCGGACCAGTGCCGCCCGGGCGTCGGCCCCCCGGACGGTCCAGGCCACGGCGGCGATGGCCGTCCCGACCGCGCTGAACACGCCGGTGCCGACGGCGAGCGGGAGCCACTGGCCCACCCCTCCCGGGAGATCGAGCGCGGTGGGCACCGCCACCAGCGCAGTGCCGACCGCCCCGCCGGCGAGCCCGGTGAGCACCACCTTGCGGGCCGCCGGCTCCCAGGCCGGCCGGCGGCGCACGGGTCGCACGACGCGGAAGCCGAGGTCGCCCACCAAGCCGTCGGCGTGGGCACGCGCCAGCGGCTCCAGACAGCGGTCCGTCCGCTCGCAGAACTCGTCGAAGTCCAGCCGACCGTCGGCGCGGGCCCGGGCGATGACCCGCAGCATCCGGGTGCGCACCCGGGCCGGGACCAGCTCCTCCAAGTCGCCGACGATCCGGTCCAGGTCCGCCTGGGTCCGTGCCGCGAGCACCACCTCCATGCGCCGCTCGTAGAGGTCGGAGGCGCCGAACCGCCCGTCGCGCTGGGCGCGGGCCAGCGCCGCCGCCGCCTCCTCCCGCTCCCGCTCCCCGATCCGGCGGGCGGCGCGGGCGGCCGCATCGGGCGGCGGCGCCTCGTCCAGGCGCATCCGGTCGTGGCGGCGGCGGTTCACGCGCCACCTCCGCGGGCCGCGGCGAGCGCTTCCCGGCGCCGGCGCGCCGCCTCGACGGCGGGCGGTGCGGCGTCCTGGTCGAGGTCGGGCACCACCGAGTGGGGCCGGCGGTGCACCCCTGCGGTCCGCATCTGGGGGGTGAGCGAGTAGACGAAGGCGATCAGCCGGGCCACGGCCACGTACACGGCCACCGGGACCTGCTGCTCGACGTCACAGGTGGCATGGAGGTACCGAGCGAGCGGTGGGTCCTCCACCACCGGCACCCCGTGGCGCTCGGCCTCCTCGCGGATCCGCAGCGCCAGCCCGTCGACCCCCTTGGCCACCACCCGGGGCGCCCCGCCGCGCGACGGGTCGTACTGCAACGCGACGGCGTAGTGCGTCGGGTTGGCCACGACCACGTCCGCCGTCTTGACCGCGGCGATGACCTTCGACCGTGCGATGGCGTACTGCTGGCGGCGGATCCTGCCCTTGACCGCCGGGTCCCCCTCCTGCTGGCGTCGCTCGTCCTTCACCTCCTGCTTCGTCATCTTCAGCTGCTGGCTCATCCGGTGGCGGTGGTACCCGTAGTCGGCCAGCCCGAGCCCGAGCCCGATGACCGCCACCGTCCGGACGAAGCTGACCAGCGAGGAGCCGAGGTAGCTCAAGAGCGGCGCCAGCGAGGCCGGCTGCTTGTCACCCACCGTCATCATGAGGGTGCGCAGGCTGTAGTAGGCGACCCCTGCCAGGAGCGCCAGCTTCAGCACCTGCTTCGCCAGCTCCCATCCGGCCTGGAGCGAGAAGAGCCGTTTGAGGCCGCTCTTCGGGCTGAGGCGGGAGAAACGGGGTCGTGCCGCCTTCACCGAGGCCGCCCGGCCGACCTGGGCCACGCTCGCCACGACCCCGACGGCGAGCAGCACCCCCCCGACGATCGCCGCGACGACCAGGAACTGGCGCAACCCGCTCTCGAGCACGACGACGTCGCCGGCGACCGACGGATGGCGCATCACGCCGACCGCCGACGCGGTCACGTTCAGGACCCTGCTGCCCGCCAGGGACAGGAACCACCGGAGCAACATGGAGGTCACCAGAAGGGCGAGCCACCCGTTCACCTCGGGCGAGCGCGCCACCTGTCCCTCGTCGCGCGCCTCCTTGCGCCGCTTGGGGGTCGGCGCCTCGGTGCGGGCGTACTTGTCCCCGGCCGCCACGGCTCAAGGCGCTCCCGCGCCGAGGAGGGCGCCGAACATCCGCGCCCCGTCCCCCACGCCACGGGTCAACAGGTTGGCCACGTCGTTGGGCAGGCCCGAGATCGTGAGACCGACCAGGAGGAGCACGAGGAAGATCTGGAAGGGGAACCCGAGGATCCAGACGTTGGCTTGGGGCGCGGCCTTCGACAGCAACGCCAGGACCACCTGGGCGGCAAAGAGGACGACCAGCAGGGGGCCGGCGATCTCGACGGCGGAGGTGAAGAACACCCCGAGGTCGGTGATCAGGACGGCGGCCACGGTCTTCGAGGTGGCCAGGGTGAAGCCGGGACCGGCGAAGGAGTGGATGAACCCTTCGATCATGAGCAGATAGCCGCCGGAGGTGAAGAGGAGGAAGATCAGCACCTGCGAGTAGAAGAGCCCCATCAACGCCGTCTCCTGGCCGTTGAGGGGGTTCATCGAGGGCGGCAGGCTGAGGCCGCCCGTCATGTCCAGGAATGTGCCGGCGGCCACCACCGCGGACAGGAGGAGCTGCACCACGAAGCCGAGCGCCAGTCCCGTCATGACCTGGAGGACCAGGGCGCCGAGGACGCCGGCCGTCGTGTGGGGCAATCCGGCCTTGTCGATCTCCGGGACGACGAGGATCGCCAGGCCGGAGGCCACGCCGACCGTGACGATCGTGGGCATCGTGGACCGGCTGGAGAACGGCGCGACCATCATCATCCATGCCAGGGCCCGTGCCAGCACGAGCAGGAAGGCGATGAGCCACGCGGCACTGAGGTCGAGCTGCACGGCTACCCGCTGCTGAGCAGTTGCGGGAGCTCCCCGAACACCTGGTGCACGTAGGCGATGAACTGCCCGAGCATCCAATGGCCGGCGAGCCCGATGACGAGGCCGACCACGAGCAGCTTGGGCACGAAGGTGAGCGTCATCTCCTGGATCTGGGTCACCGACTGGAACAGCGACACCAGCAGTCCGACGACCATCGCCGACAGGAGGATCGGCGCGGCGATCTTGGCCGCCATGATCATCGTCTGGGAGACGAGGTTGAGAGCGAGCTGCTGTGTCACCTGAAGCTCGTGATCAGCGACTGGACCACCAGCACCCACCCGTCGACCAGCACGAAGAGCAGGAGCTTGAAGGGAAGGGACACGAGGGTCGGCGGCAGCATGACGATGCCCATCGACATCAGGGTGGAGGCGACCACGAGGTCGATGATGAGGAACGGGACGAAGATGACGAACCCGATGATGAAGGCGTCCTTCAACTGGGTGAGGAGGAACGCCGGGATGATCGCCGTCAGCGAGTCGTGCATCGGGACCGCAGCCGACTCGTGGGCCACCTTGGTCGTGAGCGCCAGCTCCTGCTGGCCGGTCTGCCGCAGCATCCAGTGCTTGAGCGGCACCTGACCCTTGTCGAACGCCTGCACGGCGTTGATCGTCCCGTGCAGGTAGGGCTGCACCGCGACGTGGTTCAGCGTCGAGAGCGTGGGCGCCATGAGCAGGATGCTCACGAAGAGCGCGATCCCGATGAGGACCTGGTTGGGCGGGGTGGTGGTCAGGCCCAGCGCCTGGCGCGTGAGGCTGAAGACGATGATCACCCGGGTGAAGCCGGTGAGCAGGATCAGGATCGACGGCGCCAGGGTGAGGAGCGCCAGCGCCAGGATGATGAGGAGGCTGGACGACGGCTTCGACGCCCCGTTGCCCAGGTTGATCGTGATCGATCCCCCGGCCGCCAGCAGGTGCCCCATGTCCCCCTCGTCTCGTGCGGTCCCGTGGCGTGCAGCCGACGGCTAGCGCCGGACCGTCGCCTCGCGCAGCGACTCGACCAGTGACCGGACCGAACGCGACGGCTGGCCCTCCGGGGCGGCCCGGCGGGCGGGCGCAGGTGCGGCGCGCCGGGCGGGCGCGGGCGCGGGACCGACAGGGCGGGCGGGCGCCGGCCGGCGGGCGGGCGCGGGACCGACAGGGCGGGCGGCGGCACGGGGGGAACCGGTGCCGCCCACGCGGACCGGCGCCGCGTCGAGGTCGAGGGGCCGCAGGCCCAAGGCGCTCAGGTCCACGGCCGCCAGCTCTGCCGGGCCGAACTCCGCCGAAGGCCCGGGGACGACGCCGTGGTGGGCCGCGACGGGGAGCGGCTCCTCGTCGGGCACGGGCTCGGGATCGCCGGCGTGCAGCTCGCCGAGCGGCGTGAGCCCGGAGTCGGCGATGCCCACGAGGAACTGCTGCGCGCCCACCTGGACGACGGCAAGGAACTTGCCCTTTCCGACCGGCTGGCGGCTCAGGACGGTGAGCCCCGCCGCCGGCTCCCGGCCGACCAGCCGCGATCGGAAGAACCCCCCGGCGGCGCGGCCGGCGTTGCGCCCGGCGACCCGGCTCCGGCCCATCAGCTTGCCGAAGCCCCAGATGCCGCCGACCACCAGGACCATGGCCACGACCATCTGGAGCAGGAGGTGGCCGATCGAGAGATCCGGCGCGGCCGCCGATGCGCCGGCAGCCGCGAGCAACCCGATGGGGCTCATGCCTGGTCGTTCCCCGGTCCGGCGCTGTCCGACCCCACCACCTCCGTGATCTGGACGCCGATCTCCGAGTCGCCCACGACCACCATCTCGCCCCGGGCGAACAGGGTGCCGTTGACCATGACGTCCACAGGGCTCCGCACCGGCCGGTCGAGCTCGATGGTGGTGCGCGGCCGGGCGGCCAGCAGGTCGCGCAGCGGCATGCGGGCCCTGCCGAGGATGACCTCCACGTTGAGCTCGACGTCGTGGAGGGCCTCCATGGGGAGCGCCGGCGCGGTCGCCGGCGTCGGCGCCGGCGCCGGCTCGAAGGGGGCCACCGACGGTGCCGCGGTGCCCGGCTCCGTGCCGGGGTCGCCGGTGACGCCTGTCAGTGTGGTCCTGGGGGCGGTGTCGGTCATGCTCTCTCCTCTCTCCACGACGTCACCGTGCAGGCGAGCCGTTTGCCTTTGGCCACGAGGAACCCCTTCCCGATGGAGTAGCCGCCGGCCACGATGTCCAGCTGGGCGTCGCGATCGTCCTTGTCCACGTGCAGCGGGATCACGTCCCCGACTCTGAGCCCCAGGACCTCGGTGGTGGTGAGGGCGATCGGCGGGTACGCGACGTGGATCTCGACCGGCACCGAGAGCAGGCGCTTCTCCGCGCTCACCCATCGGCCGGCGGTCGCCACCTCGTCCTCGCGCTGGAGGCGCTCGAAGGCGTCGATGATCGGGTGCAGCACCGTCAGCGGGCAGTACACGTACATGCGGCGCGCCTCGGCGTCGGCGATCGAGATCGACATCTGCACCTGCAGGCACATCTCGCCCGGCCGGCCCATCTTCACGTAGATGCTGCTGCGCAGCCGCTGCACGGCGCCCACGCCGACCTCGATGAAGGCGTTGACGGCGGAGTGGAACGCCTGGAACATGTCCTCGGCCATCGACCCCATGAGGTCGAACTCGAGATCGGTGAGCACCAGGCGGTCGGGCTGCTCCCGCCCCCTCCCGCCCAGCTCCACGTCGATCAGGGCGAGGACCAGGTCCACCGGGAAGTGCAGGGCGACCCGGCCGTCGAGGCCCACCATCGGCGCGGCGGCGATGAAGGTGGGGTCCTCCATCTCCGAGCGGAAGTCGTCCCAGGACTTCTGGTCCGAGCCGTCCACCGTGATGTGCACCGGCTGGCGGAGGTTGGCGCTGAGCGCGCCGGCGATGCGCTGCGCCGACGCCTCGATGACCGGGAGCAGGCGACGGATCCGGCCGCGCTCGATGATCTCCTGGTTCCGGAAGTCGTACGCCTGGACGCGCGAGTCGTCGGCCGGGATGAGGACCGAGCTCATGGCGCTGCCACCGAGGGGGCGGTGGCGGTGGCGGTTCGCAAGGGCATGGGCGCGGTCTCGGGCTGTGGACGTGTGGGCACTCTCGATGCCGACCGTCCGTGGCCGGGTGCGCTCTGCCGCCGTCTTGGCGCGCGCCTTGTGTATCGGCACCGGGAGGCCCGGTCTTGATTGCGGCCCGTCTCCGGGCCGTCACCGGACCTCCCGGTGGCGGGATCAGACCTGTTCGAGCGCGACGATGACCTGCTGGCTGGTGGCGATGGCCTTGGTGTTGGCGACGTACGCCTCCTGGGCGCTGATCAGGTCGGTCAGCTCGGTGCCGAGGTTGACGTTCGACTGCTCGAGCTGGCCGCCGAGGAGCGACCCCCGGACACCCGTGCCCGGGGCGCCGATCTGCGGCTGCCCGGAGTTGGCGCTCGTGGCCAGCAGCCCGTTGCCGACGTTGACGAGGCCCGAGTTGTTGGCGAAGGAGGCCAAGGCGATCTGGCCGAGCGCCATTGTCTTGCCGTTGGAGAACTTGCCGGTGATGACACCCGAGCTGGAGATCGAGTACGACTCCAGCGACCCGGAGGGGTAGCCGTTCTGGCTCCCTGTGATCGTCCGCGCGCCGGCGAACTGGGTCACGGCGTTCACCGAACCCGGTGCCGGGAAGACCAATGTGATGTTGGTTGTCTTGGTGAACCCTGCTGTTGTGGGCGCCTTCATCTTGATCGCCAGCTCGCCTGTGGCCATCGCTGTCAGCCCTGTCTTGAGCAGCGCCCCGGTTGTCGGGTCGAAGGTGATGGTCGACTTTGTGGCCGGGATCAGCGACGGTGCTGTCGCCTTGGCTCCCGCCACCTTTGCTGTGACCTTCCACGTGTCGGCCTTCGTCTTTGTGGCCGTGAAGGTGACGACGATGTGGACGACGGCACCGAGCGGGTTGTAGGTGTCGAGCGTCACCGTGGCCGGCGCCGGCGGTGTGCCGGTGCCGTTCCACGCCGGCAGGTTGCCCTCCAGTGTCACCCGTGTGGTCGTCTTCGCCCCGATGGTCTCACCGGTGGGGATGTTGATCGAGCCCACGGGCGCGTTGTTGTTGATGAGCCCCGTCCCCGTCGCCTGCCACCCCTGGACGAGGCCGCCGCTCAGCGTGGTCAGCTGGCCGCTCGCGTCCACGGTGAGCGCACCGTCCCGCGTGAACATCTGCTGGCCCCCGTACTGGACCACGAGGAAGCCGTTGCCTGTGATCGCCACGTCTGTCGGGTTGCCCGTGGTCTGGAGTGTCCCCTCCGCCGAGTTGGTGATCACCGACGACACCCGGACGCCTGAGCCGACCGCCACCGGGTTGACGCCGCCGCTCCCTGTGGTGGGCGCCGTGGCCCCGGCCACCTGCTCCGACAGCAACGCGCTGAACTGGACTGTCCCGGCCTTGTAGCCGATCGTGTCGGCGTTGGCGATGTTGTTGGCGATCTCGTCGAGGAACGTCTGGTTGGCATCGATGCCCGACACTGCGGCGAGCATGGAACGTGTGGCCATGGTGGGATTTCCTTTCGTAGCTGGATCAGTGCGGTTCGGTGGGGTGCTGGGTCGCCGGGTGCGTCTGGCCGGTCATGGTGAGGTCGTGCCGCTGGCCGTCGTTCCGGCCACGGCGGCGGGTGGCGGCGTGCCCGGGGAGCCCGCGGCGCCCGGCGCGACGCCGCTCGAGCCTGTGGCGGGAGCCGGCTTGGTCGACGGTGTACCGGTCTTGCCGCCGGTGGCCGGTGTGGCCGGCGTCGTGCCTGTCGCCACTGTCGTTGTCGCACCTGTCGTCGGTGTGGCCGGCGTCGTGCCCGTCGACGGGGTGGTGACCTCCACCACCGAGGCCAAGGGCACGAAGGTGTTGTTGATGTCGAGGTACGGTGTGCCGCTGCTCGTCACCCCCACCCCCGACACGACGCCGGTCAGGTCGTGCCCTGTGA
>JAJYVT010000107.1 GCA_021791845.1 Actinomycetes bacterium | reverse complement strand
CGGCGCACGGCCCATCCCATGAACAGCGCCCCGCACAGCACCAGGATCACGCCGGGACCGACGGCGAAGCACAGCTCCTTCCACATGAAGTGGCTGGCGCCGGACGGCACGATGAAGGCCCGGTTGCCGAGCGCCCGCCAGACGTACTGGCCCACCACGAACCACGCGCCGCAGGCGGCCACCACCAGGCCGAGCAGCCACAGGTCCGGGCGGCGGCCGTAGGACGGGCGGGTAGCCGCTGCGAGCACCCACAGACCGCAGATCAGCGCCACCGCCCCCGGCACGAGCGCCAGCAGGACGCTCGTCGACGACCACTGCCACGCCGTGGTGCGGTCGGCGGCGAAGCCGAAGTCCGGTCCGGCGAAGGGCGCCGCCGCCCCCCAGCCGCCCACGAGCACCGTCACGATCCCCAGCAGGATCACGCTCAACGAGACGGTCGGACCGGACACCACGTCGCCTTCGGCAAGCACCAGGCGGGTCCTCGCCCCTGTCACCGCCCCCGCAGGAGCGCGTGTTGTGTACTGCCTCGCCACTGCCATCGCCATTCCTCCTCACGGAGCATGCGAGCACCCACTCGCATTGCCCGACTGGTTCCCGCGCGACGTACCCCCGGTGGCAAGCGAGCGAAACAACGCTGCACGTGCCATTGCACTTCACACGCCGGTTGCCGGTTAGGGCAGGAGCAGGGTGCTGAGGCGGCGCCCGGTCACGACCAGCCCGACCGCGCCCATCGCCGCCAGGTAGGCGGCGTGCCCCAGAAGGGCCCAGTCGAAGATGCCGAGGTCGGCCCCGCGGAGCAGGGCGACGCCCTGGTAGAGCGGCGTGCACTCCACCACGACCTGCAGCCAGCCCGGGTAGACGGTCAGAGGGTAGAAGGTGGCGGAAAAGAGGAACATGGGCAGGATCGCCAGCGACACGAAGTCGAAGTCCTGCCAGCTGCGCATGTAGGTGGTGGCCGCCATCCCCACCGCGCCGAAGGCGAAGGCGATGAGCAGCGCGCCCGGGTAGCACCACAGCGCCCAGGCCGTGGCCGTGTAGCCGAGCCCGGTCATGATGCAGAGGAACGAGGCCGAGTAGAGGCCGGCGCGCAGCATGGACCATCCGAGCTCGCCCGTGGCCACGTCGGCCACCGTGAGCGGCGTCGACAGCACGGACTCGTACGTGTGGGAGAACTTGAGCTTGTGGAACAGGTTGAACGTGGCGTCGAACAGCGCTCCGTTCATCGCCGACGAGGCCAGGAGCCCCGGGGCGACGAAGGTCGTGTAGCCGACCACCTCGTGGGGCCCCACCCGCAGCGCGCCGACCAGCGTGGCGAGACCCACCCCGATCGACAGCAGGTAGAAGAAGGGCTCGCAGAACCCCGAGAGCAGGATGACCCAGCCGCGCCGGTACACGTAGACGTTGCGCTCCACCATGTGCGCGGCCCGGCGGGTGCCGAGGAGCGCCGAAGGCGTGATGCGCAGTACCGAGGCCGGGGCGGGCGCCCCCGGCGGCAGGCGCGACCCGACGGCGGTGCTCATACGACGAGCCGCCGGCGGAAGGCGCGGGTGGCCGCCGCCACCCCCACGACGGTGAGCGCCACCAGGTACGCGGCGTGGCCGAGGGCGGGCCATCCGGGAGCCTGGCCGAGGACCAGCGTCCGGCACAGCGCCACCGCGTGGTAGAGCGGCGTCACCTCGGCCACGGGCTGGAGCCAGCCGGGGAGGCGGGTGACGGGGAAGAAGGTCCCGGAAAAGAGGAACAGCGGGATCAGCACGAAACGGTAGATCACCGAGAAGTTGGCGTCCTTCTCCTGGGTGGCGGAGAAGGCCGTGATCGGCGCGGCGAAGGCCGTGCCCCCGAGCACGGCGGCCGGGAGGGCCAGGACCGCCTCGGGCGACCGGGCCACGCCGAACGCCGCCAGCACGGCGAGGAAGATCGCCGAGGTGAGGACGAGCCGCAGCACCATCCACGCCAGGTGGCCGACGAGCACGTCGATGACCCGGAGCGGCGTGGCCAGCATGGCGAGGTACGTGCGGATCCACTTGATCGCCCCCATCACCGGGTACGTGGACTCGTTGGTGCCCACCTGCATGGCCGTCGCCGCCAGCACGCCGGGGCCGACGAAGCTGAGGTAGGAAACGCCGCCGACACTGTGGACGTGGTGGTCCACGAGGGTGCCCAGGCCGACGCCCATGGCCGCCAGGTACAGGACCGGGTAGAGGAAGCTGCTCGTGAGCGAGCTTCGCCAGGTCCGCTTGTACTGGAACGCCCAGTAGCCGAGGGACCGCACCCACAGCGGGCGGGGTCGGCGGCGCGTCCCGGCGGGCCGGGTGAGCATGGACGAGGTGGTCACGTCAGTCGACCAGGCTGCGGCCGGTCAGGCGCAGGAACACGTCCTCCAGCGTCGAGCGGCGCACGAGGCCGCTCACGGGCGCGAACCCGCGGCGATGGGCTTCGCCGAGGAGGGCGTCCCCGTCGTCGGCGTAGAAGAGGAGGCGGTCCGGAAGCACCTCCACCCGCTGCGCCAGCGGCCCCAGCTCCGCTGCCGCCCGCTCCTCCTCCCCGGCGGCGAAGCGCAGCTCCACCACCTCGCGGGTCGAGTAGCGCTCGATGAGCTCCCGGGGGGTGCCGGCCGCGGCGATCCGGCCGCGGTCCATGACCACGAGGCGGTCGCACAGCTGCTCCGCCTCGTCCATGTAGTGGGTGGTGATGACGAGCGTGACCCCCCGCTGCTTCAGGCGGTACAGCCGGTCCCACAGCAGGTGCCGCGCCTGGGGGTCCAGACCGGTGGTCGGCTCGTCCAGGATGAGGAGGTCGGGGTCCGAGACGAGCGCCCGGGCGATGGTGAGGCGCCGCTTCATGCCGCCCGAGAGCGGCTCGACCCGGTCCCCCGCCCGCTCGGTCAGCTGGGCGAACTCCAAGAGCTCCTTGGCCCGGCGGCGCCCCTCGGCCCGGGGGATGTCGAAGTAGCGGGCGTACACGACGAGGTTGTCGAGGACGGTCAGCTCGAGGTCCAGCGAGTCCTCCTGGGGCACCAGGCCCAGCCGGGCGCGGATCGCCGGCCCGTCGGCGCCGGGGTCCATCCCGAGCACGCGCAGCGTGCCCCCGCTGGCCGGCGACATGCAGGAGATCATCCGCATCGTGGAGGTCTTGCCGGCGCCGTTGGGCCCGAGGAACCCGAAGCACTCGCCGGGGGAGATCTCGAAACTGATGCCGTCCACGGCGACGAAGTCGCCGAAGCGCTTGACCAGCTCCCGTGCCAGAACCAGCGGCTCGGGACGGCCGTCGACCGGGCGCCCCACCGCGTCGGCCAGGACGCTCTCGGGCCCGGCCCAAGAGGAGGGGCTCACGGCCGCCAACCTACAAGGTGGCCGCGACAGCCCCCGACGGCCGGGCTCCCCGCCGGCCGGGCCGGGCGCGGTGCTCAGTCGCCGGCGGCGTAGAGGCCCGTGACCGTCCCCGACGCCAGCACGTGCCCCCGGGTGAGGAACTTGAATTTTGCGTAGGTGGCCGTCTGGTCCAGCCCCAGTGTCCCGGCCGGCGCGTCCAGCGCGTACACGGTGAAGTGGTAGTGGTGCGCCGGGTCTCCCTCGGGCGGCGCCATGCCGCCGTAGCCGGCCTCGCCCCAGTCCGTGATGCCGTCGGTCCAGTCCCCGGCTTCCGTGCCGGCGCCCTCGGGCATCGCCGTGACGGTGGGGGCGATGCCGGTCCGGACCCAGTGCGTGAAGCCCACGGTGGTCGGGGCGTCGGGGTCCCAGCACGTGACGGCGATGCTCCTGGTGCCCTCGGGCACGCCGTCCCAGGAGAGCTGCGGGCTCACGTTCTCGCCGCCGGCCATGGTGTGGGCGGCGCGGCGCGGGATCCGCTCCCCGTCTTCGAACTGGTCGCTACGGACGGTGATGGTGGCCACTGTCGCTCCTTGGTCTGTTGATGGTGCCTCTAGAGATAGCGCCGGGCACGGACCCCGTGCTCGACGACCGCACTACCCCGCCGCGCCGATGAGGGAACGCCGCCGGCGGCCGGCCTATCATCGCCGGATGACCGGCGCCCCGACCAGCCGTCTCGGCCGGGGAGGGAACGGCGTGCTGCCGGGCCAGCACCTCGACCACGCCATCAAGGCCGGCTACATCGACGCCGGCCGCTTCAACATCCCGCCCGAGAACGTCCAGCCCGCCAGCCTTGACCTGCGCCTGGGCGAGACGGCCGTGCGGATCCGCTGCAGCTTCCTGCCCGGGCGCGACACGGTGGAGCGCAAGCTGAAGGAGTACACCCTCGACGAGATCGACCTCCGCCGCGGGGCCATGTTGGAGGTCGGCCACCCCTACCTGATCGAACTGAAGGAGCGGCTCCACCTGCCCGAGGGGCTGCGGGGGAAGGCGAACCCGAAGAGCTCCACGGGGCGGATCGACGTCTTCACCCGGGTGGTCACCGACCACAGCGAGCGGTTCGACGAGATCGCCAACGGCTACGACGGCGCCCTGTACCTGGAGGTCGTCCCCCTGTCCTTCGCCATCCGGGTCCACGAGGACCTGACCCTCAACCAGCTGCGCCTGTCGATCGGGCGCGCCGCCCTCACGGACACGGAGATCCGAGCCGTCCACGACGTGCAGCCGCTCCTCTACCGGCGGGGCGACCCCGTGCCGGCCGACGAGCTGATCCTCACAAACGGGCTCTTCCTCGGGCTCGACCTCGAGGGCGACGCCGCCGGGAGGGTGGGCTACTCCGCCCGGGAGCACGCTCCGCTCCTGGACCTCGGGCGCCCGGGCGAGCTCGAGCCGGCACCGTTCTTCGACCCCGTCGTGCGCGAGGAGGGGAACCGCCTCGTGCTCTCCCCCAACAAGTTCTACTTGCTCATGTCGGACGATTCCGTCTCGGTGCCGCCCGACCTGGCTGCCGAGATGACCGCCTACGACCCCACCAGCGGGGAGCTGCGGACCCACTACGCCGGGTTCTTCGACCCCGGGTTCGGCTTCGACCCCGCCGGCGCCTTCCGCGGGTCGCGGGCGGCGCTCGAGGTGCGCGCCCACGACGTGCCGTTCATGATCGAGCACGGCCAGGCGGTGTGCAAGCTCACCTTCGAGCGCATGCTCGAGCCGCCCGAGCTCCTCTACGGGCCCGGCATCGGCTCGTCGTACCAGCAGCAGGGCGAGACGCTCAGCCGCTACTTCCGCCGTCCCGACTGAGCCCCGGGCTCCACGCCGGCGCCGGCGACCTCCAGGCGCACCTGGGCCCGCCGCAGCGCCGCCTCGGCCTCGCCCAGTTCGACCTCCTCGGGCGTGGACGGCGCCGGCTCTCCCGTGGCCGGCTCCCCGCCGGCTGCGGACCCCCGGGCTCCCGGCCCGGCCCCGCCCCCGGCGCCGCCGCTCCGTCCGGTCGACGCCCGCAGCTCCTCCACCCGGGCCTCCGCCTCCGCCCGGGCGCGCTCGGCCCGCGGCACGTCGATCGCCGACGCCAGCTCGGCCGTCCCGGCCAGCAGCGTCACCCGGGACGAGCGCCCCTCGGCGCCGCCCAGGCCCTCGCCGGTCTCCACGTGCAGGTAGCCGCCGTGGACGGCCAGGTGGACGGGCTCCCCCTCCTCGGGGTCCACCCGGACGTCCCCGGGGACCACGTCGGTGATGAGCGGGGTGTGGCCGTCGAGCACCGTGAGGTCGCCGTCGGAGCTGCGCAGGACGACCGCCCGCGCCGGGACGTGCAGGAGCTCGGCCTCGGGCGTCAGCACCAGGGCCTCGAAGACCCCGTCGGGCATCAGTCCTCCTCGCTCGCCAGGGTCCGGGCCTTCTCCAGCACCGACTCGGCCCCGCCGACGTTGAAGAACGCCTGCTCGGGCACCTCGTCCAGCTCGCCCTTCACCAGCGCCTCGAAGGACTCGACGGTCTCGTCGATGGGCACGGTGATCCCCTTCAAGCCGGTGAAGGCCTCGCCCACGTTGAAGGGCTGGGAGAGGAACCGCTGGATCTTGCGGGCCCGGGCCACCGTGACCCGGTCCTCCTCGGAGAGCTCGTCCAGCCCGAGGATGGCGATGATGTCCTGCAGCTCCCGGTAGCGCTGCAGCACGGCCTGCACCTGGCGTGCCACGGCGTAGTGGCGCTCGCCCACCACCTCGGGGGCGAGGATGTTGGAGGTGGAAGCGAGCGGGTCCACCGCAGGGTAGATGCCCTGGGCCGCGATCTCACGGGACAGCTGGGTCGTGGCGTCGAGGTGGGTGAAGGTGGTGAAGGGCGCCGGGTCGGTGTAGTCGTCGGCGGGCACGTACACGGCCTGCAGCGAGGTGATCGACTTCCCCCGGGTGGAGGTGATCCGCTCCTGGAGCTCGCCCATCTCGTCGGCCAGGGTCGGCTGGTACCCCACGGCCGAGGGCATCCGGCCGAGCAGGGTGGACACCTCGGAACCGGCCTGGACGAACCGGAAGATGTTGTCGACGAAGAGGAGCACGTCCTGGTTCTGGACGTCCCGGAAGTACTCGGCCATCGTGAGGGCGGCCAGGCCGACGCGCAGGCGGACGCCCGGGGGCTCGTCCATCTGGCCGTAGACGAGGGCCGCCTTCTCGATGACGCCGGACTCCTGCATCTCCAGCCACAGGTCGGTGCCCTCACGGGTGCGCTCGCCCACGCCGGCGAACACCGAGACGCCGCCGTGGACGGTGGCCACCCGGTTGATCATCTCCATGATGATCACGGTCTTGCCCACGCCGGCCCCGCCGAAGAGGCCGATCTTGCCTCCCTGGACGTAGGGCTCGAGCAGGTCGATGACCTTGATGCCCGTCTCGAACATGCGCCGCTGGGGCTCCAGCTGGTCGAAGAGCGGGGGCTGGCGGTGGATGTCCCAGCGGTCGGCGACCTCGCCGATGTCGTCGGTGTCGAGCGGGACGCCGAGCACGTTGAACACGTGGCCGAGCACGGCGTCGCCCACGGGCACCTGCAGCCCGTGGCCCAGGTTGCGCACCGTGGCCCCGCGGACCAGGCCGTCGGTCGGCCGCATGCAGATGCAGCGGACCCGGCCCTCGCCGATCTGCTGGGCCACCTCGGCGGTGACGGTCACCGTGGTCCCCTCGAGCTCCAGGTCCACCTCGACGGCGTGGTTGATCTCGGGCAGGCCGTGCGGGGGGAACTCGACGTCGATGACCGGTCCGGCGATGGCGACGACGCGGCCGTCCTCGAGCGCCTTCTGGCGCGCCGGCCTCTCGGGTGCGGTGATGGCCATTGGTCAGGCTCCCTTCGACTGGCGGAGCGCCTCGGCTCCGCCCACGATCTCCATGATCTCAGTGGTGATGGCGTCCTGGCGGGCGCGGTTCATGATGCGGGTGAGGCTCTTCACCAGCTCGTCGGCGTTGTCGCTGGCCGCGGCCATCGCCCGCTGCTGGGCGGTGAAGAACGAGGCGGCCCCCTCCAGCATGGCGGCGAAGATCTCGGTCTCGACCGCTCTCGGGGCCAGCTGTGCCAGCAGGGTCTCGACATCGGGCTCGAACTCGGTGTAGCCGCCGCCCCCCTCCGACGCGCCCTGACCACCGGTTGCCGGCGACGGGGCGCCCGGCTCGCCCTCCGGCCAGCCGCCCTGCTCGGGGCTGCGGCCCTCGGCGTCGAGCGTCCCCTTCCCCGGCTCGGGCAGGGGCAGGAGCTGACGGACCTCGACCCCCTGGGAGCCGGCGGAGCGGTACCGGGTGGAGACGAGGAGCACCTGGTCCACCTCGTGTGCCACGAAGGGCGCGACCATCGTCGCCGCCACCGTCCGGGCGTCGGCCCACTGCGGGCGCTCGCTCATGCCGAGGAAGGACCGCTCCACCGTCAGGTTGCGGAACCGGAGGTACGCCGGCGCCTTCTTGCCCACCGTGAAGAGCCGCACCTCCGCTCCCTGGCGCCGGAGGGCGCCGACCAGCCGCTCGGTCGCCCGCAGCGTCGACGAGTTGTACGGCCCCGACAGGCCGCGGTCGCCCACGATGGTGAGCACCGCCACCCGGCTGCGCTCCTCGGGTGCCCCGAGGAGCGCCTGCGCCGCCGTCGGGTCGCCCTTTGCCGCCTCCACCACCAGGCGGGCCATGCCCTCGCGGTAGGGGCGGTTGGCGTTCATCCGGTTGAGGGACCGGACGATCTGGGAGGCGGCGATGAGCTCCATCGCCTTGGTGATCTTCTTCGTGGACTGGACGCTGCGGATCCGCCGCCGCAGCGCCCGCTCCTGGCCGCCGGCCATCGCTCAGTCGACCTTCCCGGTGTCGAAGCCCTCGACGAACTCGCGCATCGCCGCGTCCATCTCGCCCTCCTCGGGGAGCTTGCCGGTGGTGCGGATCTGCTCGAGCAGCTCGGGGTGGTTGGCCCGGAGGAACTCCCGCAGCTCCACCTCGAACCGGCGCACGTGCTCCACCGGGACCGAGTCGGTGAACCCGTGGGTGCCGGCGTAGATGACCGCCACCTGCTCCTCCACCGGCAGCGGCTCGTTCTGCGGCTGCTTCAACAGCTCGGTCAGGCGGTAACCGCGGTCGAGCTGGGCCTGGGACACCCGGTCGAGCTCCGAGCCGAAGGTGGCGAAGGCCTCGAGCTCCCGGAACTGGGCCAGGTCGAGCTTCAAGGTGCCCGACACCGTGCGCATGGCCCGGACCTGCGCCGCGCCGCCCACCCGGGAGACGGAGTTGCCGACGTTGATGGCCGGCCGCACGCCGGCGTAGAAGAGCGAGTCCTCCAAGAAGATCTGCCCGTCGGTGATGGAGATCACGTTGGTCGGGATGTAGGCCGAGATGTCACCGGCCTTCGTCTCGATGATCGGCAGGGCGGTCAGCGATCCCCCGCCCAGCTCGTCCGAGAGCTTGGCCGCCCGCTCGAGCAGGCGGCTGTGGAGGTAGAAGACGTCCCCGGGATAGGCCTCGCGCCCCGGCGGGCGCCGGAGCAGCAGCGAGATCTGCCGGTAGGCCTCGGCCTGCTTGGACAGGTCGTCGTAGACGACCAGCGCCGCCTCCCCCTTCTCCATCCAGTGCTGCCCCATTGCGCACCCGGCGTAGGGAGCGAGGTACTTGAACGGCGCCGGGTCGCCGGCCGACGCCACCACGACGACCGTGTACGCCAGGGCGCCGTGCGCGTCGAGGGTGCTCACCGTCTGCGCCACCGACGAGTTCTTCTGACCGACGGCCACGTAGATGCACTTCACCCCGGTGTCGCGCTGGTTCAGGATCGTGTCGACGGCGATGGTGGTCTTCCCGGTCTTGCGGTCGCCGATGATGAGCTCGCGCTGCCCCCGGCCGATGGGGGTCATGGCGTCGATGGCCTTGATGCCGGTCTGCAGGGGCTCCGACACCGGCTGGCGGCCGACGATGCCCGGTGCCTGCACCTCCATGCGCCGGAGCTCGCTGGTGGCGATCGGGCCCTTGCCGTCGAGCGGCTCGCCGAGGGCGTTCACCACCCGTCCGAGCAGGGCGTCGCCCACCGGCACCGAGAGGATGCGGCCGGTGGCCTTCACCGTCTGCTCCTCTTCCAGCTCGTCCACCTCGCCCAGGACGACGGCGCCGATCGTGTCCTCGTCGAGGTTCAGGGCCAGGCCCAGGGTGCCGTCCTCGAACTCGAGCAGCTCGTTCACCTTGGCGCCGGGCAGCCCCGAGACGCGGGCGATCCCGTC
>JAJYVT010000106.1:5057-9617 GCA_021791845.1 Actinomycetes bacterium | reverse complement strand
GCCGCCACCTCCCAGTAGCCGCCGGTCGCCCGGTCGGCCGCCATGCCCACGATGGGCTGGTTCAGGTGGGAGCCGCCCATCGAGCCCGAGAACCGGGCGTTGCCGAAGGTGAAGATGCCCCCGTCTTTGGCCACGAGCCAGTAGCCCCCGCCTGTGGCCGTGGCCGCCATCCCCACGATGGGCTGGTTGAGCGGGGTCGCCATCGAGCCGTGGGTCGCTGCCCCGCCGAAGGCGAAGACGTCGCCGGCCGAGTCGGCCAGCCAGTACCCGGGCGGGGGCGGAGGCGAGGGCGGTGTCGGTGTCGGTGTCGGTGCGGTGGCGCCCGGGAGGGTGCCCACCGTTGCCGGCGCGTAGAAGTGGCCGACGATCTTCTGCCATGTCCACGTGCCCTGCCCGTTGTCGGCACCGACGGCGTAGCCGAGGGCGCCCCACTGCCCCATCCCCACTCCCGGTCCCCAGCCGTGCCCGCTGATGGCAAGGGGCTGGCCCGCCGACGAGGTGATGGAGAAGTAGTCGGACTTGAGGCCGAGGGCGTCCACGAATGTGTACGCCGGCACGACCTGCTGGGTGTTGTTGCCGCTGATCGTGACGGCGGTCGCCCGGCCGCCCCATGTGCCGAGCCCGTTGCGGGCGGAGACGGCGACCGCGGGCGCCGCACCCTCGGCGGGCCAGTGGGCGGCGACCTCCGACAGCGGCACGGTGACCGACCAGTCGTGGCTCGGGTTGCACACCGCTGCCTTCGAGAAGCCCGCCGGTGGTGGTGTGATGCAGATGGCGTCGCCTGTGTCCGGCACCCCCTGGAAGGGCGAGTGCTCCGCCGCCCCGGCGGTGTAGCCGCCGGTGGAGGCCGCGTACTCGGTGGTGGCGATGGCTCCGCCGGGCATGACCATCACCGCGCCGGCGGTGTCCTTCGCCGCCGCCACGCTGAGCGCCGTGCGGTAGCGCGTGCCGCGGTACGTCTGGCAGCTCAGGTCACAGGTTGTGGCGTACCCGCCGTAGCCGCCCGGGTTGGCCAGGACGTAGGAGCGCACGGCCACGGCCTGGGCCTCGAGCTCCTGGAACCCCCAGGGTTGGGACTGCGGGCCCGGGCCGCCCAGTGTCCCCCAGTACGACGGCGACTCCGCCGGCACCACGTCGGCGACGTAGTCCTCGAGCGGGAGGGTGTTGACCGTGCGGGGTTGTCCGGCCGAGTTGTAGACGCCGGTGATCGTGCCCTGGTCCGTGGTGTTTGTCCCGTTGTCGGCGCACAGCGTCAGGGCTGTGCCCGACGTCGCCGGCGACGCGGTAGGTGTGGCGACGCCGCTCTTGACCGCGGTCCACGTCGGCCCGGCACAGCCTGTCCCGGTCGAGACGCTCCACACGCCGCCGCCCTGCGGGTGGAACAGGACCGCCTTGGCCTCGGCCACCCCGGGCGCCGAGACCCCGCCGGCCGACGTCACGATCACGTCGCCTGTGTCGTTCTCGGTCATGGCGATCCGGACGTCGCTCGAGTCGGCAGGGAAGCTGTGCACCGCGGCCCCGCCGAGCATGGGCACGCCGGCGTGCATCGGGCCGCCCGCCGGCGCCGGGGCGGTGCTCCCGGGCGCGGTCCCCGACGCGGCTCCGGCCCCGGCGGCCGAAGCCGCGGCCGGGAGCCCGAGGACGACGGAGAGCGTGACCACCGTGGCGGTGGCGGCCGAGCGGGCGCGCCAGTGGCGCACGGGGCGCACGGGGCGCACGGGGCGGGTGGGGCAGGTGGGGACGATGCGCCATGGTAACGCCGGGCCGTCCCGGCGCCGGGGACCGATGGGGGCGGGCGTCCTGTGCTCCCGGTGGCATGGGACGGTCCGGCCCCCGGACGGCGCCTGCCTACACTCTCGCCGGTGCGCGTCGACCAGGTCATCCCCTCGCTCGCCAGTCGCGATGCGATCGGGGTCCACACGCTGGCGCTCTCGAGGGCCTTGCGGGCCGCCGGGATCGAATCGGACGTCTTCTACGGCAACTGCACGCCCGACGTGGCCGCCGAGGGGCGCCCAGTCACGGCACTCGGCCGCCCGGGGCGTGACCGGTACCTGCTCTACCAGTCCTCCATCGGCAGCCCGGTGTTCGACATCCTGGCGTCCCGCTCCGAGCCGAAACTGGTGAACTACCACAACATCACCCCGGCGGCCCTCCTCGAGCCCTGGGAGCCAGCCGTGGCGTTCGAGGCCGCGCTCGGCCGGGCCCAGCTCGAGCGCTTGGCCCCGGACTGCGGCCTGGCGGTGGCGGACTCGGCGTTCAACGCCGGCGAGCTGGCCGACGCCGGGTACAAGGAGACGGCGGTCGTGCCGCTGCTCATCGACATGACCCACGCCGGCGCCGCACCCGATCCCGTCGTCGCCGACCGCCTGGCCGAGGAGAAGGCCCGGGGTGGGGCCGAGCTGCTCTTCGTGGGGAAGGTCTCGCCCCACAAAGCCCCCCACGACCTGGTCAAGATGCTCGCCGTCTACCGCCGGCTCTACGACGACCGGGCCCGGCTGCGCCTCGTCGGCTCCCCGCTCGGGACGAGGTACGGGCCGGCGCTCGAGGCGTTCGTGGCCGACGTGGGGCTGACGGACGCGGTCATCGTGACCGGCTCGCTCGACGCAGCCGGGCTGGAAGCCCACTACCGGGCGGCCGACGTGTTCGTCTGCGCGTCGGAGCACGAGGGCTTCTGCGTGCCCATCGTGGAGGCCATGGGCCATGGGGTGCCGGTCGTCGCCTACGGCACCGCCGCGGTCCCCGAGACGGTCGGCAGCGCCGGCATCGTCCTGCCGGGGAAGGACCCGGTCCGCTTCGCTGCGGCCGTCGCCAGGGTGATGGGAGACGCCGGGCTGCGCGCCCGCCTCGCCTCCGCGGCCACCCGCCGGGTGGCGGACTTCGGGCTCGAGCGGTCCACCGCCCGCTTCGTCGAGCTGGTCCGCCGGGCCGTCGGGGCCTGAGGACGCCCGGTCCGAGGCCACCGGCGGGTGGCGAGGATGGGACCGCCGCGCTGGCGGGTACCCTGGCTCGATGCGGCGGTTCCCCCTTGCCTTCGCCATCCTCGGTGTGCTCTCGCTGCTCATGGCAGGCGCCGTCGCCCTCGGGGTGGCCCAGTCACCCACAACAACCGACCTCGCCGTGCACAACGGGGCCGGCGAGACGCTCGCGGCGTCGGAGGTGGTGGGCCACTACACCGCCTCGTCCCTCGGCTCCGACGTGGTCTCGTTCGTCTACACCCCCGGTGCGGTGACCGAGGTGGCCCGGAGTGCCCAGGGGGCCGTGAAGGCCAAGCGGTCGGTCACCGGCAAGAACGCCGTCGCCATCCTGCAGCCCATCCAGCAGCTCCTGGCCATCCACCACTTCAGCCAGCACGGCTCGACGTACCGGAGCAGCGAGCCCCTTGCCGACCTGGTGCCGGCACGGGACCGGGCCGCCGTGTCGGGCACCTACCGCACCGCGGTCCAGTTGTCGGGGGGCTACGTCGTGAACGTCCACTTCGCCATCAACGCGGTCGAGCAGGGTCAGAAGGTCTCGGAGACCGTCGACTACCGCCTCACGCGGGTCGGGAGCTGGGAGGCCACCTGACCGAGGCCGGCCCGACGGCCGTGCTGGCGGCCATGCCCCGCGAGCTGCGCCCGCTCGTCCGGGCACTCTCGTTGCGGCCGACCGAGCTCGCCGGCCGCCGGGCCTGGCACGGTCCCGGGGTGGTCGCGGCAACGCTCGGTGTCGGGCCGCGGGCGGCACGGCGGTCGACCGGGCTGCTCCTCGAGGCCTCCGGCGCTTCAGGGGTGCTCGTGATCGGCGTGGCCGGGGCGTGCGATCCGGACCTCCGGGTGGCCGACGTCGTGAACCCCGTCCGCGTGGTGGATGCCGCCGACGGCACCACGTTCGAGCCCGACGCCTTCTTAACCGGGACGGCGGGCGCCCGCGAGGGCACGCTGGTGACCGTGGCCCGGATCGGGGACCCGGTGCCGGCCGGGTCCTGGGCGGTCGACATGGAGACGGCGGCGGTGGCCGCCGAGTGCGCGGCCCGGGGCGTGCCGTGGGACGTGCGGCGGGCGGTGAGCGACGTGCCCGGCGGCCTCCCCGCTTCCACCGCCGACCTGCTCCGGGCCGACGGCCGGGTGGACGTCGGCGGTCTCGTCCGCCTCCTGGTGCGGGAGCCGGCCAAGGTCGGGGCGCTGGTCCGGCTCGGGCGGGATACGGGCCGGGCGGTCACGGCGGTGACGGCAGCCGCGGCAGCGGCGCTGGGCGCTCACCGGTGACGGCCTGCGGTGGCGGTGGAGAAGGTGCACCGGTGACGGCGGCCGGCGGATCGTGCCCCCTCCGTTCCGCAGCAACGCACACGATCCACCGGCACCGGCCGTCGGCCCCCCCGGTTCCCAATCTCGGGTGCCGTTAGTTCTATCCCTCCGTTCCCGTGCGCGCAATAGGGAATCTTTAAGTTCTGCATAGCGGAATATCCGCTGGTAGTGGCGGTTGCGGAGCGCCGGAGAGCGTGCGACGGCGGTCTGGCTACACGGTGAGGGAAACCGTGCGGCATGAGCGGCAATCGCCGATGCATTCTGCGTGCAGGATGCA
>JAJYVT010000106.1:0-4957 GCA_021791845.1 Actinomycetes bacterium | reverse complement strand
GCGGAATATCCGCTGGTAGTGGCGGTTGCGGAGCGCCGGAGAGCGTGCGACGGCGGTCTGGCTACACGGTGAGGGAAACCGTGCGGCATGAGCGGCAATCGCCGATGCATTCTGCGTGCAGGATGCATGAAGCCGCCCGGCGGGACGCCCGGTCGGCATGCCCCGTCGACCCCGTCGACCCCGTCGACCCCGTCGACCCCGTCGACCCCGTCGCCGACGCCGCGCTCCGCTGCCCCGCACACCGGGGCGCGGACGACACGCTCCCCTACCCGCCTCGCCGAGGGCGACGCGCTCTGCTGCCCGCGCCCAGCGCGGGGACGGCCGCCCTCGGCGGCCGGCCGAGGTCCGCAACGCCCCTCGCTTCTCGTTGCCGTGAGCTGGGCAAACGGCGCCGCGCTCGACGTGACCCCTCCGTGCCGCCGACAATGGGGCCGTGACGACTTCCCCCTCGACGCAGCCCCGACCCTCCACGCAGTCCCCGCAGGGCCCGGTCTCCCAGCGCCAGCACATCCTGGACACGGCCCTCGCCCTCATGTCCCAGCGCGGCGTCGACGGCACCAGCATGCGGGACCTGGCCTCGGCCGCGGGGCTCAACGTGGCCTCCCTGTACCACTACTTCGCCTCCAAGCGCGAGCTCCTGGTCGCGGTCCTCCAGGAGCGGGGGTTCATCGAGGACCTGGCCGCCGCGCCCGGGGCGTCGATCGCCCGCGACGACTTCGACGGCCTCGCCGACATGCTCGACGACATCCTGCGGTCGATGCTCGAGGTGGAGGACTTCATCCGCCTCATGCTGGGCGAGGTGATGCGCGGCCAGGAGACGGCCCACACCGTGGGGGTCGAGCTCTTCGAGGCCACCCAGACCGCGCTCGAGCGCTGGCTGGAGGAGTCCGAGCCGACCGTGTGCGACGGCCCGGGCGCACCGGCCGTGGCCCGGGTGCTCCGGTCGTTCATCGTGGGGCTCTTCTTCGAGCACCTTGCCGGCGTGACAGGGCTGGGTGCGGACGCTCCCACCACGTTCCGGGAGCGGGCGGCGGAGGCGGCCGCCGTCCTGCGGGCCCGGCTCTGACCCGCCCGCGCCGCGGCGGTGGCGCGGCGGGTCAGCGCGCTTCCTTCGGCTCCTTGGGCTGGGGCGGTGCGGCGTGGCGCTGGAGGTCCTCCAGGCGTACCCACTCGAGGGTGGCGGCGTGCGTCGCCTCCAAGACCACGTCGGGCGCCTGTCCCGCCTCGAACGCCTCCTGCCAGCGTGGCGCGCACAGGCACCAGCGGTCCCCCGCGTGCAGGCCCAGGAAGCCGGGGCGGGGCGTCGACAGGTCGTTGCCGCGAGCCTTGGAGAACGCCAGGAAGTCGTCGGTGACCACGGCACAGACCGTGTGGACGCCGAGGTCCTCGGCGCCGGTGTTGCAACAGCCGTCACGGTAGAAGCCGGTCAGCGGGTCGCGGCCGCACAGCTCCAGCTGGCCGCCCAGGACGTTCTTCGCCATGTCTACGCCTCGACGATCCGCCGGTACGGGCGCACGGCACGGGCCGGCCGGCCCCGAATTCCGCGGGGTCGGCGGCCGTCCGCTGTAGAAAGTGGGCACGCTATGGAGCACTTCCTCGTCACCTGGGGCTACCTCGCACTCTTTGTCGTCTGCTTTCTGTCGTCTCTCGGGATACCCGTCGGCTCGGAGATCGTCACCGGGTACGCCGGCGCCCTGGCCAGCGGCAAGCTGACGTCCGCCCACGACCACCTCTCGCTCGGCGCGGTCATCGGCGTGGCCGTCGCCGCCGAGCTGGTGGGGTCCACGGCAGGGTACCTGGTCGGCCGGTTCGGGGGCCGGCCGCTGGTCGACCGGCTCGGCAGGTACGTCCTCCTCACCCACCGCGACCTCGACCGGGCCGAGGTGTGGCTCGCCCGGCGCGGCGAGCCCTTCGTGCTCTTCGGCCGCTGCGTCCCCCTCCTGCGGTCCTTCGTCTCCTTGGCGGCCGGCCTCGGCGAGATGGCCTACGGCAAGTTCGTGGTGTTCACCGTCATCGGCAGCGCCATCTTCGTGACTGCGCTGGCCGGCGTCGGCGACAGCCTGGGGGCCAGCTGGCACCACGTGCTGAAGGACTTCAGCGACGCCGGCTACGTGGTGGCCGTGCTCGCGGTGCTGGCCGTCGCGGTCGTGTTCCTCCACCGGCTGCGGGTCGTCCGGGCCGAGCGCGGGATCGGGTCGCTCCCCCGCCGGCCGATCGGCGGGTCGGCGCGCCCGGCGGCCGGCCGTGAGGCGTCGCGCCGCCCCGCCTCGGGGTGGACGGCCGCAGCCCAGCCGGTGCCGCCGCGGCGCAGTGTCGTGGCGCCAGGCCCGGTGGTGGCCCGCCGGCCACCGTCGACACCCAACCGGCCCGTGCCCTTGCCTCCGACGCCGCCCCGCCCCCCGGCACCGCCCCAGGCACGCCGCCGGCGGTTCGAGCCCGAGCCGCTCGACGACTGATGTGACGGCACGCACGCCCGACCCGGGCGTGCGTGCCGGGGCGTGCAGCCCGGGACGTGCGGCCCGGCCCCCGGAGAGCCCTCAGCCCTCGGGGTCCAGAAAGCCGCGGAGCGCGGCCGCCAGCTCGTCCAGGAGCGCAGGCGGCGCCGAGCCGGAGATGACGAAGACGTTCCGGCCACCCTGCTCGTCGGGCGTCACGTTGACCCGAAGGACGTCGCGCCCGGTGTTGACCCGGAACCGGCGCTGCCGGACACCGGCCAGGTCGGGGCCTTGGCGCTCGGTGAACATGAAGAACGACACGGTGGGGGGCGGCGGAACGAACGGCGCCGGCGCCTGCAGCCGGGCCTCGGCCAGCGGGACCGGCACCACGCTGGCGGCGAGCGCCTCGCGCAGTGCCATCATCACCCGGGGGGACACGTCCTCCAGCCGGTCGGCCGGCGACACCTCGGCCAGCAGGCGGACCGGGCCGACGAAGTTGCCGATCATGTCGCGGGCCCCGGGGCGGCTCCGGTTGGACACCGCCGAGGTGACGATGAAGCGCTCGGCGCCGGCCACGCGGGCGAGGGCCAGCTCCAGCCACGACAGGACCACCACGAACGGCATCGCCGCCATGCCCGGGGTGGTCTGCACCAGGCGGCTCCAGCGGTCCGCGGGCACGTTGAAGAACCGTGAGCGGGGCCGGTCGCCGAGCTCGGTCGGCCAGCGACCCGCGGCAGCCGGCTCGTCCCGCAGCCGGGCCCAGTGGTCGACGGCCCGGCGCTGCACGGCCTCGGGCACCGGGTTGTCGAGCACCCAGCGCAGGTAGCTGGCCCCCGAGGGGACGGGCAGGTCGGGCGCCTCCTTGCCGGCGTGCTTGGCGTAGGCGCGGGAGAGCTCGGCGGCCATGAGGGTGCCCGACTCCCCGTCGACCAGGGCCTCGGCCACGAAGATGGAGAGCACGTGCGTCTTCGGGGCGACCCGGTAGAGGGTGGCCCGCAGGCGCGGCTCGTCCCACGGCGAGAGATCGCGGTACTCGGCCTCCACGGCGCGCACGGCCGTCGTCAGCGCCTCGAGCTTCGGGCGGTCGTCCACCCCCACCACGTAGAGCACGCCGGGGCGGAACGGGGTCACCACCTGCACGGGTCCCTCGGCCGTGTCCTCGAAGCGGACCCGCAGGACGTCGTGGGCGGCCACCACGTCGTCCACCGCCTGGGCCAACGCCCCGGCGTCGAGCTTGCCGTTCAGCTGGTACACCCAGCTCATGTGCTCTCGGCTCGGGTTGTGGGGGGCCATGAGCAGCGACGACTGCTGGGTGAGCGACAGCGGGGCCCGCAGGGGGTGCGTCGTGGGGTCGTCCTGGCTCCCTGGCGGCGCTGGCGTGCTCATCTGCTCCTTCTCCCGGTCGTGCCACCGCAGTCCGCGGTCCTCCGTCGCCCGCGCCGGAGCCCCCGTGTGAGGATGGCGCGGATGCGAGCGACCTTCCGACCCTCGACCGACGTCGGCGCGTACCGATTCTGCCATCGGGTGCGCGCCCGGTTTGCCGATACCGATGCCATGGGGGTGGTCAACCACGCCGCCTACCTGCCGTACCTGGAGGAAGCCCGGGTCGAGTACCTGCGCGCCGCCGGCCATCCCTACACGGCCATGCGGGCCGAGGGCCTCGAGCTGCCGGTGGTCGAGCTCACGGTCCGCTACCTCCGCCCCGTCGTCTTCGACGAGGTGGTCGAGGTCAACCTGGTCCCGGCGTCCGTCGGCGCCGCCACCCTCGAGATCGGCTACCTGCTCACGGTCGCCGGCGAGGCCCGGCTCACCGCCGTCACGCTGCACGCCGTGACCGCGGTCGACGGACGGCCTCGCCGGTGCCCGGTGTGGCTCCTGGACCTGGCCCGGGGCTGAGCCGGCCACCCGGCCGGGGCCGATCTGCGCCGTCGGCGTCACCCGGCGGCGGTGCCGGTCCCTCCGGTTGCGCCCGACCCCGCGGCCGCTGTCGACGGCGCGGTCGTGGTCGTGGTCGTGGTGGTCGAGGGTGTGGTGGTGGTGCTCGACGGTGTCGCGGTCGTGGTGGTGGTCGAGGGTGTGGTGGTCGTCGTCGTGGTGCTCGTCGTGCTGGTCGTCGACGTCGTGGAGGACGGTGCGGTGGTGGTGCTCGTCGTCGGGCCGGGTGTGCCGGACGTGACGTGCTCGATCGACGTCCCCCCGGGCACGTCGCTCTCGCCGAGGATCGAGGCCAGCGGCCGGCCGGCAATGACCTCGATGACCGTGACGACACCCAGGGCGATCACGAAGACGCCCACGATCGAGCCGGCCACCACCCATCGGCGCCGGGACGGCCCGACGGTCCGGTGCCGCCCCTCCGGCGACGTCGCGGTGCGCCGCACCCGGCCGGACCGGGCCCGCCCCCCGGACCGGGCCCGCCCCCCGGACGCCCGACTGCCCGGCGCCCCCGCCCCCACCGCCTGGCCCGGGCGGGCCGTCCGGCTGGAGGTGACGAAGCGCCGTGGGCCGGTGAGCTCGGTCGCGCC
>JAJYVT010000024.1 GCA_021791845.1 Actinomycetes bacterium | reverse complement strand
CGCCCGTCGCCGGGGACGGCGGGCGGTACGGCGCCGGGCCGCAGCACGCGGTCCGACGAGAGCGGGTTTCGATCGTAGCAGGGCTCCCGGCGCCGTCGCCCGGCGGAGGTCGGCCCACCACTACGATCGACGAACCGTGTCCACGCCAGCCCAACCCGACAGCCGACGCCGGGGGCCGGCGGCGGCACCGCCAGCTGCCGCCAGGTCGCACCCCTCGCTCGATCCCGGGGCCGTGCCGACCGAGCGCATCCGGAACTTCTCCATCATCAGCCACGTGGACCACGGCAAGTCCACCCTGTCGGACCGCATCCTGGAGCTGACCGGGGCCGTCGACCCCCGGCTCATGCGCGAGCAGTACCTCGACTCGATGGACATCGAGCGCGAGCGGGGCATCACCATCAAGGCGCAGAACGTGCGGGTGCGGTACGGGGACCACGTCCTGCACCTCATCGACACGCCGGGCCACGTGGACTTCGCCTACGAGGTCAGCCGGTCCCTGGCGGCGTGCGAGGGTGCGGTCCTGCTGGTGGACGCCTCCCAGGGCATCCAGGCCCAGACCCTGGCCAACTGCTACCAGGCGATCGAGCACGACCTCGAGATCGTGGCCGTCCTCAACAAGATCGACCTGCCGGCCGCCGACCCGGACCGCTGCGCCAAGGAGATCGAGCAGGTCCTCGGCCTGCCGGCCGAGGGGATCCTGCGCATCTCGGCCAAGACGGGCGAAGGCGTGGCCGAGCTGCTGGACGCGGTGGTCGAGCGCGTCCCCCCGCCGGCGGGCGATCGGGACGCCCCGTTGCGGGCGCTCATCTTCGACTCGGCCTACGACCAGTACCGGGGCGTGGTGTCGTCGGTCCGGGTGGTCGACGGCACGCTGGCCTCGAGTGCCCGCCTCCGCTTCATGCAGGCTGGCGCCGTCCACGACGTCGAGGAGATCGGCGTACGGACGCCGGAGCCCAAGCGGGCCGAGCGCCTCGGCCCCGGCGAGGTCGGCTACCTGATCGCCGGCATCAAGGACGTGGGCGAGGCCCGATCGGGCGAGACCGTCACCACGGCCGTCAACCCGGCGCCCGAGCCGCTGGCCGGCTACCGGGACCCCAGGCCCATGGTGTTCTGCGGGCTCTACCCCGTCGACGGCGACGAGCTCCCCGAGCTGCGCGACGCCCTCGACAAGCTCAAGCTCAACGACGCCAGCTTCACCTACGAGCCCGAGTCGTCCCGCGCCCTCGGCACGGGGTTCCGGTGCGGCTTCCTCGGGCTGTTGCACATGGAGATCGTGCGCGAGCGCCTCGAGCGCGAGTTCGACCTGTCGCTCATCGCCACCGCCCCCTCGGTCGAGTACCGGGCGTTCCTCACCGACGGGACGGTCGTGGCCGTGGACAACCCGACGGACCTTCCCGACCAGAGCCGGATCGAGCACGTGGACGAGCCGATGCTCATGGCGACGATCCTCACGCCCTCGGAGTACACGGGCACCGTGATGGACCTGTGCCAAGCCCGCCGGGGGGAGATGCGCCGGATGGAGTACCTGTCGCCCGAGCGGGTCGAGCTGATGTACTCCATCCCGCTGGCCGAGGTCGTGGTCGACTTCTTCGACCAGCTGAAGAGCCGGACCAAGGGCTACGCCAGCTTGGACTACGAGCCGGCCGAGTACGCGACGGCCCCGCTGGTGCGGGTCGACGTGCTCATCAACCACGAGACCGTGGACGCCTTCTCCACCATCGTCCACCGGAGCCAGGCCGAGGCCTATGGTCGGCGCATGACCGAGAAGCTGCGGGAGCTCATCCCCCGGCAGCTCTTCAACGTGCCCATCCAGGCGGCGATCGGCGGACGCGTGGTGGCGCGGGAGACAGTGAAGGCCCGGCGCAAGGACGTCCTGGCCAAGTGCTACGGGGGTGACATCACCCGGAAGCGAAAGCTCCTCGAGCGCCAGAAGGAGGGAAAGAAGCGCATGAAGAGCATCGGCCGGGTGGAGGTGCCCCAGGAGGCGTTCATCGCGGCGCTGCGGCTGGGCGAGTGACCACGGGGCGCGCCGCCGGGGTCCGGCCCTGGCGGGGCGCGGCCGCCGTGGCCGGCGCTCGTCGTCCCCCCGCCCGGAGGCGCACCCCCGGCCGCGGTGGCCGGCGAAGCCGAGAGAGCCACCGTCCGCGCTTGGCACTCGGTAGAATCGAGTGCCAGCAGAGAGAGGTGCGCTGGAGTCACGCCATGCCCGAGCCACAGGACCTGGACCCGAGAAAAGCCGCGATCCTCGAGGCGGTGGTCAACGAGTACATCGGCACTGCCCAGCCGGTGGGCTCGCAGCACGTCGCCCGTTCGGCCGGCATCAACGTCTCGTCGGCGACGGTGCGCGCCGAGATGGTGGCGCTCGAGCGCGAGGGCTACCTCGTCCAGCCCCATACGAGCGCCGGCCGCATCCCGACCGACAAGGGCTACCGCTACTTCGTGGACCAGCTGGGCGAGCCAGGCGTCCTGGGCCCGGCCCAGCGCCAGAAGGTGAGCCGGTTCTTCGAGCAGGTCCACGGCGAGATGGAGGAGATGCTCGAGCGGACCTCGGGGCTCCTGTGCGACCTCACCTCCTACGCCTCGGTCGTGCTCCCGCCCGGCCACGAGTCGGCGCCGGTCCGGTCGGTCCAGGTGGTGGGGCTCGGCCCCCGCCTCGCCCTGCTCGTGGTGGTGCTGGCCGACGGAGCGGTGGAGAAGCGGTCGATCGAGCTGGACGAGGAGGTGCCGGAGGCCGCGCTGACGCAGGTCACGGTCCGGCTGCAGGCTGCGGCCCAGTCCCGCCCCCTGGGCGGGGTGCTCGACGCGGGCCCCTCCGGTGACCCGGTCGTGGACCGGGTGGTGGACCTGGCGGCGGCGGCGATGGCCGACCTCGTCTCGGCCGACCACGATCGAGTCTTCGTGGGCGGGTCGTCGCGGCTGGCGGCGGCCTTCGACGCGGTGGACACCGTGCGGTCCGTCCTCGGCATCCTGGAGCAGCAGCTCGTGGTGGTGTCGCTCCTCCGTGACGTGCTCGAGCGGGGCCTGTCGGTGGCCATCGGGGCCGAGCACGGCTACGAGCCGCTGGCGTCGTGCGCCGTGGTGGTGGCGCCCGTGCCGGTCGACGGCCACGAGGTGGGGGCGGTCGGGCTGCTCGGCCCGACCCGGATGAACTACCCCCAGGCCCTGGCAGCTGCCAAGGTGGTGGGCGAGCGGCTTGGGCAGCGACTCGGCTCGGGCGAGCAGGCCGGGCAGCAACTCGGCCCGGGCGAGCAGGCAACCGCGGCCGGAGGGGCGCGAGGGAGGAGACGCCGGCATGCCGGGCGCTGACACGATGGGCGACCTCTACGAGCTGCTCGGGGTCCGGCCCGACGCCTCCGACGACGAGATCAAGCGCGCCTACCGTCGCCGGGCCCGGGAGCTGCACCCCGACGCCAACGGTGGGGACCCCGAGTCCGAGGCGAAGTTCAAGGAGGTCTCCTTCGCCTACGAGGTCCTGCGCGACCCCGAGCGACGGGCCCGTTACGACCGCTTCGGACCGGCCAGCTTCGGCGGGGGCGGCGCCGGGGCGACGGGAGCCGCCGGCTTCGGGTTCGACGGGGGTCTGGGCGATCTGTTCGAGGCCTTCTTCGGCTCGATGGGCGGCCCCCGGACCCGCCGGCGCGGCCCCCAGGCCGGCGCCGACGCCGAGGTCGCGCTCCAGCTCAGCTTCGCCGAGGCCGTGTTCGGTGCCAAAAAGGAGCTCTCCGTCCGGCTGCCCGTCACCTGCCCCGACTGCGAGGGCAGCGGCGCGCGGGCGGGGACCCATCCCGTCACCTGCCCCGACTGCCAGGGCACGGGTGAGATCCGGCGGATCCGCCAGTCGCTCCTCGGCCAGGTGGTGACGTCGGTGGCCTGCATGCGCTGCCAGGGCTTGGGCCAGGTCGTGAGCGACCCCTGCCCCGGGTGCCGGGGCGAGGGCCGGCGCATGGAGGACCGGGACTTCACCATCGAGGTGCCCGCCGGGGTGGACGACGGCTCGACCCTCCGGCTGGCCGACCGTGGGCCCGCCGGCCCGCGCGGCGGCCCGTCCGGCTCGCTGTTCGTGCACCTGGCGGTGGAGCCCGACGAGCGGTTCGAGCGCGTGGGGGACGACCTCCACACCACCGTGCACGTCGGGATGGCGCCGGCGGCCCTGGGCACGACCGTGACCGTCGAGACCCTCGACGAGCCCAAGCCGGTGACCGTGGTGGCCGGGACCCAGAGCGGCACCGTGGTGCGCCTGCGGTCGCTCGGCGTGCCCCACCTGCGGGGGCGCGGGCGGGGCGACCTCTACGTGCACCTGGCGGTGGACACGCCGTCCGACCTGACGGCCCGCCAGCGCGAGCTCCTGGCCGAGCTGGCCGCCGAGCGGGGCGAGGAGGTCCACGCCCACGACGGCGTCCTCTCCCGGATCCGCTCCGCTCTCGGGTGACGCGCCGGCGGTGAGCCCGGGCGGGGCCGAGCGCCGCGCCGCGGCCGCCCAGGTGCTCGTGGACGACCCGGGGCGCCCGGAGCTGTCGGGTCCCGACGCCCACCACCTGGAGCGCGTCCTGCGACTGCGGCCGGGGGAGCTGGTCGTGGCCGCCGACGGGCGGGGTGCGTGGACGCCGTGCCGCTACCTCGGCGGCCGCCGGCTCGAGCCCGAGGCGGCGGTCCGCCACGAGCCGGCGCCGGAGCGCCCCGTCACCGTGGCGTTCGTGCCGGTGAAGGGCGAGCGCGCCGAATGGGTCGTCCAGAAGCTGACCGAGTTGGGCGTCGACCGCATCGTGGTGGTCGCCGCCGCCCGATCGGTGGTCCGCTGGAGCGGGGACCGCGAGCGGACCGCCCTCGAGCGCCTGCGCCGGGTGGCGGCGGAGGCGGCGGCCCAGAGCCGGCGAACCTGGCTCCCCGAGGTGGAGGGCGTGCTGCCGCTGGCGGCGCTCGCCGACCGGGGGCTCTGCCTGGCCGAGCCGGGCGCCCCGCCGCTCGACGCCGCCGGCTGCCGCGGGGTGGCCGTGGGCCCGGAGGGCGGGTGGGACGAGGCCGAGCTGGCGTTGGGCTGGCCCACCGTCGGCCTCGGCCACAACGTGCTGCGGGCCGAGACGGCCGCCGTGGCCGCAGGAGTGCTGCTCACGGCGCCGCGCGCCGGTACGGTGTGATCAGGATGTGCATGCAGGCGCCCGGCGCCGTGGGAGTATTGGACTGATGGCGGAGCAGGTGCGCTGGCTCAGCACCAAGGATGCGTCGGCGCGGCTCGGCGTCACGCTCCGCAGCCTCTACCGCTTCATCGACGGCGGCGAGCTGGCGGCATATAAGTTCGGGCGCGTGATCCGGCTGAAGGAGTCCGACGTCGACAGCTTCATCGAGTCGTGCCGCATCGCGCCCGGAGACCTCGAGCACCTCCTGCCGCCCCGGCGGGAGACAGGGCAAGTCCGCTGACCGGCGCCAACTGCCTCTTCTGCCGGATCGTCGCCGGCGACGTCCCGGCCGACGTCGTGCACTCCTCGGAGCGGACCGTGGCCTTCCGCGACATCGCCCCGCAGGCGCCGGTGCACGTGCTCGTGGTGCCGAGGCGCCACATCGTCCACGCCGGCGCGCTCGGCGACGAGGACGCCGAGGACCTCTCGGCCCTGTTTGCCGCGGCCCAGGCCGTGGCGGCCGCCGAGGGGATCGCCGGGGACGACCGGGGCTACCGGCTGGTCATGAACGTCGGTGCCGACGCCCAGAACTCGGTGCCCCACCTCCACCTCCACGTCATCGGGGGCCGGTCGATGACGTGGCCCCCCGGGTGACGGCGGCCGACGGCGGCTCGGCGGTCCAGGCCGCGTCGGCGCCGCCCGAGGAGGGTGTGGGCCGCCGGGAGACCATGGTGCCCAACACGCACCTCATGGCCAGCCTGCTCGGGCCCCACGACGAGCTGCTTCGCCTGGTGGAGCGGGCCTTCCCGGCCGACCGGATCGCCGTCCAGGGCAACCGCATCGCCGTCGAAGGGCCCGACGCCGAGCGTCTGGCGCGCCTGTTCGACGAGCTGGTCCTCGTGCTCGAGTCGGGGCAGGGCCTGGACGCGGCCAAGGTGCAGCGCACCATCGACATGGTGCACGAGGACGTCCGCCCCTCGGAGGTGCTCACGGCCGAAGTGGTCCGGGCCGCCCGGGGGCGGTCGGTGCGTCCGTACACCGCGGGCCAGAAGCGCTACACCGACGCCATCAGCGCCAACACCGTCACCTTCGGCATCGGCCCAGCCGGAACGGGGAAGTCGTACCTGGCGGTCGCCCTGGGCGTCCAGGCCCTCCAGGCCCGCGCCGTGTCCCGCATCATCCTCACCCGGCCCGCCGTCGAGGCGGGCGAGCGGCTGGGGTTCCTGCCGGGCGACCTCATGGCCAAGGTCGACCCCTACCTGCGGCCCCTCTACGACGCGCTCTACGACCTGCTCGAGCCGGAGGGGGCGCAGCGGCTGCTGGAGCGGGGCACCATCGAGGTGGCGCCGCTGGCGTTCATGCGCGGCCGGACGCTCAACGGCTCCTTCATCATCCTGGACGAGGCACAGAACACGACGCCGGAGCAGATGAAGATGTTCCTCACCCGCATCGGGTTCGGCTCCAAGTGCGTGGTGACCGGCGACGTCACCCAGATCGACGTGGCCGGCGGCCGATCGGGGCTGGTGGGGCTGGAGCACGTGCTCGGGGCGGTGCCGGGCGTCGCCTTCGTGCACCTGACCCGGCGCGATGTCGTCCGCCACCAGATCGTGGCCGACATCATCCGTGCCTACGAGGAGGCCGAGCGCCCCCACGATGGCGATTGACGTCTACGCCGCCGACGAGCAGGCGGACCGGGCGGTCGACCTCGACCGGTGGGCGGCCCTGGCTCGGGACGTCCTCACCGACCGCCGCCTGCGCGGCGACGTGGAGGTGTCGCTCCTGTTCGTGGCCGAGGACGCCATCGCCGCGCTGAACGAGCAGTTCCTCGGGCGCTCCGGCCCCACCGACGTCCTGGCGTTCCCCATCGAGGACGAGCCCGTGCCGGGCGGCCGCTCGCCCGACACGGGCGGCAGCGGCCCGGGGACCGACCCCTCCGACGAGCCGACCATGCTGCTCGGCGACGTCGTCATCTGCCCGGCCGTGGCCGCCCGCAACGCAGCCGACCACGAGGTGACGGTGGACGACGAGCTGGCCCTGCTGGTCGTGCACGGCCTCCTCCACCTCCTCGGGATGGACCACGAGACATCCCGGGAGGCCGAGGAGATGGAAGCCCTGGAACGCCGGCTTCTCGGCCGCTACCACCGGCGGGACGGCCCGTCGTGACCCCGGCGCCGGCCCTCGTCGCCACCGCAGGCTTCCACGCCAGCGATTGGATCCTGATCGCCGTGGTCGTGGTGCTCCTGGCCGCGTCGGGGGTCATGGCGCTGGCCGAGACGAGCCTGGTGCGCACCAGCCGGGTGAAGGCCAAGGCCCTGGTGGACGAGCACCGGCGCGGCGCCCGCCAGCTGGTCCGGCTGGTCGAGCACCCCGAGCGGTTCTTGAACCCCGTGCTCCTGCTCGTGCTGGTCTGCCAGCTGGTGTCGGCCACGCTCGTGGGCGTGCTGGCCTCGGCCTGGCTCGGCGCGTGGGGCGTCCTGGTCGGGACGGTGTTCGAGGTGGTCGTGATCTTCGTCCTCTTCGAGGCCGTGCCCAAGAACTGGGCGGTGCACAACCCCGAGCGGGCCGCCTTGTTCACCGCGCCCCTGGTCGACGCCGTCGTTCGCTTCCCGCCGTTGCGCGCCGTCTCGGTGGTGCTGATCGGCATGGCCAACCTGTTCATCGGCCGCCGAGGGACGGCCGGCGGGCCGCCCCCCCGGGTGACCGAGTCGGAGCTCTTGGCCATGGCCGACGTGGCGCAGGCGGAGGACGTGATCGAGCTGCAGGAACGGACGTTCATCCACTCGATCATCGACTTCGGCGACGCGGTGGTGCGCGAGGTGATGGTGCCCCGCCCCGACATGATCACCCTCGACGCCGACGCCAGGGTCCGTGCCGCGCTGGACGACGTGCTGGCCGCCGGCCGAAGCCGCGTCCCGGTCCACCAGGAGGGGGACGTGGACGACGTGATCGGCATCGCCTACGCCAAGGACCTGATGCGCGCCGAGCATGCCGGGCAGGGTGAGGACCTGGTGCGCTCCCACGTCCGACCGGCCCACTTCGTCCCCGAGACCAAGCACCTGACGTCGCTCCTGCGGGAGATGCAGGAGGCGAAGTTCCACCTCTCGATCGTCGTCGACGAGTACGGCAGCACGGTGGGGCTCGTCACCCTGGAGGACCTGATCGAGGAGCTGGTGGGCGAGATCGTCGACGAGTACGACGTCGAGGAGCCGGTGGTCGAGACGCTGTCCGACGGCAGCGTGGTCGTGACCGGCCGCATGGCCATCGACGACGTGGACGACCTCCTGGGCACGGAGCTGCCCCAGGAGGGGTGGGACACCGTGGGCGGACTGATGATGGCGGTGAGCGGCCACGTCCCCGCCGAGGGGGAGTCGGTCGACGTCGACGGGGTGCGCCTCGTGGCCCAGCGGGTCCAGGGCCGGCGGATCTCCCGGGTCCGCATCGAGCGGGCGCAGCCGCTGGCCACGGCGGACGAGGGGGACGGCTGAGGTGCGGACCGGCTTCGTCACCGTGGTCGGGCGTCCCAACGTGGGCAAGTCCACGCTCGTGAACCGGATGGTGGGGGAGAAGGTCTCCATCACGTCGTCGCGGCCCAACACCACCCGCCACAACCTCCGCGGCATCGTCCACCGCCCCGACGCCCAGGTCGTGGTGGTGGACACGCCCGGGTTCCACCGGCCGCGCACCGCGCTGGGCGAGCGACTGGTCGAGACGGCCGGGGCGTCGCTCGACGACGTGGACGTCGTGGTGGCCGTGGTGGACGCCACCGCCCCCGTCGGGCCCGGCGACCGTCTGGTGCTGGGACGGGCGGCCGCCGCCGTGCCCGGCGGCCGGGTGCTGGTCGCCGTCAACAAGGTCGACCGGGCCCGGCCGACCGACGTGCTCGAACGCCTGGCCACGGCGGCCGCGGCGCTGGGCTTCGCCGCGCCGGAGGCGGACGCCGAGTACTTCCCCGTCTCGGCCGTCACCGGCGAGGGGGTCGACGCCCTGGTCCAGGCCGTCGTCGACCGCCTTCCCGAGGGTCCCGCCTACTACCCCGAGGAGATGGTGAGCGACACGCCCGAGGCGCTGCGGGTGGCCGAGCTCGTCCGCGAGCAGCTGCTGCGGCGCACCCGCGAGGAGCTGCCGCACTCGATCGCGTGCCGGGTGACCGAGTGGGAATGGCCCCGGATCCGCTGTGAGATCGTGGTCGAGCGCGACTCCCAGAAGGGGATCGTCATCGGGCGCGGAGGAGAGGTGCTGAAGGCGGTGGGCACCGCGGTGCGGGCCCAGCTGCCGCCCGGCGCCTACCTGGAGCTGTTCGTGCGGGTGGAGAAGCGCTGGCAGCAGCGGGACGACGCGCTGGACCGGCTCGGCTACTGACCCGGGGGCGTGCCCAGCACTCGGGCGAGGAATGCCGCCACCTCGCCGCGGTCGACGGTGCGGCGCATGGGGGGCAGGGCGTCGAGCAGCACCCGCCGGTAGGCGGCGGTGGCAAGGCGCGGGTCGAGCACCGCCACCACGCCGTGGTCCTCGGCCGAGCGGATGAGCCGGCCGACGCCCTGGGCGAGGAGGGCGGCGGCACGGGGCAGGTCGATCAGGCGGAAGGCGTCCGCACCGGCGCGCTCGCGGCGGGCTTCCAGGAGGGGGTCGTCGGGCCGGCCGAAGGGGAGCCGGTCCAAGGTCACGAGGCTGAGGCTGCGGCCGGGGACGTCCACGCCCTGCCAGAAGCCCAGGGTGGCGAAGAGGCACGAGGACTCCTCGGCGGCGAACGCCTCGAGCAGCCGGCCCTTGGGCAGGTCGCCCTGGACGAGCAGGGTGACGTCGAGGCGCGGGCGCAGGGCCGCCGCTGCCGCCTCGGTGGCCCGCCTGCTGGTGAAGAGGGCGAGCGTCCGGCCGCCGGCCGCACGGATGAGGGCGTGGAGCTCGTCGAACACGGCGGGCTCGGCTGCCGGGCTGCGGCGGTCCGGGAGATGGCGGGCCACGTAGAGGAGCGCGTGCGACCGGTAGTCGAAGGGGCTCCCCACGTCCACCACGTCGACCTCGCCCTCGGGCATGCCCAGGCGCTCGGGGAGGCGTGGCGGGATGGTGGCGCTGGTGAGGACGGCGGGCAGCGCTCCCCACAGGGGGCCGGCCAGCACGGGGGCCACGTCGACGGGTGACAGGCGGAGGACCGGCGCCCGCGCCGTGCCGTCCACCCAGGCGACCTCGGCGTCGGTGCGGGTGGCCAGGCGGTCCAGGTCGCCGGCCAGGTGGTCGGCGGCCGTGAGTGCCCGGGTCCGGCGTGCCGCCTCGTCCCGCGCCCCTGTCGCGTCTGCTCCGGAGCGAAGGAGCGCTCGGAGCCGCTCGACCCGGCTGGTCGCCAGCTCGAGGAGCGAGGCGAGCTCGGCGTCGGCGCCCGCCGCCGCGCCGTCGGCCGGCTGGGCGGGCGGCGGGGCGAAGAAGGCCCGCTCGCGCCCCTCCGGCTCGGCCTGCCCCGGGCGCCCGGGTGTTCCCGGGCCGGCGCCGTCGTCGCCGGCCGGCCGGCCGGTGGCTTGCCGGGCCGTGAGCACGCGCCGGCCCACCCGGTCGGCCAGCAGCGACCGGAGCGCGTCCGCCACGTCCCCCAGGTCGGCCGACGGCGCCTCGTCGGGGTCGAGAAGGGCCCGGGACGCCGAGTGCAGGGCGGTCAGCCGCCCGGGCGAGAGGTCCACGCCGAGGCTGGCCGTCATGATCTCCTCGACCTCGTGGGCCTCGTCGAACACCACCGCGTCGTGGGGCGGCAGCACCTGGCCGCCGCTCGCCAGGTGGGCGCCGTAGAGGTGGGTGTTGACCACGACCACCTCCGCCTCCGCCGCCGCCGCCCGGGCCCGCTCGGCGAAGCAGCGCGGCCCCTCCGGGCACCGGTGTGCGCCGGGGCACTCCCGCGGCCCCACGCTGACCATGGCCCATGCCCGGGGGTGCGGCTCGAAGGGGAGGTCGGCCCGGTCGCCGCTCGGGGTGCGTCCGGCCCAGTCGAGGAGGAGGCGGACCTGGGACACCAAGCGCCCGGCGTCGATCGGCTCGGGTCGCGACCAGGCCCCGGCCCCGCCCTCACCCCCGGCCCCGGCCTCGCCGTCCGTTCCTGCTCCGGGTCCGGCGTCGCCGTCGGGGGCCGCCGCGACGAGGTCCTGTTGCACCCCGCGGCCGCCCACCTCGCCCGCCCGCTGGAGGCAGAGGTAATTGCTCCGCCCCTTGAGGACGGCGAACCGGATGGGACGGTCGAGGGCCCGGGACAGCGCCGGGAGGTCCTTGGTCGCCAGCTGGTCCTGGAGGGCCTTGGTGGCGGTGGCGACGACAACGGTGCGCTCCGACAGGACGGCGGGCACCAGGTAGGCGAGCGACTTCCCGGTGCCCGTGCCGGCCTGGACCACGAGGTGACGACCGGACTCGATGCTCCGGGCGACCCGGGTGGCCATCTCCAGCTGGCCCGGCCGGTCCTCCCCGCCGCCGGGGAGCGAGGTGGTGACCGCCGCGAGCGCTGCGTCCACGGCACTGGCAGTGGGCCGGCTCACGAGGTCCGACGTTACCGACGCTCCCGGGGCGACCGGGGCCATCGACCGGTGCCCCGCCGGCCGTGCGCTGGTCGGGTCGTCTCCTGCTCTGCCCTTGCGGGGGGAGGGTCGGGCTGGTGAACTCGCGCCGTGACCTCCACCACCCCGTCCGCAGGGAACGCACGGCAGGGGCGACCCGGCCAGGTGGCGTACGCCAGCGGCCCCTCGACCGTGCCCCTCCTCGGCGAGACGATCGGGGCCAACCTCGAGCGCGTGGTGGCCCGCGTCCCCGACCGGGAGGCGTTCGTCTCCCGTCACCAAGGCGAGCGGCTGACGTACGCCGAGCTCGACCGCCGGGTCGATCTCGTCGCCCGCGGCCTCATGGACCTCGGCCTCGACAAGGGCGACCGGCTCGGCCTGTGGAGCCCCAACTACCTCGAGTGGGCGCTGGTGCAGTACGCCACGGCCAAGGCGGGCGTCATCCTGGTCAACATCAACCCCGCCTACCGCCCGCACGAGCTCGAGTACGTGCTCGGGCAGTCGGGGTGCCGGGTCCTCGTGGTGGCCCCGTCCTTCAAGTCGAGCGACTACGTCGCCATGGCCGCGTCGGTGGCGGGGTCGCTGCCCGCCCTCGAGCGAACCGTCGCGCTGTGGTCGCCCGAGTGGGACGCCCTCCTGAGCGCGGGGGAGCGGGTCCCCATGGACCGCCTGCGGGCCCGCCAAGCGACGTTGGACTTCGACGAGCCGATCAACATCCAGTACACGAGCGGCACCACCGGGTTCCCCAAGGGCGCGACGTTGTCGCACCACAACATCTTGAACAACGGGTACTTCGTGGGGGAGGGGTGCCGGTTCACCGAGCACGACCGGGTGTGCGTGCCCGTGCCCTACTACCACTGCTTCGGCATGGTGATGGGCAACCTCGGCGCGACCACCCACGGCGCCTGCGTCGTGCTGCCGTCACCCGGGTTCGAGCCCCGGGCCGTCCTCGAGGCCGTGCAGGAGGAGCGGTGCACCGCTCTCTACGGCGTGCCGAGCATGTTCATCGCCGAGCTCAACGAGCCGGACTTCGGGTCCTTCGACCTCTCGTCGCTGCGCACCGGGATCATGGCCGGGTCGCCGTGCCCGGTGGAGGTCATGAAGCGGTGCGTCGCCGACATGCACATGGCCGAGGTCACCATCTGCTACGGCATGACGGAGACCTCCCCGGTGTCGACCCAGACGACGGTGGACGACCCGATCGAAAAGCGCGTGGGGACCGTGGGCCGTGTCCATCCGCACCTCGAGGTGAAGGTGGTCGATCCCGGCACCGGGCGGGCGGTCGAGGTCGGGGCGTCCGGCGAGCTGTGCACGCGGGGGTACTCGGTGATGCTGGGCTACTGGGACGACGCCGGCCGCACCGCCGAGGTGATCGACGGGGCCCGGTGGATGCACACCGGCGACCTGGCGACGATGGACGAGGACGGCTACGTCAACATCATCGGGCGCATCAAGGACATGGTCATCCGGGGTGGCGAGAACGTCTACCCCCGGGAGGTCGAGGAGTTCCTCTACCGCCACGAGGAGATCGTGGACGTCCAGGTGATCGGGGTGCCCGACGAGCGGTACGGCGAGGAGATCATGGCCTGGGTCAAGGTCCGGGAGGGGTCGTCGCTCACCGAGGACGCCGTGCGCGATTTCTGCCGGGGGCAGATCGCCCACTACAAGGTGCCCCGCTACGTGGTGTTCGTCGACGAGTTCCCGATGACGGTGACGGGCAAGATCCAGAAGTTCAAGATGCGCCAGCAGGCGATCGAGATGCTCGGGCTCGAAGGGGCGGCGTCGACCACCACGGCGTGACCCGCCCGGCGGGTCAGCCGGGTCAGCCGGGTCAGCCGCGGCCGAGCAGGTCGACGAGCAGGCCGGCCACGGCGTCGGGACGCTCGAGCTCGGACAGGTGGGCGACGCCCTCGAGGCGGCGCACCACGGCGCCCGGCATCCGCCGCCCCAGCTCCTCGCAGCGGTCCACGAAGAGCGGGACGTCCAGATCGCCGTAGCCGACGACGGCGGGGACCGTCACCTCGGAGGCTCGCGACCAGGCGTCGACGCCGCTCGCCCCCGCCCCCTCGGGGACGCCGTTGGCCAGCACGATGCCGTTCATCTCCAGAGCGAGCGCCCGGGTGGCCCCGCCGACCCGGCCCTCGGGCTGGGAGGGCCCGTCGAGCCACAGCCACGTCTCGAGGCGGTTCACCTCCTCCAGGTCCCCCGCCGCCGACGCCTCGTCCAGGAGGCGGTCGAGCCGGGCCGTGTCGGGGTCGAGCTCGGGCATCGGCGCGCCGCTCACTCCCGGCGCCAGGAGCAGGAGGCCGGCCACCCGGTCCGGGGCCACGATGGCAGCGTCGAGGGCGACGCCGGCCCCGCCCGACGTGCCGGCCAGCCATGCGGGGCCGGAGGCCACGGTGTCCAGGACGGCCAGCAGGTCGTCCACGTGGCTGAACGGCTGGGCCGACGGCGGGGTCTCGCCGAACCCGCGGCGGTCGTAGGCGACCACCGTGGCGCGGTGTGCCACCAGTCGGGCCACCGGGCGCCAGCTGCGCCGGTCCGCCACCCCCTCGTGCAGGGCGACGACGCAGGGCCTGTCGCCCGGGCGCCCGGCGCCCCAGCGCTCCCCGGCGAGCCTGGCGCCGGGTCGCTCGACGACGACGGGGTCGGACCCGACCGCGCCGCCCTGGTCTCCGGGATCGCCGTCCACGGCTCCAGTAGAGACGGCCGCCAGCGTCGTGCGCAAGGGGCGACGCCGTGCCGCACCAGGGGTGCACGGGAGCCGACACGGGACTAGACCATGAGGGATGGAGACGTGGGACACCATCCGGGCTCGCCGCAACGTCCGCCGCTTCTCGGACGACCCCATCGCCAGGGAGGACCTCGACCGGATCCTCGAGGCCGGCTGGCGGGCCCCGTCCTCGATGAACTGGCAGCCGTGGCACTTCGTGGTCGTGACCGACCGGTCCCTTCTGGAGGCGCTCTCGGCCACCGGCCCGGGCACGGGGCACGTCGCCAGCTCGGCGGCGACGGTGGCCCTGGTCGCCTACCACCCCGAGGACGACGTCCACGCCCGGTGGCTCCAGTACGACTTCGGCCAGCTGACCGCCTACATGATGCTGGCGGCGGCCGACCTCGGCATCGGCTCGGGGCACGCCGGGGTGCGCGACCAGCATGAGGTCCGGCGGGTCCTCTCCCTCCCCGACGACACGGTGTGCCCCTACATGGTGGCCTTCGGCTACCCGGCGGACCGGCCGTTGCGGCCCGTCGGCACGCCCGACCGCCGGCCGTTCGAAGAGGTCGTGCACTGGGACCGGTGGTAGCGGCAGCGTAGGGTGGGCGCCCGTGAAAGGCGTCCTCTTGGCAGGCGGCACCGGCTCCCGCCTCTATCCCCTGACCCGGATCACCAACAAGCACCTGTTGCCGATCTACGACCGCCCCATGATCCAGTGGTCGATCGAGGCCCTGGTGAACGCCGGCATCACCGAGATGATGCTGGTGACGGGGGGCACGCACGCCGGGGAGTTCCTCCGCCTGCTCGGCAACGGGCACGAGTTCGGCATCGACCGCCTGAGCTACGGCTACCAGGAGCGGCCGGGCGGCATCGCCGAGGCGCTGGGCCTGGCCGAGCGCTTCGCCGACGGCGAGCCGGTGCTCGTCATGCTGGCCGACAACGTGGTGGAGCGCTCGATCCGGCCCATGGTCGAGGCCTTCCTCGCCGAGCCGCGGGGCGGGCGGATCCTGCTCACCCCGGTCTCCGAGCCCTCCCACCTGCGCCACCTGGGCGTCCCCGAGCTCGACGCCGGGGGCCGGGTCGTGCGGATCATCGAGAAGCCCGAGGAGCCGCCGTCAAGCTTCGGCGTGACCGGCATCTACTGCTACGACGCCGGCGTGTTCGACGTGATCAAGCGGCTCGTCCCCTCGGGCCGGGGCGAGCTCGAGATCACCGACGTGAACAACCACTACGTCGCCCAGGGGACGATGGGCTACGACATCCTCGAGGGCTTCTGGGGCGACGCCGGCGAGTCGATCGACGCCTACTACGCGGTGAACGACTTCGTCCGCACCTACGGGGCCAACAAGGCCTGATCGCCGATCCGCCGGGCCCGGCGGACGGCGGCGGCGATGCCGGCGGCGTCCAGGCCCACGCTGGCCAGGAGGTCGTCGGGCTTGTCGTGGGGGAGGTAGGACCGGGGGATCCCGAGGGTGGTGACCGGCGGGGCCGGGCGGTCCGCCTCTGTGGCCGTGCGGGCGACGGCGTCGGCGAGGTAGGTGCCCGCCCCGCCCACCCGGAGCCCGTCCTCGGCGGTGACGACCACGCGGTGGCGGGCGGCGTCGGCCAGCATCGCCCCGTCGGGGGGGCTGACCGTCCGCACGTCCCAGACGGTGGCGTCGATCCCCTCGGCCGCGAGCTCGGCGGCGGCGTCCTCGCACGGGCCGACCAGCTTGCCCACGGCCAGCAGGCAGACCGAGCCGTCTCCCTGGCGCAGGAGCCGCGCCTCCATGCCGCGCCCGGCCGGGGCGTGGCGTGCGGGGGTGGTGGGGAAGCGGATGGCCACCGGGCCGTCGAGGTCGAGGGCCGTCTCCAGCATGGCCTCCAGGTCCTCCGCGCTCGAGGGTGCGAACACCGTCATGCCCGGCACGGCCAAGGTGAGCACCAGGTCGAAGATGCCGTGGTGGCTCGGCCCGTTGTCCCCCGTGATCCCGGCCCGGTCCAGGGCGAACACGACCGGCAGGCGGTGCAGCCCGACATCCAGGTTCATCTGGTCGAACGCCCGGGAGAGGAAGGTGGAGTAGACGGCCACCACCGGCCGCAGGCCGCCCATGGCCATGCCGGCTGCCGCCGTGACCTCGTGCTGCTCGGCGATCCCGACGTCGAAGAAGCGGTCGGGGAAGCGGGCCTGGAAGCCGAGGAGCCCGGTGGGCCCGGGCATGGCGGCGGTGAGCGCGACGATCTCGGGTCGCTGCTCGGCCAGCCGGATGAGGGCGCGGCTGAAGGCGTCGGTGTACGTGGCGGCCGGCGGCATCGGACTGGCACCCGCCGCCTTCGCGGTGGTCCCGGGCGCGTCCTCTGTGGCCGACGAGGCGCGGGCGACGCCGAGCAGCGGCGCGGCGTCGAGCGGCGCCGCGCCGGCCGGAGGGCTGGAGGGGCGAGCCGGCGTCCCGGGGCGAGCCGGCGTCCCGGTCACGGCCGGGCGGACGCCGCCCTTCACGTCGTGGAGGCACTGCACCTCGTCCTCTTCGGCAGGGGCGTAGCCCCGCCCCTTCTGGGTGAGGACGTGGACCACGATCGGGCCGTTCCACTCGGCCGCGTTCTCGAGCACCTGCTCGATCTGTCCCACGTCGTGCCCGTCGATGGGGCCGGCATAGCGCACGCCGAGCGCCTCGAAGAAGGTGTGGGGCGTCACCACCTCGCGCATGGCGCTGGTGAGCCCGTGGACCCCCGCATAGGCCAGGTCGCCCACGCCGGGGATGTCCCGCAGGAGGCCGCGCAGGCGCTCGCGGGTCTGCACGTAGGTGGGGTTCAGCCGCAGGGTCGTGACGCTCCGGCTCAACAGCGACACGGTGGGGGCGTACGACCGCCCGTTGTCGTTCAGGACGATGAGCACCCGCCGACCGGAGTGGCCGAGGTTGTTGATGGCCTCGTAGGCCATGCCGCCCGTGAGGGCGCCGTCTCCGACGACGGCCACCACGCGGCGGTTCCCCCCGCTGCCGAGCAGCTGGCCCCCGAGGGCCCAGGCCGTGGCCAGGCCGTGGGCGTAGGACAGCACGGTGGAGGCGTGGCTGTTCTCGATCCAGTCGTGGTCGGACTCGGCCCGGTTGGGGTAGCCCGAGAGCCCGCCCCGCTGGCGCAGGCCCCGGAAGCCGTACCGGCGCCCCGTCACGAGCTTGTGGATGTACGCCTGGTGGCCGGTGTCCCACAGGACTGCGTCGCGGGGCGAGTCGAACACCCGGTGCAGCGCCAACGTGAGCTCGACCACGCCGAGGTTGGAGCCGAGGTGGCCACCGGTGGTGGTGACCGACTCCACGATGAAGGCGCGGACCTCCGCCGCCAGCGTGGCCAGCTCCTCCGGGTTGAGGGAGCGGAGGTCGGCGGGGGTCTCGATGCGAGGGAGGATCGTCATGACGGATGTGACGTCCGCCGGCGCCGGGTGAGCGCCGCCGGCTCGGTTGCGTCCACGCTACCCGCTCGGTCGCCGCTGTTCCGCCCAACAAACGCCCGCTTGCCTACCAGGGCGCAGGTCAGGGGCGAGGTTCCCGGGCCTCGGGGGCGGGTCAGCCGGCGTCGGGGCAGCCGGCCGGAGCCGGGTCAGCCGGCCGGAGCCGGGTCAGCCGGCGTTGGGGCAGCCGGCCTTGGCCAGGAAGGCGCTGCGCTGGACGACCACCCGGGTGAGGCGCCCGGCCGCCACCAGGCCGCCCCGGTGGTTCTCGTCGAGGGTGACCGACAGCGTGAAGACGAGCCGCCGGCCCTCCACCTTCTCCAAGGTCGCCTCGGCCCGGACCGTCGCTCCCACCGGGACCGGCACCAGGTGGTCGAACTGGATCCGGGAGGCCACGCTCGTGCGGTCCGCCAGGAGGTGGCTGTCGAGCGCCCGGCAGCAGGCCTCCTCGCACAGGGCGACGAGGCGGGGCGTCGCCAGCACCGGCACGTCCCCCGTCCGGGCGCACGCCGCGGTGTCGACGTCGGCGACGGTCAGCTCCACCGTTGCCGCCAGGCCGGCGGCAACGGTCGGCGACAGGGGCGAAGCGGGGGGCAGGGTCGGCGACATCACCGTTACGATACCGCCGTGCAGCAAGCCTCTTCGAAGGTCGCTGCCGGTGACGACGCCCCCCTGATCGAGCCCCCGGTGCTCGAGCGCGTGCTCCAGGTCGCCGTCCGGCGCGGCGCCGACATGGCCGAGGTGTTCGCCGAGGACCGCCAGACGTCGGGTGCCTCGCTGGACGGCCGCAAGGTGGAGGCGCTGTCCTCGGGCCGAGAGCGTGGTGCCGGCATCCGGGTGGTGGTCGGCGAGACGACCGGCTTCGCCCACACCGCCGACCTCTCGGAGCAGGGCCTCCTCGCCGCCGCGACGGCGGCTGCGGCGGTGGCCCGCCAGGGAGGTGGCGGCGTCCGGGAGGTGGCGCTGCCGGCCAGGCGACCCGCCGGGCCCGGCGCCGAGGTGCTTCCGTCCACCGTCGCCAAGGCGGCGAAGCTGGAGCTGTTGGCGCGGGCGGACGAGGCGGCCCGGGCGGCCGGTGGGGCGATCACTCAGGTGACCGCCGCCTACGGCGACGTCCGGCGGCGCGTCCTGGTGGCGAGCACCGACGGCGTGCTCGCCGAGGACGACCAGGTGCGCACCCGGCTCAACGTGCTGTGCGTGGCGTCGGGCGACGCGGGGATGCAGACCGGCTACGAGAGCGTGGCCCGCACCGTGGGGTTCGAGCTCTTCGACCGGGTGGACGTGGACGAGCTGGCCCGCACGGCCGCGGCCCGCGCCATCTCCAAGCTCTCGGCCCGTCCCGCTCCCTCCGGCGAGCTGCCGGTGGTGCTCGCCGGGGGCAGCGGCGGGATCCTCTTCCACGAGGCGTGCGGGCACGGGCTCGAGGCCGACCACATCGCCAAGGACGCGTCGGTCTACACCGGCAGGGTGGGTGAACTGGTGGCGAGCCCCCTCGTCACGTTGGTCGACGACGGGACGCTGGTAGGGGAGTGGGGGAACTTCGCCGTCGACGACGAGGGACGGCCGGCGGCGCGCAACGTGCTCATCGACCACGGCATCCTGACCGACTACATGTGGGACTGGCTGCGGGCCCGGAAGGAGGGGCGCCCCTCCTCGGGGAACGGCCGGCGCCAGAGCTACCGCCACCTGCCGATGGTCCGCATGACCAACACGTTCCTCCTGCCCGGCCCCGAGGACCCCGAGGAGATCGTGGCCCAGACGCCCCGCGGCGTCTACGTGGCAAAGCTGGGAGGGGGGCAGGTCAACACCACCACCGGCGACTTCGTGTTCGGCACCACCGAGGCGTACCTGATCGAGAACGGCCGGATCACCGAGCCGCTGCGCGACGCCAACCTCATCGGCAACGGGCCCGAGATCCTGCGCCGCGTCGACGCCGTGGCCGGGGACTTCTCCCTCACCCCCGGGACGTGCGGCAAGGACGGCCAGAGCGTTCCGGTCGGCTGCGGGCAGGCCACGCTGCGGGTCACCGGCATCACGGTCGGCGGGACCGCGGCGTGACGGCGCTCGTCCGGGGCGCCGCCGGGCGGCGCCCGTGACCGAGCTCCTCGACGTCGCCCAAGGGGTCGTCGACCGGGCCCGTCCCGGGGAGGGTGTCGAGGCCTACGTCGCCCGGGGCACCGAGACCGAGGTGCGCGCCTACGACGGGCGCGTCGAGCAGCTCGCCGCGGCCAGCTCCGCCGGGATCGGCATCCGCGTGGTCGTCCCCGCCCCCGGCGGCGCGGGGAACCAGGTGGGCTTCGCCTGGGCCGGCTCGCTCGAGCGGGACGTGATCGACCAGGTGCTGGCGGACGCCCGCGACAACGCCGCCTACGCCACGCCGGACCCCGACGTGGCGCTGGCCGAGCCCGACGGCGCGGCGCCGGCGGAGATCGACCTGTGGGACCCCGACTTCTCCAGGCTCTCGACCGACCAGAAGATCCAGCTGGCGCTGGATCTCGAGCGGGCCGTGCGCCATGCCGACCCCCGCATCCGCCAGGTCGACGCGGCCGACTACGCCGACGGGCACCGCGAGGTGGCGCTGGCGTCGACCACCGGCATCCGGGCTGCCACCCGGCGGACCTCGGCGTTCCTCTCGGTCTCGGCCATCGCCGGCCACTCGGCAGAGTCCCAGACCGGCAGCGGGTTCAGCGTGGGCCGGGCCGGCTCGTCCCTCGACCCGAGCGAAGCGGCACGGTCCGCCGTCGAGCGAGCCGTGCGGATGCTCGGCGCCGGCAGGGCGCGCACCCAGCGCACCGTCGTCGTGTTCGACCCCCGGGTCGTCTCGACGCTGCTCGGCGTGGTGTCGGCGGCGCTCTCGGGCGAGGCGGTGGTGAAGGGCCGGTCCTTCTTCGCCGGCCGGGTGGGCGAGCAGGTGGCCGCCGCCGGCGTGACCCTGGTGGAGGACCCGACCGACCCTCGGGCCTTCCGGGCCGCGGCGTACGACGGCGAGGGGCTTGCCTGCCGTCCCACCCGACTCGTCGACGCCGGTGTCCTGTCCGGGTTCGTCTACGACACGGTGTCCGCCCGCCGGGCGGGGACGACGTCGACCGGCTCAGGGGTCAGGGGTGGCTACTCGTCCACGCCCGCCGCCGGCTGCCGCGCCGTCGCGCTCGCACCCGGACCGCTCGACCAGGAGGCGATCCTCCGTTCGGTGGGCGAGGGCCTCTACGTCCAGTCAGTCACCGGAGTCCACTCGGGCGTCAACCCGGTGAGCGGCGACTTCTCGGTCGGCGCCGTGGGCCTGCTGGTCCGCACAGGAGCACTGGCCGAACCGGTCCGGGAGCTGACGGTGGCCTCCACCCTCCAGCGGATGCTCCAGTCGGTCGTCCACGTCGGCGCCGACCTCGCCTGGCTGCCGGGCACGGCGGCGGGCCAGACGCTGGCCATCGCCGACATGCAGGTCAGTGGGGCGTAGGCACCCGGGTCCCGCCGCCCCGCCGGCGGGACCCGCCTCGGTGGGGAGGCGCTCGCCAGCGGGGAGACGTGCTCCCCGGCGAGCCGCTCAGCCAGCCGCCGTCTTGGTGGCCGAGCCGCTCGACCCGGTGGTGGACGAGCCGGACGAGCTGGTCGAGCTGGCGCCGGAGCCCGAGGACGTGCCCGACGAGCTGGCGCCCGACGAGCTGGCGCCCGACGAGCTGGTGCCCGGCTCAGGGGTGCCGGCACTCGACCCCGCCTTCTCCGACCCGTCCTTCGAAGCCGCCTCCTTCGAGGGCCGCGACGTGCTGGAGCCGTTCCGGCTGTCGGTGCGGTAGAAGCCGGGACCCTTCAGCACGATGCCGACGGAGCCGAAGACCTTGCGCAACGTCCCGCCGCACTCCGGGCAGGCGGTGAGGGGCTCGTCCGAGAACGACTGGTGTGCCTCGAAGCGGTGTCCGCACGACGTGCAGGCGTACTCGTACGTGGGCATCTCTCCGTCTCCTTGGCCGGGTCGCAGCGGGCCTGTCGGGGCCGGCGTACGGTTGTTGGCACTCTCAGCTTTCGAGTGCCAATCCTAGCGCACGCGCTGACGGATCGGCCGCTTGGCTCCCAGCGACGTAGGTCCAACGGGTGGCCCTAGACTTCCCACGTGTCCGAACGCAGCCTGACCCATTTGGACCCCCTTGGAAGCGCCCGAATGGTGGACGTCAGCCCCAGGGAGCAGACGCACCGGCGCGCACTCGCTCGCTGTCGGGTGTCGATGTTGCCGGAGACGACGACCAAGGTTGCCAACAACGCCATCACCAAGGGCGACGTCCTGGCGGCCGCACGCATCGCCGGGATCCAGGCGGCCAAGCGCACGGCGGAGCTGATCCCGATGTGCCATCCGGTGCTGGTCGGCTCCGTGGCCGTCAACTTCTCAATCGGTGACGACTACGTGGAGGTCGAAGCCCAGGTCGAGGCCATGGACCGCACCGGGGTGGAGATGGAGGCCATGACGTCGTGCACGGTCGCCGCGCTCACCGTCTACGACATGTGCAAGTCCGCCGACCGGACGATGACGATCTCCGACGTGGCCCTGTGGGAGAAGTCGGGCGGCAGGTCCGGGCCGTGGCGTCGAAGCGGCTTCGGGGCCGACTCGGCGAACCTGTAGGCGCCGCCACCGCCACCGCCAATCCGCTCGCTCCGGCACCCCGCTTGCCGGAGCGAGCGGTCATCTCGGGCCGGGCTACCGGCGACGGCGTCCGGCCCGAGCGAAGAAGTCAGGGGTGATCGGGGGGGGCGGACCGTCGTCCTCCGGCCCGTTCCCGTTGCCGCCGTCCTCCCCGCGCCCGGCGGCTGCCCCGCCGGGCGACGACGTCATGGAGTTGATCGTCCGCATGTCGTCGGCGATGGACCCGCTCACGGTCGGGGGGCGAACGGGTCCACCATGTGTTCCGTTCCTCACCGGAGAGGGGCCCGGCGACGGTGGGGGTACGGCGGTCATGGGGGGACCGGCCGCCGCCGCATTGAAGCCTGGGGGCGGTGGTGGCGCCGCCGGGACGCCCGCGCCGTTGGCGCCGAACCCCGGCGGTGGCGGTGGCGGCACCGCTGTGACCTGGCTCAGGCCGGCGAGGTCTGCTCCGCTGGTGAACCCCGTGGGTGCCGCGGGCGGGGGTGGGGGCGTGTCGCTTCCGACGGCGAACCCGGGAGGCTGAGGCGGCGCCGCGACTTCGCCGAAGGTGTCGAAGCCAGGTGGCGGCGGTGGCGCGGCCACTTCGCCGAAGGTGTCGAAGCCCGGTGGCGGAGGCGGCACCATCTCGGTGGCGAACGCGTCGAAACCCGGTGGCGGAGGAGGCGGCGCCACTTCGGCGAACGTGTCGAAGCCCGGCGGCGGAGGCGGAGGCGCCACTTCGGCGAACGTGTCGAAGCCCGGCGGCGGAGGCGGAGGCGCCACTTCGGCGAAGGTGTCGAAGCCCGGCGGCGGAGGCGGGACCTCGTCGCCGGAGGCGAACCCCGGCGGCGGCGGTGGCGGCGGCGCCAAGTCCCTTCCGGGGGCGAAGCCGGGCGGGGGAGGCGGAGGCGCCGGCTCGGCGGCGAACGTTTCGAAGCCCGGCGGCGGTGGCACCGGAACCCCGTCGCCCGTGGCGAACCCGGGCGGCGGTGGCGGAACGTCCCCGGTGGCGAAACCCGGCGGCGGTGGCGGCACGTCGACGCCGGACGCGGGGTCCGGGCCGTCACCTGGCGCGAAGACGAGCGGGATGGCGTCGGTGTGCCCGTTCTCGTCCCAGGCCTCGAAGGCTGGTGCACCGAGGTCGGTGCCGCTGGCAAAGCCGAACGGCGGAGGGAGCGGCGAATCGGATGCCGCCCCTGTGCCGGCCAGCATCTCGACGGCTTGGGCCGCCTGCTGCAACTGCTCGTCCAGCCCGGTGTCGAACGGCTCGTCGGCCTCGGGTGCGTGGACCTGCGGCATCGTCGGCTCGACATCGGCCACCGGTGCTGTCGCGCTCCCGTTGGCCACTGCGAACCCCGGCGGCGGGCCGGCGGCGTGACGACCGAAGTACTCGGCATTGGTGCGCTCGGGCGGCGTCATGTCGACGGCTCGGACCTCCTCGGTGGGAGGGCCGACGACGTCCGTGGATGTGAACCCCTCGTCGTAGCGAACGGTGTGCGGCGATGTCCACCCCGGCGTCCCGATGAGGTCGGACCGTGTCCAGCCCGTGCCGACGTCGGTTGACGCGGGCTCGTCAGCTCCCGGGTCTTCGCCCGCGGGCGGGAAGAAGAACGTCGCCGGCTCCTCGTCGACGGGCTCTGGCGACACCGGCCCGGGAGTGGCGCCAACGAGGAGATCGAAGGCATCCCGCGGGGCGGCATGCCCCGGCGTGCCGAACGGCTCCTCCACCGGCCCGGGCACGAACAGATCTGTCTGCGGCATGTCCCGATCGATCGACGACTGCTCCCCGGGAGCGATCGCCCGATCTGGCCACGTCGGTGCGTTCGGCTGCCCGCTGGCGAGGGCAGCGGTGGGCTGTCCTGCGGGCAGTTGGGCCTCGATCCGGCCGAGCATCGCCCGAAGCTCGGACTGTGCGTCTTCGAGTCGGCGCAGACGTTCGAAGACCTCTTCCCACAACTTGGCCGAGGACAGCGCGACCGACCGCACCAGATCGGCGGTGTCGTTCTGCCCGTACTCGTCGTAGGAGCCGTGCATGCTCATGGCATCCCCCTGACGCTCGGAGGCGTCACCCATCTCCGCGCCCAGACCACCCCGGAACTACGCTCCTGCTTCCGTCATCCTGTCTGGACGCCCATCCTCGCACAGCGTACCGCTGATGGCGCCGGCGTTCGCGCTTGGCTCTGCCACGAGCCGGCATGGGGGAATCAGGTTGCCCGATTTGCCACCCTGTCCGGTCGTCCCGTCGCCCTCAATGATCAATGACGGGCGGACGCTCACGCAGGAGGGACGCCGCTTGCAACCCCCGGGCCGCAGCGGTGATCCTTGCCGCATTGCGGCGCGGCGTCTGACCCGTCACTTTTGCTATTGCATTGCGACTGGCGCGCGCTATGCTATGGCGACGGGTCGATGGGGACTCGTGAGCGTCACGCCCGAGGGCGTGCGAGCGAGAAGGGGAAAACATGGGATCAACGTGGAGCGACGCGCTCCGTCGTGCCGCCATGGCACTCGGACGTCGGCGCCGTGCCGCGCAAGCGGAGGGTGGGGAGACCACCGAGGAGTCCGGGTTCACGCTCATCGAGCTCATGGTGGTGTTGCTCATCATGGGCATCCTGATGGCGATCGCGATCCCGACCTTCCTCGGCGTGACCTCGGTCGCGAACGACCGGTCGACCCAGTCGAACCTGACCAATGCGCTGACGTCGGCGAAGGCCATTTACGCGCAGGCCGACGGCTTTGCCACATCGGCACACGTCGCTGCTCAATTGACGAAGGACGAGCCGGCGTTCAAGTACATCGCCAAGACAAAGACGAGCACCAAGCAGGACACAATCTCGGTGACAGCGGACGGAACTAGCGCGACAACACCAACTGGCACAAAGCTTGTGTTGGCAGCGCTCATGACAAAGACGAACGTGTGCTGGTTCGCCGTCGACATAGAGACCGGCTCAAACGCTGGTGTGACCTACGGGTACGCCGCTGCAGCGACGGGAACTCCCACATGTAAGGCTGCCACGTATGCCGGGACGTTGACCAAGGCTGCGACAACGCTGGAGTACGGCACGAAGTGGCCCACAGCACCCACAGGTAAGTAGTCAGATCCGTCGGTAACTGCTGATACAGCAGAAGTACGCGGCAGGACTCCCCCTAGGGGGAGTCCTGCCGCGTCAAACCCACGGACGGACGTGGTCGTGAGAGGGGTCCAGCGCAAGGGCGGGCGCATCGACCGTTCGCAACTGATGCCGGTTCTCGCGACGGTCGCCGTCGTCGCTGTCGGCATGGTGTTCTTTATCCTGTGGGACCCGGTCGTGCCCCACACGGCGTCGTGGGCGGACACCCGGTGACATCTGAGGCATCGTCCGCGACGCCCACCTCGTCGCGTGGGGTGGCGAAGGGATCCTGTACGCGTCGAACCTCCAACCGCTCACCGGGTACATCAGCCTGCCGGCGATGCCGGCGATGCCGGCGATGCCGGCCGCCCTGGCGCCCGTCGCCGCCCTGTCCGGCACTTTCCACCTGACCGAATCCTTACCGGTGGCGCCGGCCCGCCCGTCGGCATTACTGCTGCTCGGGCCTGTGGACATGGCCGCCGGGGCGAGCGCGCTCCTCCCCTTCGACGCGGTGGCGTGCCGGCTCGGATCGGCCCGTGCCGCGAGCGCGCACGCGGGACCGGTGGTCGCCGGGGGCCCCGTTCGGCTGGTCCTCGTGATCCTGTCGGTCCTCGCCGCGCTGTACGTCGTCCGTCGCCGGCCGGCAGAGCGCGAGGTTTGGTTCCTTGCGGGGGTGCTGCTGGCGTCCCGCTGTGTCTTCGAGGCGGTGATGACCCCCTACTACACGGTGCCGGCGCGCTGGCGGTCGCGCTGATCGTGGCGGCGTCGTCGTCGAGCGGGTGGCGCCTGATGGCGGCGATCGGCTGCGCAGCCGTCTGCACCTACTTGGGCTACGGCCACACCGGTCCGTGGGCGTACTACCTGCCGGTCACCGGCACCGTGATGTTGACCGTGCTGGCGGGAGGGGTCCGTGCCCGGCCGGTGATCGACCGGCTCGTGCGCCACGGCGCACCGACCGACGCCGATGCGACCCCGGGGCGCCAGGCGGCGGTGGCTTGACGCCGACCGGCCGGAGCTCGCTCAGCAGGTGGTGGGGCTCGGCGCCACCTTGCTGTCGGTCGGGTCGAAGGGGTCGCGCGCGGCGCTGCACTGCGGCAGTGTCGCCTGTTTCGTCGCGGGCTTCGAGGCTTTGGTCGAGTGTGATGCCGTGAGCACGGCCGGACGGCCGTGCGGCTCTGCGGCGGGAGCGCCTCCGCAGGCGGCGAAGAGCCCGCCGGCCGCTGCGGCAAAGAGCAGCGCGGCGGCCCAGCGGGACCGCGGGCTGACGGGTCGGTGCGTGTCGGTCATGACGTAGAGGCCTTCTGCGAGGTGAAGATGGCGAGATCGAAGGTCGCCGTCAGCGACGTGGACCGGTTGGTCCCCGGCCCGCCTCCGGTGATGTTGACGCTGTTGATGTCGGTGAGCCGGGGCAGCCCGTAGATGGCGTTCACGAACGAGCGCAGCTGGTCGTAGGTCCCCTTCACGTCGGCCGAGATGGGCACGGCCGAGTAGGACGTTCCTGTGGCCGGCACCAGCGTGCTCGGCTGCAGCGAGGAGATCGAGACGCCGGTGCGCTTGGCGGCGGAGGAGAGGGTCTGGATGAATGTGTACAGGTCCTCCTGGGCCGGCACGTACCCCTGGAGCTTCGAGTGGAGCGCCTGGATCTGGCCGACGTGGTGGGACTCGGTCCTGAGCTGCTTCAGCCGGGCGTCGTCCTGGACCACCGTCTGTTGCAGCGTCGTCTTCTCCGACTGGAGCGACGAGAGCTTGTGGCTCTGGGGGACGAAGAAGACGAAGAGCCAGACGAGCACCACGACCACCAGGCCCGCCGCACCCAGGAGGACGACCGGCTTTCTCAGCACTCCCAGGGCGGGAGACGGGCGCTTCATGGCAGCGGCTCCTCGAAGAGCTTCGCCCGTTGCGAGTGGGCTGTGGCCGTGATGGCGAAGCTGACGGGGAACCGCACGCCTGTCGTGGACGACGAGACGGAGCCGCTCAGGGCGACGGTGCTTAGCGCCGGCGACTTGGCCATGGCCAGGCCGAACTGGGTGACCTCTGTGAGGTTCTTGGTGGCCACTGTGCTCGTGCCGATGCCGAGGTCCTTCGAGAGTGTGGTCGGCGTGGTCCCGGTGCCCTGTGCGGGGCCTTCGGGCTTGAGCGCCGAGAGGTTGAGGTCGCTCAGGACGGCGCTTGTCGGCAGGTACTGCCCGAACTGGTTGAGGACCACCAGCCAGTCCACCTCGTTCGCCACGAGGGGCTTCAATTGGCCCTGGAGCGACGCCACCTCGTTCCCGAGTCGCACCGCCTTGTCGTACTTCGGGATCTGCACGGCCGTGATTGTGCGGACGGTCGACTGCAGCGTCGCCACCTGGCGTTCCGCCGACCGGACGGCCAGCACCCGCCACGCGCTGAGCGCCCCCAGGATCACGACGACGGCCACGGCAACGAGGATGAGCACCTTGCGGAGGCTCCGCTCGGCCCGCTTGGCGATGACCTCCTTGGGCATGAGGTCGAAGCGGGTGCGGGTCGGGCCGTTGAGGGCGAGGCCGAGCGGCACCGCCACCGTGGGGTTGATCTCGTGGGAGTCGTCCGCGGAGATGTCGAGACGGCTCATGTCCACGAAGGAGAGCGGTGACGCCTCGAGCACGGGCAGGTCCAGCCCCTGCTGGACCTTGCCCACGAGGCCCACGGTGCGCGACGCCCCTCCGGTGATGAGCACCCGGGCCGGCGGTGTGCGTCCCGGGAGCGCCGAGTAGTACCGGATCGAGTTCTGGATCTCGGCCACCAGCTCGTCGACGACGTGCCCGACGGCGGCCAGGGCCGTGGGATCCTGCTGGCCGGGCACCGCCAGGCGTCGCTTGGTCGCCTCGGCGTCGATGAAGGGGATGTCGAGCGCGCCGGACACGGCACGGGTGAAGGTGTCACCACCCAGGTCGATGGTGCGGACGAACTGGAGCATCCCCCCGTGGTGGACGATCACCATCGTGAGGCCGGCGCCCACGGAGACCACCGCTTCGGGCTCGGTCGGGGAGCCGGGCAACGTGAACGCCCGGGACAGGGCCGCCGTGTCCAGGTCGATCGCCACCGGTTCCAGCCCGGCGTCCTCGACGGCCGCCACCACGCCGTCGATCAGGTCGCGGTGCGCGGCAGCCACCAGCACCCGGATGAGCGGCATGCCCTCGCCGTCCACGGTCCGCGAGATCACGCTGGAGGCGATGGAGGTGCGGTCGAGGGGGAACGGCACCACGTCCTCGGCCTGGAGGGAGACGGCGGCATGGAGCTCCTCGGGTGGGAGGGGAGGCAGCTCCATCTCACGGGTGATGGCCCGGAGGCCGGCGACCCCGAGGTGGACCTGGGTCGTCTTGAAGCCACCTTCGCGCCAGAGCCGCCGGAGGGCGGCGCTCACCTGGGCGGCGTCGCGGACCTCGCCGTCGACGATGGCGCCGGGCGGGAGACCCACCTGGGCGTAGGCCTCGAGGGACGGCTTGCTGCCGTTGTCCGTGACGAGCTCGACGGCACGGAGCGCACTGGTTCCGATGTCGAGCCCGACGATGCGCTGTGCCATCCCCTACCAGCCCCCTTGCTGAACGGACCGGTGCGAGCACCGCTCCGCCTCACCGGTTCCCGGCCGGTGAGCGCATCCCCATCACCCTTGTCGCTGCAGTCGCGACGCAGTGCCCCAAGCTTACTTCGTCCGCAGCCAGGGCGTGTGGCAAACCGGCCGCTGCCAGGGAGACCCCCGGGGACAGCCGTCGCGCCGGCCATGCTCCCTCCCGCCCGACAGCGCCGCGACTCGGCCCGTAGGATGCGCGGGCATGACGTCGGTGCTGGCGAATCGGGCGACGGGCGGGTCGGTTGCCGTGCGTTCGGGCGTCGACGGCACGGTCGCCGTCGGCCTGGAGGCGCTGGGGGACCGCAGGGTGGTGATGGCCCGGACGTCCTCGGACCACCGACGCGGCGCGCTCGCCCGTCACGACGGCGAGAGCCTCGCCCGGGCGGCGCAGCTGGCGCGCGAGCTCCGGGTCCCCCTGGTGCTCGAGCTCTCCTCGAGCGGCGCCGACGTCTCGGTGGGGATCGACGCTCTCCACGGCTGGGGCGGGGCGGCGGCGGCGGTGGCCGCCTGCTCGGGTGTCGTGCCGGTGATCGCCGCCGCCGTCGGCCCGGTGGTCTCCGGCCCGGCGCTGCTGCTGGGCCTGGCCGACCTCGTGGTCATGGCGCCCGAGGCCGTGGCGTTCGTCTCCGGGCCGTCGATGGTGTCGGCCTTCACCGGGGTGCGCATCGCCCCCCAGGACCTGGGCGGGGCGGCGGTGCATGCGTCGTCGAGCGGGCTGTGCGCCGTGGTCGCCGACAACGTGCTCGACGCCGTGGCGGAGCTGCTCGAGTTCCTCCCCGACCACGGCGACGTCGAACCGGCGCTGCTCGAGACCGGCGATCCCGGGGACCGTCTGGCTCCCGAGCTGCGCGACGTCATCCCCCCGGCAGAGCGCGCCTCGTACGACGTGCGCGACGTGGCACGGGCCATCGCCGACGACGGCGTGCTCTGCGAGGTGTGGTCGCGCTGGGCGCCGCAGATCGTCACGGCCTTCGCCCGCCTGGGCGGGCGTTCGATCGGCGTGGTCGCCAACCAGCCGCGGTCCCTCGCCGGCACGCTGGACATCGCCGCCTCGCAGAAGGGGGCGCGGTTCGTACGGCTGTGCGACGCCTTCAACCTGCCGATCCTCACCCTGGTCGACACGCCGGGCTTCCTGCCGGGGAAGGACCTCGAGTGGCGCGGCATGATCCGCCACGGGGCCGAGCTGGCGTTCGCCTACGGGGAGGCCACGGTCCCGCGGCTGTGCGTCGTCCTGCGCAAGGCCTTCGGCGGCGCCTACATCGTCATGGACTCGAGGGGCCTGGGCAACGACCTGTGCGTCGCCTGGCCCCAGGCGGAGATCGCGGTGATGGGTGCGCCGGGTGCGGTCCAGATCCTCCACCGCCGGACATCGCCCGAGGAGCGGCTGGCCAGGGAGGCCGACTACCGCGAGCAGCTGCTCACCCCCTGGGCGGCGGCCGAGCGGGGGTTCGTCGACGCCGTGGTCGATCCGGCTGAGACGCGCGCCGTCCTGCACCGGGCGCTGCAGGCCCTGGCCACCAAGCGGGAGGTCCTCCGGGGCCGCAAGCACGACGGCGGACCGCTCTAGGCGGGACTGGGCGGGACCTGGGCGTTTCCCGCAGCCGAGGCGCATTCTCCCAGGTCAGGGGCATATCAAGCGATCGCTTGGATCGTCATCCAACTGCAACGCTCCTCATGGCTAATCCTCGAGTGCAGTGGGCATGATGGAGCCGTGAGTGCAACCAGTCCCGACGCGCCGCTGGTGCTGGAGTCGTGCCACAGCACGTGGCTGTTCGACACCGTGCGCATGCGGTTCCGCCGGATCCTGAAGGGGCTCGATCTCGACGCCCGTCAGGCCTCCACTGCGTGGCGGCCCTACTACGGGCTGGAGATGGACCCCATGTCGGAGTCCTTCGTGGTGCTGTTGAACCCCGAGGGGACTCGCCTCCTCAGGTCGTGGAGGCACGTGGAGCGCTGCCCGCAGTGCGGCGGCGAGGCCACGGCGGAGCTGTCGGTGGACGAGCTCCGCAGCGCAGCGTTGAGCTGAGCTGGCACACCGGCACGCGGCCTTCGGCCGCCCAACGACGGCAGCCGGACGGTACTTGCTTGTCGTGAGCATCCGGCGGCGCCGACGCGTGTCTTCGAGCGGTCCGCCGCGGCCGGGGAGCGCGCAATAGTCTTAGGCTCGTGGACCGCCCCGACCTCGATCGGCTGCTCTCCCTCCTCGGCCAATGGGAGGCATCCGACCTGCACCTGAAGGCCGGCGTCGCGCCGCGCGTCCGGATCGACGGGGACCTCCAGCAGATCGCCAACGAGCCGCGCTGCACCCCGGCGGACACCTTGGCGGTGGCGCGGGCGATCATGTCGCCCGAGGTCACGGCCGTCTTCGACCGCAACCACGAGGCCGACTTCGCCTACTCGGTCGCCGGCGTCGGCCGGTTCCGGGTCAACGCCTACTACCAGCGCAGCTCCGTTGCCCTCGCATTCCGTCGGGTCAGCTCCAGCCCGGGCTCCGTGGCCGAGCTGGGCCTGCCGGCCACCATCAGCAAGCTGGCCGACGAGCGGCGCGGGCTCGTACTCGTCACCGGTCCCACCGGCTCGGGGAAGACCACGACGCTGGCGGCGATGATCGACCACATCAACCGCACGCGCACGTGCCACATCATCACCATCGAGGACCCGATCGAGTACTTGCACAACGACCGGATGGCCTCCATCAGCCAGCGCGAGATCGGGTTCGACACCAACTCGTTCGCTTCCGCCATGCGGGTCGTGCTGCGCCAGGACCCCGACGTGATCCTGGTGGGCGAGATGCGCGACGTGGAGACGGCGGGGGCGGCGCTGACGGCGGCCGAGACCGGTCACCTGGTCCTCTCCACCCTGCACACCATCGACGCCACGGAGACCATCAGCCGGGTGGTCGACTTCTTCCCGCCCCACCAGCAGAAGCAGATCCGCACCTCGCTCGCCGGCTCGCTCCGCGGCACGGTCGCCCAGCGGCTGGTGCGCCGGGCCGACGGCCAGGGGCGGGTGCCGGCGGTCGAGGTGATGGTGGCGAACGGCAGGATCCGCCAGTGCATCGAGGACGCCGACCACACGAGCGATATCGCCGACATCATCGCCGACGGCGAGTACTACGGGATGCAGACCTTCGACCAGAGCCTGGCGCAGCACATCGCGGCCGGGTTGATCTCCCTCCAGGAGGCACTGGACATGGCCACCAACCCGCACGACCTGCGGGTCACGTTGGAGCGCCGGGGGCTGGTCCGGACGGGACGGACGTAGGTCGGGGCCGCGCCGGCGGGCCCCGCTCGCGCACCGGCCGGGGGCACCCGGAACCGCCGGGTCAGCGAGGTGGGAGGCGCGACCCGGTCGGGAAGTTGCCGTAGAGGTCCTCTTCCTCGCCCTGCGGCCCGTAGGTGAGGGCCTGCACGAGCAGGTCGCCGCCGACGAAGGCGCCCTTCCATGACGCGCCCAGGCCGCCGAACACCTCCTCGCGGTCCCCTCGGCTGCGGGGCTTGTTGATGCCCACCTTGAAGGCCTGGAGCTCCTCGGCCACCCGGTCGGCGAGGTCGGGGTCGTCGGTGGCGATGCTGGCCACGAGCGAGCCGTTGGAGGCGTTCATGGCCGCGACCAGCTCGGCGATGGTGTCGACCACCACCACCGAGTCGAGCGGGCCGAACGGCTCTGCATGATGGAGCGACCACGAGGCCGGGGGCTGGAGCACGCACGCCGGCGCCACGTAGGCCGAGGTGTCCTGGACGTCGAGGAACTGGCCGTCGCCGACCGAGCCCCGGTAGAGCGGGATGCCTCCGCCGCGCACCGCCTCGTCGAACTGGGCGCCGAGGTCTGCAGCCTTGGTGGCGTGGATGACCGGTCCGAAGTCGAGCTCGGGCAGCGGGTCGTCGGGATGCTCGACGGCGAGGGGGTGGCCGAAGGTGACCGCCGCCACCACCGGGAGGTAGGTCTCGAGGAAGGCGGGGAAGAGCCGGCGCTGGACCACGTAGCGGGGGTACGCCGTGCACCGCTGCTTGGCGTACTCGAAGCCCTTGCGGATGTGCTGGGCCAACAGGTGCCACTGGGAGAAGTCCCAGATGCCCCAGGCGTTCAGGCCCTCCTGCTCGAGCATGTGGCGGCGCCGGGTGTCGGCCAGTGACACGGCGGCCCGGCGTCCGTTGGCCCGTCCGCCCACGAACATCAGGGCGCCGATGCCCTCGGAGCGGATGAGGACGTCGCCAAGCCGTGACCCCATCCCCGAGAGCAACGTGACCGGCAGCCCGGCTCGTCGCATGAGGGCGTGGGCCAGCGTGAGGGCGTGGAACCCGCCCTGGCTCGGGGTCTTGGCCACCACGGCGTTGCCGGCCAGCACCTGGACCAGCTCGGCGTGGACCTGGACGCTCATCGGGTAGTTCCAGCTGGCAATGTTGGAGACCGGTCCGGGCAGGGGCTGGCGCATGCCGCCGTCGGGCGCCGTCAGCTGGCGCTCGATCTGGCCGAGGTACCAGCGGGCGCCGTCGATGCAGCGGTCGACGTCGGCACATGCGAGCCGCCACGGTTTGCCGATCTCCCACACGAGGAGCAGGGCGAGGAGGTCCCGGTGCTCGCTCAGCGCGTCGGTCGCCTCGGCGACGCGGGATCGCCGCTCGTCCAGGTCCAGCTTGGACCACGTGTCGTGCTCGCCGCAGGCGAAGTCGACGGCGGCGATCGCCTCATCCCGGTCCATCATCGGCGGCCCGGGGATGGGGGTGCCGTCCACGGCGTTCACGTGGTCGCCCGGGATCCCGACCCGCCGCCATTCACCGCGGGCCAGGTTGAGGAGCCGGTCGGAGTCGAACGCCTCCGGGGCGGCGCGGGTGCAGCGGCCGTAGGTCTCCCACCAGGAGGTGCCGGGCTTCAAGTGGAGCGCCATCGGTCCATACTGCCCGGTGCACGGGCTGCCCGACGACGCGGCCCGGGGCCCGCCTCCGGGGCGGCCTCAGAGCCTGGCCAGGACGGCCGAGGCCACGACGGCGGCGAACGAGCCTGCGACGAGGACGGGGAGAGGCGCTCGGCGGGTGGGCCCGGATCCCGTCGCCACCGTCGCCACCACCAACCATGCCGCCACGAAGGGTCCGCCGCCGGCCCACAACGACCCCGCCGTCCAGGCCAAGGCGGCCAGCACCGTGATCCGCACCCAGCGGCCACGACCACCCGAGCGGTCGGTCCCCACGCTCGCAGCCCCGGCCAGGACGGCGCCGAGGGCGGCCCAAGCGACGGCGGTCGGGTCGCCCAGGGCAGCGTCGACGGGTGCGAGCGACGCCGCGCCCACGGCCACCAGGATGGCGGCGGCCGGGGGGACCGGGACGCCGTCGGCGTCGACCAGGGCGGCGGCGAGGGTGCCGGCGGTCACGACGGCGATCGACGGAACGAGCCAGTGGGAACGCAGCGCCGCGGCAACCACGAGGAAGGCGACCGCCGTGGTGAGCTCGACGAGCGGGTAGCGGGCGGACACCGGGGCCCGGCAGTGGCGACAGCGCGCCCGGAGCACGAGCCACGACACGACGGGCACCATGTCGACGGCGGTCAGCCGGGCGTCGCAGGCGGTGCAGTGGGAGGGAGGGTGGACGATCGAGAGGTGGCGAGGCACGCGGTAGGCGACCACGTTGAGGAACGACCCCACGAGCAGGCCGCCCACACCGGCCGCGACGAGGGTGACCACCTCCGCCACGTCACCGGTGCTCACTGCGTCGGACTGTAGCCCCGCTGCTCCGCCGCGAGGCGGTCCCAGTACCGCTCGGGCCCGAAACGGGGTAGGCTTTGCGCGTTGGGTGCAGCACTTCGCTCACTGCGGGGTGCCGCTGGGGATGGGTTCAAGGGATGGGGACGGCCTGGGACCGCCTGCCAGAGCGCGGAGCGCCTGGCCCGGCGGCGCAGCTCTTCTCCCTCTCCTCGCTCTCGGTGGCAGCCGAAGTGGAGGGAGGCGAATGACTGGGGAGTCCGAAACGTCGGTGCAGGGCATGCCCATGCAGCGCGCCCTCCGGTACATCGACCTCTCGCGCACCACGTTCGCGTCTGACGCCGCGTCGCTGCTCCCCGAGGAGACGGCGCGGCGGTACCGTGCCGTCCCGATCGAGCGGCGGGACGAGATGACGCTCATCGCCGTGGCAAACCCGGCCAACCCCCTCACCATGGAGGCGCTCCGGGAAGGTGCCGGATGCGACGTGACCACGGTGGTGGCGTCGCCCGACCAGGTCACCACCGCCATCGCCTATCTCTACGGTGGAGGGGCGAGCCGGGGCAGCCGCCGCCGCGGCCAGCACGCCGCCGGTGACGGCGACGGCGCCGACGCCGGCGATGGGAGCGACGGGATGGTGTTCGACACCGTCAGGTTCGCCACGTCCGAGGCGTTGCTCGCCGCGCCGGGGTTCGACCCCTCCGGGTTCGACGAGCACGGCGGCCCCCCGGGCTCACTGGAAGAGTCGCTGCGCTCCGTTCTCGTCCCACCCGACGTCGACCGCCACCTGCCACCGTTGCCCGACGGCCCCGCCGCCGAGACCACAGGAGCGGGTCCTGGGCCGGCCCAGACCGATGGCGCAAGTGCCGGGGTGCCGACCAACGGCGCCCTCGCCAACGGGACCGCCGCCAACGGGAGCGCGACCAACGGCGCCCTCGCCAACGGGACCGCCGCCAACGGGACCGCCGCCAACGGGAGCGCGACCAACGGCGCCCTCGCCAACGGGAGCGCCGCCAACGGAGCGCCGACGAACGGTTCCACCCACGGCCCCGTGCTCGGAGGAGTCGGGGAGAAGAGCTCGCGAGCCAACGGCTCGTCCGTCGGCGGCGTCCAAGCGAACGGTTCGGTCTCCCATCCGGTCCCTGAGTCCCTGGAGGCCGGTGGCGTGCCGCCCACCGAGGCCGATGCAGGGGGGGCACCGACGAACGCACAGGCCGTTGCCGACCCGGTGGCCGGCGCGGACCACGGCGCCGCCAGCAACGGGCATGCTCCGGGCGTTTCGGCCGTGGAGCGACCGGGCAGCGCCCAGGCATCGATGGAACACGCGCACATGAAGGAGCCCGCTGCCGGGCAGCACGGCGACGGCTCGACGGACGTCGGCGTCCGGCACGGCACCCGTCCGGGGCCCTCGTCCGGGGCCCACACCCCGGCAAGCAGCCAGGACGACGCGGCACAGGACGACGCGGCACCGGACGAGGCGGCACCGGACGAGCGTGACGAAGCCGCGACCGCGGCTTCCGCCGGCCTGCCTCCGCCGCCTCCGCCTGGGTTCGGATCGGTCGAGACGGACCCCGCGGTCGAGGCGGCGCCGGTCCACTGGCCGCCGCTCGCCCGCGTGCTCGTCCGCGCCGGGAAGGTCTCGTTCGACCAGATGGTCCAGGCGCTCCGTGCCCACCGGGAGGCGGGGGAGCCGCTCGCCCGCTACCTCTTCAGCCAGAAGCTGGCCACCGAGGACGACCTCGTGCAGGCCATGGCCGAAGAGGTCGGGCTGGAGTTCGTCGACCTGACGGCGTACCCCGTCGACCCCAACGTGGCTGCCCTCATCCCTGAGCCGGTTGCCCGGCGGCACATGGTGCTGGCGCTCCGCCTCGAGGACGGCGTGCCCATCGTGGCCATGGCGAACCCCACCGACGTGTTCGCCATGGACGACCTGCGCAGCATCATGGGCCGCAACTTCAAGCCGGTGGTGGCCACCCGGTCCCAGATCGACCTGCACCTTCGACACCTCCAGGAGTCGGCCGGGGGCGACGTCCAGGAGGCGGCGCAGAATGCCGCCGGCGCTGCGAGCCCGGCCGGTGGCGGTTTCGAGCTCGAGAGCCTGCAGTCCGTCGTCGAGGACGCGCCGATCGTCCGCTACGTCAACCTGCTCATCCTCCAGGCGCTCAACGAGCGGGCGTCGGACATCCACATCGAGCCGACGCCCAAGCGCCTGCGGATCCGCTTCCGAATCGACGGCGTCATGCACGACGCCAGCTCGGCCTCCCCGGCGATCCACCAGGCGGTCATCAGCCGCTTGAAGGTCCTCGGGGAGATGGACATCACCGAGCACCGCGTGCCCCAGGAAGGCCGAGTCTCGGTCTCGGTCGGCGAGCGCCAGATCGACCTCCGCCTGGCGATCTTGCCGTCGCAGTACGGCGAGACCTGTGTCATGCGGCTCCTCGACAAGTCCGCCAGCATTCGCCGGCTCTCGGAGCTCGGTTTCTTCCCCGACACGCTCGAGCGCTACGCGCAGGCCTACAACCATCCCTATGGCGTCATCCTGGTGACGGGGCCGACGGGGGCGGGCAAGACGACCACGCTCTACGCGACGCTCCAGGAGGTCATGTCGTCCGAGAAGTCGGTCGTGACCGTGGAGGACCCGGTCGAGTACCAGATCGACGGGATCACCCAGGTGCAGATCAACGCCAAGGTCGGACTGCACTTCTCGACCGCCCTTCGGTCGATCCTCCGAGCCGACCCGGACATCATCCTGGTCGGCGAGATCCGCGACATCGAGACGGCGTCGATCGCCATGGAGGCCGCGCTCTCCGGTCACCTCGTGCTGTCCACCCTGCACACCAACACGGCGGCAAGCACGCCGCTTCGGCTCACCGAGATGGGCATCGAGCCGTTCCTCGTGACGTCGGCCGTGGGAGGCGTCCTCACCCAGCGGCTCGCCAGGGTCCTCTGCGAGCGCTGCAAGACCCCGTACAGTGCGTCGCTGACGGACTTCTACGCCGCCGGCTACCGGGAGGTGGACCTCGAGGGACTGGACGTGTCCACGCTCTACCGGGCAGCAGGCTGCCGGACGTGCAGCCACACGGGCTACCACGGCCGGATGCTGCTGGCCGAGGTGATGCCCATCACCGAGGAGATCGAGCGCATGATCATCGAGCAGCAGTCCATCGTCGCCGTCGAGCGCCAAGCAGTCGAGCAGGGCATGCGCACCCTCCGCCAGGACGGGCTGCGCAAGGCGTTGGCCGGCTTCACCACGCTCGAGGAAGTCCTGCGGGTGGTCGTATGACCATGTCCACCTCGCTCCGGTCCGAGTGGTCCCGCCGGCTCGCCGCCGCGCTCGCCGCCGCCGGCTTGCTGGCGGACGACACGGCTCGAGAGCTGGCGGCGGAGGCAACGGCGGCCGACATCCCGCTGTCCGCGCTCCTGGTCGGGCGGGGCATCCTGCCCGCGTCGTCGGTGGTGACGACGTTGGCCCGCGTGGCCCAGCTGCCCGCCGTCGACCTCGAGACCGACGGTCCCGTCCCGGACGTCGAATGGATCATCCCGCCCGACCTCGCCCGGGACTACCGGGCGCTCGCACTGCGGGCGTCGGGGAGCCAGCTCGTTGTCGTGTTCGCCGAGCCGCCCGCGCCCGAGGAGGTGGGGGCGCTCGGCGATGCCATCGGCTACCGCGTGGTCCCGGCCCTCGGCGACCCCCTCGTCATCCAGAAGCTGCAGGATGCCGCCACCGGTAGCGGTGGCGGCCAGCCCGGGTCTTCTCCGGGTGCGGCACCGGCGGCCGCCCCGGACGCGCCCCGGCACACCGGCGCCGCGCCCCCTCCCGGCGCCGGTGTGCCGCCGGCCGCCAACGGCACGTCGTCGGTGCGCCTCGACGGGCACGGCAACGGGGCGATGGCGAACGGGACGGACGTGCTGTCCGCAGGAGGGCAGCTCCTGGAGGTCCCGGCCGACGGCGAGGGGCCGCTCCTCCTCGGATCGCTCGAGCGCGACGGCATCCCTCTGCACGTCGACGACCTCCTGCGCTACGCCGTGAGCATCGGCGCCTCCGACCTCCACCTCACGGTCTCCATGCCGCCCACCGTGCGGCTGCACGGTGCGCTGCGCCCACTGGAAGACGTGGGTCGGCTCGACAACCAGACCCTCCGGGACATGCTCTACGGCATCCTCACCCAGCACCAGCGGGAGCAGTTCGAGGCCGACCACGAGCTCGACACCTCCCACTCGATCGCCGGGGTGGGCCGGTTCCGGGTGAACGTGTGCATGCAGCGGGGCACCATCGCCGCCGCGCTGCGCCCCATCCCCCACGAGGTGCCCGAGTTCTCGACGCTCGGCATCCCCGAGTCGGTCGCGGCCTTCGCCAACCTGCGGCGCGGCCTCGTGCTCGTCACCGGTCCCACCGGGTCGGGCAAGTCGACCACGCTCGCCTCGTTGATCGACATCATCAACCGGAGCCGGCCGCTGCACATCGTGACCGTGGAGGACCCGATCGAGTTCCTGCACGGGCACAAGCGGTCGATCATCACCCAGCGCGAGGTGGGCTCCGACACCTTCTCCTTCGCCGAGGCGTTGCGCCGTGCCCTGCGCCAGGACCCGGACGTGATCCTGGTGGGCGAGATGCGCGACCTCGAGACCATCTCCACCGCGCTCACCGCGGCGGAGACGGGCCACCTCGTGTTCGCCACCTTGCACACCCAGGACGCGCCGTCGACCATCGACCGCGTCATCGACGTGTTCCCCGCCAACCAGCAGGACCAGATCCGGATCCAGCTCGGATCCTGCCTGGCGGGGATCGTCACCCAGCAACTGGTCCCGACCGTCGACGGGCAGGGCCGCTGCGTCGCCACCGAGGTCCTGGTGTGCACGGCGGCCATCCAGAACCTGATCCGCGCTGCGAAGACCCACCAGATCTACTCGCTCATGCAGACGGGCGCGCAGTACGGGATGCAGACGATGGACCAGAGCCTGGTGTCGCTGGTGCGCCAGAACCTCGTCAGCCAGGGCGTGGCGCTGGACCGGTGCCGCAACGAGGAGGACTTCCGGAACCATCTGGTGGGGAGGTAACCTCTCACCTGGGGATTGACCCCGCCGGTGTGGGGCCGGCGCGAGGAGGGATGGGATGGCGACGACCTTCGACTACAAGGTCCGCGACCGCACGGGCAACCTGATTCAGGGCTCGCTGGACGGCGACAGCCTGCCGCTCGTCGTCAGCCGGTTGCGGTCGATGGGCTACCTCCCGGTGTCGGTGACGCCGGTCACCAGCCGCGGGCTCAAGACCGAGATCGTCATCCCCGGCCTCACCGACCGGATCAAGGCCAAGGACGTGGCCGTCTTCACCCGGCAGTTCGCGACCATGGTCGACTCCGGGCTCTCCATCAGCCGGGCGCTCGCCGTGCTGTCGGCCCAGGTGAGCAACAAGTTCCTCGCCGTCAAGCTGCGTGAGGTCCGTGACGACGTCGAGGCGGGGCTCGCCCTCTCCGACGCGCTCGCCAAGCATCCCAAGGTCTTCGACGAGCTGTACATCTCGATGGTGCGCGCCGGCGAGATCGGCGGCTCGATCGACGTGGTGCTCCGGTCGATCGCCACAAACCTCGAGAAGCAGGTGGAGCTGGCCCGCAAGATCAAGGGCGCGATGGCCTACCCGGTCGTGGTGGTGAGCGTCATCGGCATCATCTTCGTGGCGATGATGGTCCTGATCGTCCCGGTGTTCGTGAAGCTCTTCAAGACCCTGAACGCTCCGCTGCCCGTGCCGACCAAGATCGTCGTCGAGATCTCCAAGGTGCTGGCCAGCTGGCGGGCCGGCATCGTGGCGGCGGTCGTGATCGCCGCCATCGTGCTCTTCCGCCACTGGATCAACACCGAGAAGGGCCGGGCGAAGTGGGATGCCTTCAAGATGAAGCCACCCATCTTCGGCCCCTTGGTCCACAAGACGGCGTTGGCCCGCTTCAGCTACACGCTGTCCTCGCTCATGGCGTCGGGCGTCCCCGTCATGGAGGCGCTCGACATCGTGGGCCGGGCGTCGGGCAACGTGGTCTTGCGGAAGGCGACGCAGGAGATCAAGGTCGCCGTCCGGCAAGGCCGGCCGTTCACCGACCCGATGCGGAGCAACCCCATCTTCCCCACCCTCCTCGTCCAGATGGTGGAAGTGGGGGAGCAGACGGGTGCCCTCGACGACATGCTGTTCCGCGCCGCCGGGTACTACCAGGGGGAGGTCGACCAGACGGTGGAGAACCTCAGCTCCATCCTCGAGCCCCTCATGGTGGTCGTGATGGGGGCCGTGGTCGGCACGGTGATCATCAGCCTCTACCTGCCGATGCTCACGTACATCAAGTACGTCAAGTAGCTCCCGCACCGGCGGGGTGCCCGCCGCGCCCGGCCGGGTCCGAGTGTGCGCCGGCGGTCGCGGCCCGTCTCGGGTGCCCTCTACACTGACGGCCGATCCAGCGAGTTGCCTCGCGCACGGCGCCGCCGGTGCCGCCCTGAGTCACGCGGGAGCCACGACGCCCAGCCGAGCACCAGCGCAGGACCGCACGCTCCACCGGGTCGGCCGGCGCGTGGCGAGAGGCGTCCAACGGGCGTGGCCGACGTTCAAGCGGGCGTGGCCGGTCCTGCGGTGGCTGCTCGGTCTCGCCCTCCTGGCGGTGGCCGTCGACGTCCTCTCCGGGGACAAGGCGCAGCTGGCCGGAATCGGCACGACGCTCGACCATCTCCGCTGGTGGTGGATCGTCCCCGCCGTCGCCGCCGAGGCGGGGTCGGAGCTCTCGTTCGTGATCGCCGAGACGCGGCTTCTCGCCGCCGGGGGGCTGCGGCCGCCGATCCTCCCCCTGGCCGGGGTGACCGTCGCCTCGCAGGCGATGACCAACTCGGTCCCCGGCGGCCCGGCGGTGGCTGCGGTCTACGGCTTCCGGTGGTTCCGCCGCCTGGGCGCCGACGACACGCTGGCCGGGTGGGCGCTCGTCGGCACCACGATCTTCGCCGCCCTCTCCCTGGCCCTCCTGGCGGGGGTCGGCCTCGTTCTGGCCACCGAGGAGGGGGCCTCGCTCGACCTGGTCCCCGCCGTGGTGGGCATCTTGCTCGCCACCGTCGCCCTGGGCGTCCTCTTCGTCTACGAGCGACCGCTGGCCATCGTCGCCCGGCAGGCCCTGCGCACGTCGCACCGGCTGGTCGGCCGCCCCCGCGGCGACCACGGGGAGCAGATCGGGCGCCTGCTGGCCAAGGTGGCCGCCGTCAGGCTCCGCGGCCGCGAGGCCGCCGTGGTCGTGGGTTGGGCCTTCTTGAACTGGCTGCTCGACTGCACCTGCTTCGGGTTGGCCTTCCTGGCCACGGGGT
>JAJYVT010000105.1 GCA_021791845.1 Actinomycetes bacterium | reverse complement strand
GGCACGTTCAGCGCTGAGCACGGGGTCGGTCCGGAGAACGAGTCGGCGTTCCGGCGCCACACCCCTCCGGAGGTGCGGGTCCTGCACGCCGGCCTCAAGTCGCTGTTCGATCCGCAGGGGATTCTCGGAGCGACCGACCTGTCCTGAGACTGAGACCCCCCCGGGGGGGATCTCGGCGTTCGCTCCGCACCACTTCATTCACCCGCCACGCGGACCGGCGGGGGCTCCGTCCCGGAAGCGGGCCAGAGCCCGGTACGTGGGACCGAGGTCGCGCTGGAGGGCTCGATAGCACTGGTAGAGCTCGCGGTACCTCTCGTGCGCCGCCGGATCGGGCTCGAACCGCCGCTCCACCACCGTCAGCCGGTCCGCGGCGGCGTCGAGGTCCTCGAGCAGGCCCGCCCCGATGCCGGCGAGGATCGCCGCACCCAGGACACCGCTGGAGGGAACGGCCATGCGCTCCAGCGGGCGACCGAGCAGGTCGGCCTTCATCTGGCACCACAGATCGCTCTCGGCACCTCCGCCGCTCGCCCGGAGAGCGGCGCACGGCCTGCCCGCAGCCTCCTCGAGCGCCTCCAGCAGGTGACGGGCCGAGCAGGCCACCCCTTCGAGGACGGCACGGGCCAGGTGGGCACGGCCGTGATCGGCGCTGAGGCCGACGAACGCCCCTCGCAGCGCGGCGTCCCAGACGGGCGCGCGCTCCCCCATGAGATGGGGCAGGAAGACGAGCCCGTCCGCACCCGGTGGCGCATGTCCGGCTTCGGCAAGGACGTCCTCGACACCGGCGCCATGGAGGGAGGCCCACCACCGGAGCGCGTCCCCACCAGCCTGGGTCGGCCCGGCGTGGAACCACCGCCCGTCGATCGGGGGGAAGGTCACCACCCCTTCGGCGCCACCGGGTCGATCGGAGAGGAGCCCCAGGATCTCGGAGGTCCCGGCAACCTCCATGCCCTGCCCGGACGCCACCACTCCCGATCCGTACCGGCTCCCCCACGCGTCCATCGTCGCCACGACCACGGGAGCGCCCGGCTGCACCGGCCCGAGAGCCAGTCGAGCCTGCCCCAGCACGGAGGCCATGGGTCGCAGCGGGGGGAGCAGGTCGGACGCTCCCGGCACCAGCGCCAGGACGCCGGGCAGGTAGCTGCCGGCCGCGTCGACGAGGCCGATGGCGGTGGCGGGATCGCTCGCCACCTCGCCGGTGAGCCTGGTGTTGCAGAAGTCCTTCGGCGACAGGACCCACCGGGTCCTGTCCAGCACCTCCGGGTGCTCGCGCGAGCACCAGGCGATCCGGGCAAGGGGCGACGAGCCGTCCACATGGGTGGGCGAGCCCCAGATGCGATCTCTCGCACCTTCGTCGATGGCACCGTCGATCTCTGCAGCAACGCGGACGGCGCGCTGGTCCTGCCAGACGATGGCCGGCAGAAGGGGTCGTCCCTCGGAGTCGACCAGCACGTGGGTGTTCACCTGGCTGCAGATCCCGATGGCCGCGACCTGCGCCGTTCCCGCCAGCCTGGCCACCTCCCCTACGACCGTCTCGATCGATCGCCACCACGCTGCCGGGTCCTGCTCCACCCGCCCCGGGGAAGGGCGGTCCGTGGGATACCGCGTGCGCGCCTGGCCGAGGGAACGCCCTGCCAGGTCGAAGAGGCCCGCCTTGATGGCGGTGGTGCCCAGATCGATGCCGAGGAGCAACGGAGTGGTGGACCGGACGGCCGTCACCGCCTCTCCCCGCCGTCATCCAGCATCGAGCGCCTTCCGGACGTCGGCGATCAAGGCCGCGGCCCGCGCCGAGCCGTCGAGCGCCGCCTCCACGACTGCGGAGCCGATCACGACGGCGTCCGCGCCCAGCTGGACGAGACGGCGAGCCGGCTCGGCACCGGCGATGCCGAAGCCCACGGCCAGGGGGACGCGCACGCCTGCTCGACGGAGCGCGACGAGCGCGCCGGCCAGCCTGGGGTCGGGCCCACCGGCACGGACGCCGGTCGTTCCCGCCACCGCCTGCAGCATGACGTAGCCGGAGGTCGCGGCCGAGGCCAGCGCGACGTCCGCTGGATCGAGCTCGAGGCCGAGAAAGGCCAGCAGCGGTACTCCGACCTCGGTCAGCCACCGTCGTGGACCGGCCAGCCGGCGCGGCGCTTCGGCCATGAGGACGGCATCCGCACCGCTCGCCGCGATGGTGCTGGCCCAGCGGGCCCCCGGTTGCTCCGGATAGCCCATCCAGACCATGGGGTGCTCGCCCACCCGGTCCCTGAGCGCGGCCACGAGCTGGGCTGCCCGGTGGTGACCGACCCCTGCGGCACGAGCGCGCCGCATCGAACCTGCCACCACCGGACCGTCCAACCACGGGTTGGCGGCTGGCACCCCGATCTCCAACACGTCGGCGCCGGCTCCGAGCAGCGCTGTCGGAAGGTCCTCGGGGACCCGTGGGTCGCCGAGGGGCACGTAGCACACGAGGCCGGGGCGGTGCCCGGCCAGGGCACGGTCGAGACGGGGGGAGGAGGCGACGTCGCGCCCCTTCCCCCCGTGCCCGATCTCGTCCACGGAGAGCTCCTCCGCCACGATCCTCAGTGCAGGACCTTCGTTCCCGTCGCCATCAGCTTGAACTTTCCGTTCACCACCTTCATCACCGACAACGAGGAAGGCAGCACTCCCGCGTGGACCTTGGAGCTGAAGGTGAAGACACCCGTCACGCCCGGGACCTTGACGATCTTCGTCTGGAGATAGCGCTCGATCGCCGGCCCGTTGGTGCCGACTGCTCTCAGTGCCCTCACCAGCAGGGTGACGCAGTCGTACATGTCCCCGGCAAAGCGGTTCTCACTTCCGTAGAGCTTCAGGAAGGACTTGATGACCGGCAGCTGCGGGTTGTGAGCCGGAAGGTCCTGGTAGACGTTGAGGTTGCCACCCACCACGGTCACGCCGTCGGCCGCCGCCCCGACCGCCTTCGGGAATGTCCCGAGAGCCACGCCGTTGCCCTGGAACACCGGCACGGTGATGCCGGCCGACGCAATTTCGCCCTGGATGACAAAGGCGGCCGGCGGGATGCCGTAGATCAGGAGCGCCTGCTCACCCGAGAGGCCCTTCACCCGCTCCAGGTACGACGTGAGGTTGGTCGATGTGGGCGGGTACATGAGCGTGTCGAGCAGCTTCTGGCCGTTCTTCTTGGCCACCTTCTGGAACTGGGGCAGGCCCTGCTGACCGAACGCTGTGTCGCTGCCCAACCAGGCGATCTTGGTGATGCCCTGCTTCTTCATGTAGCCGAGCGTGATCTGGGCCACGCTGATGGGGCTCTCGGGGATCTTGAAGAAGTAGGGCGCCACGGGATGGTTGAATGTCCCACCGCCGATGTCGGCCAACGTCGGGATCTTGTACTGCTTCACGAGCGGGAGGATGTCCTCACCCAGTGTCGTCGAGGTGATCCCCAGCAGCGCCACGGCATGGTCCTGGGTGATCATCTGACGGGCGTCGAGCAATCCCGTTGTCGGGCTGGTCTTGGTGTCCATGACCTTGAGCTCGATCTTGCGACCGTGCACCCCGCCGTGGGCGTTGATCTGCTTGACGTACTCCTCCGCCATCTTCGCATCCGCCTGGCCGATCGACGCCTGGCCCCCGGAGAGCGCGACCGGCACGCCCACGACGATCGGTCCTTTGCCCGACGATGCGCCCGCCCACGGGGCCGAGCCGTACGCTCCTGCCGTCGCGAGCAGGCTGACCGCGGCGGCGGCCACGACTGCTGATCGTCCCAACTTCGGTACTCTCATTTCTGTTCCCCTTTGCTCAATTCGGTTTGGAGAAGCGATCTCGAGATCTCTTCTCCCATGCCACCCGAAGCATCTCCAGGCGCTCCCTCCGTGGATCCCGCGCCGGTCCCTCCGAGGTAGGCGGCGATCAGCGCCTCCTGGCTCAAGGCGGACCCTGCTCCCGTCTCGCTCACGATGACCCCTTGCTCCATGACCAGGAGATGATCTGCGAGCGCCATGGCAAGACGGACGTTCTGCTCGACGATCAGGAGGGTCAAGCCCTGCCGGCGAAGCTCACGCAGGGCATCGGCGACCGTATCGACGACGACCGGGGCGAGCCCGAGAGACGGCTCGTCCACCATCAACACCTGGGGGAAGCTCATCAGACCGCGGCCGATCGCCAGCATCTGCTGCTCGCCTCCCGAGAGCGTGCCTGCTCGCTGCTCGCGCCGCTCCGCCAAGATCGGGAACAGCGCTTCCACCCGCTCCAGCTCCTCGGGCACCCTTCGATCTCGACCGCGCACGTAGCTGCCGAGCAGCAGGTTGTCATGCACCGACATCGAGGCGAAGAGCTGGCGGCGCTCGGGCACGAGCACGAGCCCCCGTCGAACGTTGTCCTCGGTCCTCGAGCCCGTCACGTGGGTGCCTCCGAGCGACACCCTGCCGCCGGACGGGCGGACCAAACCGGCGATCCCGGCCAGCAGGCTCGACTTCCCCGCACCGTTGGCGCCGACCACGCCCAGGCACTCGTTCTCGTGGAGTGCGAAGGACACACCTCGAACTGCCCGGACCGGGCCATAGGACACGGAGAGGTCCTCGACGTGCAGCACCGTCGGGCGGTCGGTCACGGTCGTCACGAACCACCGCCAGACAGGTACGAGAGGCCCCCGGGCGCGCCCCCGGCATCTGCACCCGATCGAGCGGGATGCCCGACGTGGCTCGACCCGAGATACGACGCGATGACCACCGGATCCTGGCGGACTTCGTCGGGATCCGCCGTCAGGAGCTGCCGTCCCGATGCCAGGACGGTCACGCGGTCAGCCACGTTCATGAGCGCCCGCATGTTGTGCTCGACGAGGATGACGCCCAGCGCCTCCCTCGCCAGTGCCCGCACCAGCTCGACGAGCTCCTCTGCCTCTGGGGCGCTGAGGCCGGCAGCGGGCTCGTCGAGCAGGAGCACATGCGGCTCCGCCGCCAGCGCCCGTGCGATCTCGACCCGGCGCTGCTGGCCGTAGGGAAGCGTCGTGGCAGCCCGGGAGGAATGCTGCGCCATCTCGACGCGCTCCAGGGCATAGGTGGCGCGCTCGGCGAGACCGCGTTCGTCCCGCCAGTGCCGGGGCAAGCGGAAGATGGCCGAGAGCGCCCCGGCGTGCGCAGAGAGATGCGCTCCCACCATCACGTTCTCGAGCACGGTCATGTCCGAGAAGAGCTCGATGTTCTGGAACGTCCTGGCAAGACCGTGACGGGCGACGCGATACGGCGGCATTCCCGTCACGTCCACGTCCGCGATGCGCACCACACCCGAGGACGGCTGCACATGGCCCGACAGGCAGTTGAAGAACGTCGTCTTGCCCGCGCCGTTCGGACCGATGAGACCGACGACCTCCCCCGCCCGAAGCTCCAGGCTCACGCCGTCGAGCGCAGCCAAGCCGTCGAAGTGGCACGACACGTCCGCGGCCCGGAGGAGGCACGAGGGCTCCGGGCCCGGACCGCCCCCCGGGTCCCCTTCCCGAGCGTCCCCTCGTTCCCCCCCCAGGTGGCGGACCCGGACGGGTGAACGGCCGGCTGATGCGCCGACCAGGACGGGGTCCGGCTCGGGGACGTCGATCACGGTCGAGCCGCTCGCCTCCGTCTCGTGCAGCCCCGGACGCCTGGATGCTCGCTGGGACTCGACGATGCGCTCGGTCCACTTTCCGACGCTGGCAAGCCCGCCAGGCAGCAACAACAGCACGAGGATGAGGACCACGCCGAAGCCGATCGTGGTGAAGTACGACGAGTTGATGTGGATGATGTCCGGTCCATAGGTTTGCAGTGCAGCCTGGAACATCACGATGCCCAGGACACCGAACGGCGCGCCCCAGATCGACCGCAGTCCTCCGACCACGGCCATGAGGAGGACCTCGACGGTGACGAGAATTGTGAAGGAGGAAGCTCCGACCACTCCGACGTAGTTGGCGTACAGGCTTCCGGCGACGCTGGCCATGATGGCCCCGACCACGAACGCGACCACCTTGTAGTGCGTGGCATTGACGCCGGACGAGGCCGCCGCCGCCTCGTTCGACTCGACGGCCCGCAGCGCCCGTCCCGTACGGCTCACCACGAGGTTGCGGGCGACGACGAGGAAGATCAGGGCGGCCACGGTGCAGACATAGAAGAAGCTGTTCTCGCCACCCGAGAAGACGGCGCTCCCGATCGACAAGCTCGGCCCGGCGCTGATGCCCGTCCCAGCCCCGGTCAGAGGCGACGTCTCGAAGACGACGTACGCGATGTACCCGATGGCCAGGGTGACGAGGCCCAGAAGGTGGCCGGTCAGTCGGAAGACCATGATGCCGATGATCGCGGCGGCGGCGGCAACCGCGGCAGCGGAGACGACCAGACCGGCCCAGGGGTTCAGGCTCTGGTGGAGCGCCAGGACGGCCAGCCCGTACGCCCCGACCCCGAACAGGGCGTTGGTGGCCAACATGAGCTGTCCGCAGTACCCGAGGACCAGGACCATCCCCAAGGCGAGCATGGTGTAGATGGTGACGGTGACGCCGTCGTCGATCGACAAGAAGCCCATCGCCGGCATCCATTGGGGCATGGTGAAGAAGACGGCTCCGACCGCCACCAGACCGGCGAACGGCGCCCACCACCGTCCGGCCAGGGGCGCCGGTGCTCGGATCGCTCCGCCGGCGCCCGGCCGATCGGCTGACGGGGAGCTGCTCGCGCTCATACGCGCGTCACCACCAGCCGGCGGGTCAGCCCGCGCCGCCGCACCACGAGGACGACGATCAGGAGCAGGAGCGGAACGGCGTCGCCGTAGTTCGCCACGGACGCAGGGGAGTAGCCGAGCACGACGGCCTCGAGCACGCCGAAGCCCACCCCTCCGGCCACTGCTCCCACCGGAGATTCGACGCCGCCCAGGATCCACGCCACGAACGCCTTCAAGGTGATCGGGATCCCCATGTTGTAGGTGGCGTAGGTCACGGGAACCAGGATCGCTCCGGCAAATGCCGCCAGAAGGGCTCCGAGGGCGAAGGCGATCGTCCAGTACCGGTCGACCCGGATACCGACGAGGCGGGCCGCCGTCGGGTTCACCTCGCAGGCTCGCAGCGCCTTGCCCGTCCTGGTGCGGGTCGCGCCATACCACAACAGCCCCATCACGATCAGGGTCGATCCCACGATCCAGAAGTCCTGCCGCGGGAGCAGGACGCCGGCGATCGACACCGCGGGGCCGGTCGTGAAGGGACGGAGGCCGTAGGTGAGCGAACCGGTGGGGATGAGGGCGCCGCCTTCGAGCAACGACGAGATGCCGATCGTCAGGATCAGGAGGAAGATGGTCCCGTATCGGCGCCGGGGATGGATCACGAGCACCTCGAGCAGCGCGCCGACCACCGTCACGATCAACACTGCCAGCACGACGGCCAAGGCCAGTGGGAGGCGGTGTGGGTCACCGTTGGGTCCGGCGAACAGGAGCGTCAGCATCGCGCCCGCCATGAGGAAGTCCCCGACTGCGAAGTTGATGACGCCGGTGACGTTGTACACCACGAGCAGGCTGATGGCAGCCAGGGCGTAGATGCACCCGTTGACGATGCCGCTCGCGAGGGTCTCCGGCAGCTGGCCGAGACCGGCGGCAAAGAGGACCGGCATGTGCTCGATCATCGGCCCGCCGCGCCGTTTGACGTGGCGGGCGCCCCGATCCTCGGACTGGTGCGCCCCGATCGCGACCGTCTCGGAGGTCGCTGCGACCACTCAGCCCCGTTGGCCCTGGTCGGAGGGGTGGTGACCGCGGTCCGGCTGGCCCTGCGCCTTCCGGGTCCAGAGGGTGGCTGGCATGCCATCAGGGCGGGTCCCCGGCATCCTCGTCGGAGCGGCTGTCGAAGACGCGACGAGCCTTGCGGTCGGTCCGTGGCAGCGAGCCGTACTCGACGATCTCCACCTCCGTCCGAACACCCAGCACCTGGTGGAGCCGTTCGGAGAGCGACGACCCGGCGTCGAACACCGCCTCCCCCTCCACGCGCACCACCAGACGATCGCGATGACCGTCAGGTCTGGAGATGTGGATCTGGTACTCGGGGCCCACCCCCTCGACGGTCGACAGCACCGAGTCCACTTGGGCCGGATGGATTGCCACGCCTCGGACTTTCACCATGTCGTCCGTCCGGCCGAGGATCCGGCCGATACGGGGAAAGGGGCTCCCACAAGCGCAGGGCTCCGGGTAGAGCCACGATCGATCACGCGTGCGGTAGCGAAGGAGCGGCATCGCCTCCTTGCGCAACGTGGTGATCACGATCTCCCCCTCCTGTCCCGGATCGACGGGTTCGAGCGTCTCAGGATCGACGATCTCCACGACGTAGTAGTCCGACCACACGTGGATACCGTCGTGACGGTCGCAGTCGATCCCGACACCGGGCCCGTAGAGCTCGGTCAAGCCGTACACATCGAACGACTCGATACCGAGCAGGTCGTCGATCCGGGCCCTCATGCCGGCGCCCCACCTCTCGGAGCCGATGATCCCCCTGCGGAGGCTCAGGGAGTCACGGAGGTGCCGAGACGCCACTTCCTCGGCGATGAGCAGCGCGAACGAGGACGTCGCGCAGATGGTGGTGGTGCCGAGGTCTCGCATCATCTCCAGCTGGAGCTCGACGTTCCCCGGTCCCGTGGGCACCGTCATCGCCCCGACGCGCTCGGCCCCGGATTGGAACCCGTTGCCGGCGGTCCACAGCCCGAAGCCCACCATCACCTGGACTCGGTCCGCCTCCGTCACGCCGGCGTACCGGTAGCACCGGGCGAACTGATCGGCCCAATCCTGGAGGTCGCCATCCGTATAGGCGCAGAGCGTTCGCTTGCCCGTGGTGCCGGACGAGGCATGTACCCGCCTGATGTCGCGGTCTGGGACCATCACCCAGCCGAGTGGGTACGCATCCCGGAGTTCGAGCTTCGTGGTGAACGGGAGCCGGGGGAGATCCGCCCGGCCGCGCACGGAGAGGGGATCGACGCCGGCGGCGTCCAGGTGGGCACGCCACCAGTCGGACGCTCGATACGCCTGCTGGACGGTTCGGCGAATCCCGGCGTCGATCGACGCCGGGTCGGAAGAGGGTCGGTCCGCGCCAGCGCTCGCGTTCGCTCTCGTCGCAGGCGGGTCGAGCTTCTCCGTCACACGGTCCATCGAGTCGCCTCGAGAGATCGTGTTCCTTCACGGGGGCGTGGCGCCCATGCGCAGCGCATCCGCCGATCAGCGGTCGACCGGATGCTCGCGTGGCGAACGTCCGCACAGATCATCAATCACCCCCCCTGGCATCGTGTAGCAGGTTACTGTACATGCGAGTGAAGGCCCCGATGTGGGCGCCGAGGACCCGCCTCCTCGCCGCGCAGGTGGCACCCCACTCGTGCGGGCGCGACGACGGCGGCGAGCGGGTAGTCCGTGCCGTCGCTCCCCACATCCTGGATCTCTTCTGCGAGCCGGCCGTGCTCCACGGACCGGTGGACTGGGACTGCTGCTTGTCGTCGATTACTGATCAGGAACGCTCGACCGCGGACCCGCTCGCCTGGCCTGCCGCTGCCGCAATGCCCGTTGGGGGCAGATCCTCAGGGCTGCCCAGGGCATCGAGCAGCCGGGTGTTCTCTTCCTCGGTGCCAATGGTGATCCGCAATCCGTCGGGATAGTGACGGACGAGCACCCTGCTCTCGGCACAGCGGCGCACCGCTGCCGCCGCACGAGCCTCACCTGCAGGGATCCAGAGGAAGTTGGCCTGCGAAGGTGGGATGTCCCATCCGAGCCCGGTGAGCTGCGTCGCGACCCGTTTGCGCTCCG